>NZ_JBQCVS010000331.1:0-201 GCF_051958155.1 Neisseria sp. P0014.S009 | reverse complement strand
CGGCAGCAAACAGCGTCAGGCCATAGAAGTCGATGAAGAAGGACAAGTCAGCGGCCAAACCACACCGAGCAAAGACAAAGATGCCCGTTGGATAAAGAAAAACGGCCTCTACAAACTCGGCTACAAACAACATACCCGTACCGATGCGGAAGGCTATATCGAGAAACTGCACATTACCCCCGCCAATGCCCATGAGTGCAA
>NZ_JBQCVS010000330.1:0-205 GCF_051958155.1 Neisseria sp. P0014.S009 | reverse complement strand
CGGCGACAGCGGCAGCACCAATATCGAAAAACTCGGCGCTACCGTGACCGTTGCCGGCGACGACAACATCACCACCGAAGCCCAAGATGATAAAGTGACCGTCAAGCTGAACAAAGACCTGGTGGTAGACAGCGTCGAAGCCGGCGACACCACCGTGAACAACGACGGTGTGAAAGTAGGCGACGATGTCGCATTGACCCAAGAC
>NZ_JBQCVS010000329.1:0-207 GCF_051958155.1 Neisseria sp. P0014.S009 | reverse complement strand
CCCGACAGCCGAAATCCAAACACAGGTTTTCGTCTATTTCCGCTCCTAATTACTCCTGATTTTACCCAAATATCCCCCCTTAATCCTCCCCGGATACCCGATAATCAGGCATCCGACCGCCTTTTAGGCAGCAACAGGCGCACTTAGTCTGTTGGCGGCTTTCAAAAGGTTCAAACACATCGCCTTCAGATGGCTTTGCGCACTCAC
>NZ_JBQCVS010000328.1:0-212 GCF_051958155.1 Neisseria sp. P0014.S009 | reverse complement strand
GCCCATCGTCTAGCGGTTAGGACATCGCCCTTTCACGGCGGTAACCGGGGTTCGATTCCCCGTGGGCGTGCCAGTTTTCGAAAAAACGCAATCTATTTCAGATTGCGTTTTTTTATTACATTTACTGTTTGTGTTCAAAGGCCGAGACCTTTGCAAAATTCCCCAAAATCCCCTAAATTCCCACCAAGACATTTAGGGGATTTTCCATGAGC
>NZ_JBQCVS010000327.1:0-212 GCF_051958155.1 Neisseria sp. P0014.S009 | reverse complement strand
TGTCTTTGCTCGGTGTGGTTTGGCCGCTGACTTGTCCTTCTTCATCGACTTCTATGGCCTGACGCTGTTTGCTGCCGACGGTCTGAATAATGGTGGCGTCAATGACGGCGGCGGATGCTTTCTTTACTTTTAGGCCTTTTTCGGTCAGTTGGCGGTTAATCAGTTCCAATAATTCGGACAGGGTGTCGTCTTGCGCCAGCCAGTTGCGGTAG
>NZ_JBQCVS010000326.1:0-217 GCF_051958155.1 Neisseria sp. P0014.S009 | reverse complement strand
ACAGCGTCGAAGCCGGCGACACCACCGTGAACAACGACGGTGTGAAAGTAGGCGACGATGTCGCATTGACCCAAGACGGTGTTAAAGCGGGTGATGTCAAACTGACCAAAGACGGTTTGAACAACGCCGGCAACAAAGTGACCAACGTAGCCGACGGCGACCTCAATGCCAACAGCAAAGACGCCGTCAACGGCAGCCAACTGTTTGCGACCAACCA
>NZ_JBQCVS010000325.1:0-229 GCF_051958155.1 Neisseria sp. P0014.S009 | reverse complement strand
CCCTTTACGCCCACGGCCAAAGCAGCATCGACAGCACAAGCAGCCTGAACAACAGCGGCCGCATTCTCAGCACCTCAGAAACCCGCATCCGCAGCGCCCATATCGGCAACAGCGACCAAATCGACGGCGGCCTTCTCGACATTGCCGCCCCCGTATTGGACAACAGCGGCCGCATCAGCCAAAGCGGCAGTCAGGATCTGGCCGTCGATACCGCCCGCCTGGCCAACAG
>NZ_JBQCVS010000324.1:0-229 GCF_051958155.1 Neisseria sp. P0014.S009 | reverse complement strand
AAGACGTATTGGGATTGCTGCTGCACGGTTTGTCAGGAAAAGAATAGAGAAAAAAGAATAGAAAAATTTTAAATTTGAATATTCAGACGGCCTTTCGGTAAATCGCTACCGAAAGGCCGTCTGAAAATTAAATGGAATTAAAAACCGCAGGTTTTAGGTTTATTTGCCAAAATATTGATGACTTTGCGTTCGGCTTTTTGCGGGTCGATTTTGATGTCACTTTCGTCTT
>NZ_JBQCVS010000323.1:0-229 GCF_051958155.1 Neisseria sp. P0014.S009 | reverse complement strand
CGATTACAGCTCCGCAATGACGGCGCAGGAGCAATATTTCCAAGCGGCGAAACACGAAATCTTGAACGCTGAAAAAAAGGCCGGAGTGCATTCGCATATCGTGGCGAGGTTGTATGAACAACTGCCTGACTTAGGCGCAACACTCGCCGCCGACCTGCCCGAACAAGCTGACCTCGACGATTTGAAAAAATACGAGCCCGAACTGATGTGGCGCATCGTCCGACTCACC
>NZ_JBQCVS010000322.1:0-229 GCF_051958155.1 Neisseria sp. P0014.S009 | reverse complement strand
AGTCAGAGGTGAAAGCTAGCAGCTTAACTGTTAAATTGCCTTTGATACTGTCGGACTTGAATCAGGTTGAGGTAGGCGGAATGTGACATGTAGCGGTGAAATGCATAGATATGTCATAGAACACCAATTGCGTAGGCAGCTTGCTGGGCCTGTATTGACGCTGAGGCACGAAAGCGTGGGGATCAAACAGGATTTTGATCCCCACGCTTTCGTGCCTCAGCGTCAATAC
>NZ_JBQCVS010000321.1:0-229 GCF_051958155.1 Neisseria sp. P0014.S009 | reverse complement strand
GACTACTAGGGTATCTAATCCTGTTTGATCCCCGCACTTTCGTGCCTCAGCGTCAGTTAACCCCTAGTTGGCTGCCTTCGCTATCGGTGTTCTTGACGATATCTATGCATTTCACCGCTACACCGTCAATTCCGCCAACCTCGCTGTTACTCGAGCCGCCCAGTATCAATCGCACCCCCCCGGTTGAGCCGGGGTATTTCACAACTGACTTAGGCGGCCGCCTACGCAC
>NZ_JBQCVS010000320.1:0-229 GCF_051958155.1 Neisseria sp. P0014.S009 | reverse complement strand
ACGTTGTTCGGAATCACTGGGCTTAAAGGGCGCGTAGGCGGGCTGCCGCGTCCGGGGTGAAATCCTCTGGCTCAACCAGAGAACGGCCCCGGGTACGGGCGGCCTCGAGGGGGGTAGGGGCGTGCGGAACTGTGGGTGGAGCGGTGAAATGCGTTGATATCCACAGGAACTCCGGTGGCGAAGGCGGCACGCTGGACCCCATCTGACGCTGAGGCGCGAAAGCCAGGGG
>NZ_JBQCVS010000319.1:0-229 GCF_051958155.1 Neisseria sp. P0014.S009 | reverse complement strand
TCGTTTCTCTGTATTTCTACGGTATGTCTACCTTCGAAGGCCCGATGATGTCTATCAAAAACGTTAAAGCTCTGAGCCACTACACCGACTGGACTGTTGCACACGTTAACGCCGGCGCATTGGGCTGGGTGGGCTTTGTAACCATCGGTTCCGTTTACTAGATGATTCCCCGCTTGTTCGGCAAAAATGAAATGTACAGCAGCACTTTGGTTGAGGCGCATTTCTGGAT
>NZ_JBQCVS010000318.1:0-229 GCF_051958155.1 Neisseria sp. P0014.S009 | reverse complement strand
CATAGGCATGCGCGCTTTTTTTCGGGCGAAAAGTCAATACCACGCCGCGCAATATCGGTTGCCATAAGAGCTTGGGCAGTTCGACAACACGTTGATCGGACAGAAATTCTGTCAAGTAAGGCTTGACTGCGGCAGCAGTGGGCGCGTCAGGCGTGCCGGGGTTGAGCAGCAGGATGGCGGTGCGGTTTTGTGCGGTGTAGGCTAAGGGCGGTTCGGTATGGAAACGGGA
>NZ_JBQCVS010000317.1:0-229 GCF_051958155.1 Neisseria sp. P0014.S009 | reverse complement strand
TTAACGTCTATGACAACGGTTGCCCCGGACAATTTGATCCTGTCAGCGGTATTTGCCGCTTTCAGGGGAATAACGGGGAAATGGTTCAATACAATATGGCTCCGCCCCAATCTTCCAACCTCCAAAACAATACTAAAGTTATCAACATCAACGTCCCGTCCAAATACGGCGCATGGGCGGTTAACCTTAAAACGGGTATTGCAGGCGGCGCCCTCAACATGGATTCGCG
>NZ_JBQCVS010000316.1:0-229 GCF_051958155.1 Neisseria sp. P0014.S009 | reverse complement strand
AAGCATTGCCGAGCAAATCAGCGACTTTTCACGCGAACCCGAATCCCCTGTTCTCGACCAAGCCACGCTTGCCGCATGGTTGGAAGAAGTGGACAAACTGCGTGACGACGGTGCCCGCCTAAACGAACGCCTCGACCGCCTCGAGCGCGATATCTGGATAGATTAGACACTTACTTTCAGACGGCCTACTATCATGAAAAGCCCATTTAAAAACATCGGTATCGTTACA
>NZ_JBQCVS010000315.1:0-229 GCF_051958155.1 Neisseria sp. P0014.S009 | reverse complement strand
TACAGCACCTTATGCCGCTACCGCAACTGGCTGGCGCAAGACGACACCCTGTCCGAATTGCTGGAACTGATTAACCGCTAACTGACTGAAAAAGGCCTAAAAGTAAAGAAAGCATCCGCCGCCGTCATTGACGCCACTATTATTCAAACTGCCGGCAGCAAACAGCGTCAGGCCATAGAAGTCGATGAAGAAGGACAAGTCAGCGGCCAAACCACACCGAGCAAAGACA
>NZ_JBQCVS010000314.1:0-230 GCF_051958155.1 Neisseria sp. P0014.S009 | reverse complement strand
GTAAAATGCCGGTCGGACACAAGGCTTCCATCTTGATGGAAAATCCTGACATCATACCGATACCTGATATACAATAGAAAAACAAGACAGATGTTTTCTTATCCAAACAAAAAAATTCACAAAACATATATTTACCTTAAAAAACAAAAGCCTTCAAAATAATAAAATGAATAAAACAAAAAAATATCACGAAAAAAAGAAAATACCTCCATATATCCCCACCTATAATG
>NZ_JBQCVS010000313.1:0-230 GCF_051958155.1 Neisseria sp. P0014.S009 | reverse complement strand
CGCGCCCCATCCGGGCCCTCGCCCCCGGCGCGGGCGCCTCCGCGCCCGCCCCCCCGCCCCCGCCCGCCCCCCCCCCCGCCCGCCCCCCCCCCCCCCCCCCCCCCCCCCCCCCCGCCCCCCCCCACCCCCCCCCCCCCCACCCCCCCACCCCCCCCCCCCCCCACGACGCCACCACCCCCGAAAGCCAACACGGCCCATAGGGCCACCCGGACGATTTGCCCGACTATACC
>NZ_JBQCVS010000312.1:0-230 GCF_051958155.1 Neisseria sp. P0014.S009 | reverse complement strand
GTTTGGGAACGGTCATTATTGTTGCTATAACCCAATTGGCGGTATGGGAGCAGGGCAGAGTAGATGCCTTTCACGGTATGTATATTGCAGACGGCATGTCCCGTATGGCAAAACTGGTGCTGTATGCGCTGACGTATGGTCTGTTTATTTACAGTAAACCGTACAACCAAGACCGACAAATCTTTAAAGGCGAGTTTTACACCCTGTCGCTGTTTGCCCTGTTGGGCATG
>NZ_JBQCVS010000311.1:0-230 GCF_051958155.1 Neisseria sp. P0014.S009 | reverse complement strand
TAACACACGCACCCTATTTTGTTGACACGGTAACCGTAAACCTTGTGAAATCCTCATCTGCATACAACGATCAGCGCTAAAAATGACTACCGACCAACTTATCCACTTCCTACCTCAAGCTTCACGCTTCAGCAGCCGTATGCAAGCAGAGCGCTATCAATTAGTTACCGCCCAAACGGTCAAAGAAGCAGCCGTTTTTGTCGGCATTGCCTTGCATGAAGGTGCGTGGC
>NZ_JBQCVS010000310.1:0-230 GCF_051958155.1 Neisseria sp. P0014.S009 | reverse complement strand
CTATTGGAACGATGCCTGGGACGAGCAGCGCAAACGAGAAGTCATCAAATCAGCCTATCGAACCCATAAATTTAAAGGCACAAACGGAGCAATCGAAGAAGCGTTAAAGCCCTTCGGCGTGACCGCCAAGATTACAGAATGGTTTCAGACCAAGCCAATCGGCGCGCCTGCAAGTTTTGCTCTGACCCTGATAGCCGCCGAAGCCATCAGCCAAGCCGACTATCAGGAAA
>NZ_JBQCVS010000309.1:0-230 GCF_051958155.1 Neisseria sp. P0014.S009 | reverse complement strand
CCGTTGGACGGCATGGGTGGTATGGGCATTTTCCGTCTGACCGAATCCGACCCCAATATCGGCAGTATCCTTGAAACCCTGATGCAGCTTGATTCACGCACCATCATGGCGCAACGTTATATTCCTGAAATCGTACATGGCGACAAGCGCATTCTGATTATCGGCGGGGAAGTTGTTCCGTATGCTTTGGCGCGTATTCCGCAAAACGGCGAAACGCGCGGCAACTTGGC
>NZ_JBQCVS010000308.1:0-230 GCF_051958155.1 Neisseria sp. P0014.S009 | reverse complement strand
CCGGATACCCGATAATCAGGCATCCGGGCCGCCTTTTAGGCGGCAACAGGCACACTTAGCCTGTTAGCCGCTTTCAACAGGTTCAAACATATCGCCTTCAGATGACTTTGTGCACTTACTTTAAGACTTTGTGCACTCACTTTAATCAGACCAAAATAGGCTGCCCGGGCATAGCGGAACTTCCGGTGTAACGTACCGAAGCTTTGTTCGACCACATAACGGGTTTTCGA
>NZ_JBQCVS010000307.1:0-231 GCF_051958155.1 Neisseria sp. P0014.S009 | reverse complement strand
AGCTTGAGGAATCTTTATGACCATCCGAATGAATTGGCAAAACATATTGTCCACACAACGCTTCCGTACCAAAAACGGCGAAATTGTGCCGACCGATACCCCTTCGACCCAGGAAGGTGCCGATGCCTTGCGTACGGATTTTAACATCGACTACGACCGAGTCGTTTTTTACGGTGCCAAACGCCCCCTTGGCCGTAAAACCCCGGTACAAACGCATGCCGCACACTCTTA
>NZ_JBQCVS010000306.1:0-231 GCF_051958155.1 Neisseria sp. P0014.S009 | reverse complement strand
GACTACACGGGTATCTAATCCCGTTCGCTCCCCTGGCTTTCGTGCCTCAGCGTCAGAAAAGATCCAGCGTGCCGCCTTCGCCACCGGAGTTCCTCTGGATATCAACGCATTTCACCGCTCCACCCAGAGTTCCGCACGCCCCTATCTCCCTCCAGGCCCCCAGTATCCGCGGCACTACTCTGGTTAAGCCAGAGAATTTCACCGCAGACTTGGTGGCCCGCCTACGCACCC
>NZ_JBQCVS010000305.1:0-231 GCF_051958155.1 Neisseria sp. P0014.S009 | reverse complement strand
GTATTCAGCGCTCTGTTAAAGCAGTGATCCATCAATATCATTTGGGTACAGATAAAGCAGTTCAAGCCGGTACGGCAGCTGCTTCCGACGAACAGTCTGCCGAGCCTGCCGTTCAAACCCGTCCGCGTCGTGTTGCTAATCAAGACAAACAAGATATCCTGTCATGGAATGCGCTTTTGGAACAAAAAGCCGTCGGTCATCTGCATATTTCTATCGACGAAATCAATAAAC
>NZ_JBQCVS010000304.1:0-231 GCF_051958155.1 Neisseria sp. P0014.S009 | reverse complement strand
GACTACAAGGGTATCTAATCCTGTTTGATCCCCTTGCTTTCGCGCCTCAGCGTCAGGTATAAAATAGAAAACCGCCTTCGCCACCGGTGTTCTTCCACATATCTACGCATTTCACCGCTACTTGTGGAATTCCGTTTTCTCCTTCTACCCTCTAGAATGACAGTTTCAAATGCAGTTCCGAGGTTGAGCCCCGGGATTTCACATCTGACTTATCATTCCGCCTACGCGCCC
>NZ_JBQCVS010000303.1:0-231 GCF_051958155.1 Neisseria sp. P0014.S009 | reverse complement strand
CAGTACGATAAACATCAGGGTAAACAGGGCGGTCAGGATCAGATAGGCTTTTTGTCGGGTCATGGCAGCTTGGGTACTGGGGAAAAATGTTCTGATTATAACGTCAGATTGGGAATTTGAAACCATGCCGGATTCGTTAAAAAGGCCGGCTGAATATTTCAGACGGCCTTAAGTCGAATAACTGATTAACGCAATTCTGTGTGCAGGCGGCTCAACAATGTGGAGGCATCG
>NZ_JBQCVS010000302.1:0-232 GCF_051958155.1 Neisseria sp. P0014.S009 | reverse complement strand
ATATAAAGACGATCCTGCCAAAGCCTTTGCCGAGCCGTTTTATAAATACGATAAAGCAGGCAACCGCACTCAACAGGTAAAAGCCGTACGCATAGAGCAAGTACAGAAAACCGGTGTATGGGTGCGCAACCATAACGGCATCGCCGACAACGCAACCATGGTGCGCGTAGATGTATTTGAGAAAGGCGGCAAGTATTATCTGGTCCCGATTTACAGTTGGCAGGTAGCGAAA
>NZ_JBQCVS010000301.1:0-232 GCF_051958155.1 Neisseria sp. P0014.S009 | reverse complement strand
GTGCACCGACTATGTGACTGTCAACGTATTGGAAAACTATGCCGTACGCCAAGGCATTAAAGAATAAAGCGACTGGCCGACTATTCCTCAACTGTCCGTCAACGGCGAATTTGTCGGCGGTTCTGACATTTTGATGGAATTGTACGAAGCCGGCGAACTGCAAGAAGGGCTGAATGTTTAATTATCCACAATATTCCGTAATGGACACTTGGTGACAAAGGGCGTGGGTAGC
>NZ_JBQCVS010000300.1:0-232 GCF_051958155.1 Neisseria sp. P0014.S009 | reverse complement strand
TTATTGAATTATCTGAAAGGACAAGGGATTACCGAGTATCAAGAATGGGTAACTTTCCGTCATACATTTAGCCATTTTCACTTAGATATTCATCCTATTTATGTTGAAGTTGATCGAAAATCTGAAGAGGGCGCTCGTTCAGATTGGAAAAAATTGTCAGAAAAAGGAAAAGAATCTCAATCTGGTCTATTAAGTGCGGTCAAATATTGGTATGATCCAACGTCACCTGAAC
>NZ_JBQCVS010000299.1:0-232 GCF_051958155.1 Neisseria sp. P0014.S009 | reverse complement strand
AAACAGTTCTATAAAAAACTTGACCCGACCAACAGCTTCACCCCCGGTATAGGTAAAACCAGTAAGAAGAAAAACTGGGCTGAATAAAGCTTAGTCAAAATAAAGGCCGTCTTAATTTTTCAGACGGCCTTTTTATATGTTTGTTTATTAGAACAGTTTGCTGATGAAAATCAGCAGAATGACCAAGGGAACGAGGTATTTCACAAAGGCAAACCAGATATTGACGGTGGTA
>NZ_JBQCVS010000298.1:0-232 GCF_051958155.1 Neisseria sp. P0014.S009 | reverse complement strand
ATGTTGGCGTTGTCTCTCTGCAAGCTCTGATGTTAGTTCGATAATATATTAATGATTCAGGCCGTCTGAAAGGTTTTGCAATAGTTTGGCCGCGAGATGTCCTGTACCTGCACCAAATTCTTAGATATTGCCTGCTGCTTGTGGCAATAATACGGCAAGTTGTTTGGCAAGGGTTTGACCGAATCGGGGGGAGAGGGGGCGGGCAGTGATGAAGTCGCCGTCCATGCCAATT
>NZ_JBQCVS010000297.1:0-232 GCF_051958155.1 Neisseria sp. P0014.S009 | reverse complement strand
CACGTCGGCAGCAGCGGAAAGCGGATGATTGGCAGGAAGAGAGACATCACCACGAAGACCCACAACAAGGCTTCCAAAAGCGTAGGGATCACTTTCTCCATCGAAATTTCCACAAATTTGGAAGTATCGTAAGGAACTTTCCAGCTCATACAGTCTGGGAAATACTTCTGCTAAACCGCCATTTTTTCGTTTACGGCAGTCGCCGTAGCCAAAGCGTTACCGCTGTTAGACA
>NZ_JBQCVS010000296.1:0-232 GCF_051958155.1 Neisseria sp. P0014.S009 | reverse complement strand
ATACCAAATTGAAGGCTGCAACGGCGATAATCAACGTCAGGATGATGAACATCATGCGTTTTTCCAACTCTACTGCTTCAAAGTAGCTGCGGTTATTGAATGTCCAGTCTCTAACCCAAATTGAATCTTTTTTGGAAGGCGGGATTAAATTTGCAGTAAACGAGGGAGCATTTTGCGGGTCAGCCAGTTTCAGGCGCAGCCCGCCAAAATTTTCACCCAATCTATACAATAC
>NZ_JBQCVS010000295.1:0-232 GCF_051958155.1 Neisseria sp. P0014.S009 | reverse complement strand
GCCGCATATCATCGCCGCAGACGCGCTCCATTCAGGGCAACTGGTCGAGCTTTTGCCTGAATACGCCATCACTTACGATCCGCTTTACCTCTATTACCCCAGCCGCCGCGGGCATTCGAATGTGTTTAAGCTGATTGTGGATGCGCTGCGGGTGGAGGTCGTCTGAAAACGTAAACTTCATGGAAGTTAAACAAAGTTCCTACATAACTAAAATGTAAACAGCATCCTGCAC
>NZ_JBQCVS010000294.1:0-232 GCF_051958155.1 Neisseria sp. P0014.S009 | reverse complement strand
AGATAGTCGGGGGCGGCAAGCAGGACGAATTCGATTTTGGCCAGCGGTTTGACGATCAGCGAAGGGGAGGGGGTTTTGGAAACGCGCAAGGCGAGGTCGAAACCTTCGGCGATGAGGTCGATATGGCGGTTGTCGAGGACGAGGTCGAGCGTTACTTTGGGATAACGCTGGCGGTATTCTGCTAGCCATGCGCTCATATTACCGCCTGCAAACCATAGGGGCATGGTAACGC
>NZ_JBQCVS010000293.1:0-232 GCF_051958155.1 Neisseria sp. P0014.S009 | reverse complement strand
ACTCAAGCACACCAGTCCCAGGCGCAGTTCCCCGGTTGAGCCGGGGGATTTCACACCTGACTTGAATCGCCGCCTACGCACCCTTTAAGCCCAGTGATTCCGAATAACGTTCGCACAGTTCGTATTACCGCGGCTGCTGGCACGAACTTAGCCCGTGCTTCCTCCGAGGCTCTGTCAAATACCGGGGAGTACCCCGATACACTTCATCCCCTCCGACAGCGGTTTACAATCC
>NZ_JBQCVS010000292.1:0-232 GCF_051958155.1 Neisseria sp. P0014.S009 | reverse complement strand
AGTATACATTTAGGCCGTCTGAAACCTAAAAGGATTCAGACGGCCTTTTACAGGGATTACCGAAGGCTCAACCACCTATCCAATTCCAAACCGCCTCGCTCCATTTGCCGATACGGTAGAGAAACAAAGAATAGCTCTCCTGCATCAGAAACTTGGCTTTCTTGCTTCGCTCGTCAAAGCGCGTGGTCTGAGTGGCGGAGAACTGCGCGTCTGACAAGCCCAAATCGGCGGC
>NZ_JBQCVS010000291.1:0-233 GCF_051958155.1 Neisseria sp. P0014.S009 | reverse complement strand
GTATTGGCCCATGCCGTAAATCAGGCCGAAGTTGATGGTATTGGCGTAGCGGCGTTGTTCGGACGATACGTTTTAGGGGGCAATACCCAACAAATCGGCGGCGGTGCGGCGGTGGACGTCTTAGCCGTTTTGGAACGCGGTAATCAGGGTTTTGTCGCCGGAGAGGTTCGCCATGATGCGCAGCTCATTTTGGGAATAGTCGTCGGAAACGATGACGCTGACTTGCGGTGCGG
>NZ_JBQCVS010000290.1:0-233 GCF_051958155.1 Neisseria sp. P0014.S009 | reverse complement strand
CTCATTGGCCGAGAAGAAACTATATTAGACGAGAAAAAAAAGATTTGTTTGCGTTTCATCCGTCCAAAGAAAAAAACTTTTCGTCTAAAAATATTTTTTTTCTCGCCTTAAAAGATCATTTTGTTAGGAATTTATTTTTTTCCTTCGATCCCGGTCGATGTAAATTACAATTGAAGCGAGAAAAATCTTATCAGTGCCATAATTGGCCTAAAAAGTTTTTTTCTGGTGTGAAC
>NZ_JBQCVS010000289.1:0-233 GCF_051958155.1 Neisseria sp. P0014.S009 | reverse complement strand
GCAAGCTCAGGGTAGGCTGCTGCCAAAACTGCGCTGCCGCAGCCAACTAATACCAGCGATAAAGTGCCGAAATATTCTGCAATATATTTTTTCATTTGTTTTTCCTCGTAAAGGGTGGGGTGTTGCCGAAGGCATTAATCATAATAAGATTGCTTCTAATCGAAAAACGGATTTCCCTTTTTTTTCCGGTCTTGACAAAAGGCAGTCTGAAAACTTTTCAGACGGCCTTGATT
>NZ_JBQCVS010000288.1:0-233 GCF_051958155.1 Neisseria sp. P0014.S009 | reverse complement strand
CGTTGTAGCCGAGTGCAAGCAGGGTGTTGATGATGTCTTGGCTTTCGTCGGCAACGGCAGCAGGGGCAAATAGGCCGTCTGAAACGGTATGGGACACGAGTTTGCCACGCAGTTCCAATACCATGCGCTCGGCGGTTTTCTTGCCGATGCCGGGGGCGGAAGAGAGGCGTTTGACGTCTTCTTCGGCAATGGCTTGCGCCAGCTCCTCGGCATTCATGGCCGACAAAATGCCC
>NZ_JBQCVS010000287.1:0-233 GCF_051958155.1 Neisseria sp. P0014.S009 | reverse complement strand
CTTCAAGCAGGTTGAACTCGGTGCTAGTCAATTCAAGCGGAGTATCTTTGATGCTGGCTTGGCGTTTGGCAGGGTACAGGACAACGTCGCTGACAGAAATGCTGTTAGGCGCGTTGTTTTGTTCGTTGCTGTGTTGCGCACGGCGCAAGATGGCGTTGATACGCGCCAAGAGTTCGCGCGGTGTGCATGGTTTCGGTACGTAATCGTCCGCACCCATTTCCAGACCGATAATG
>NZ_JBQCVS010000286.1:0-233 GCF_051958155.1 Neisseria sp. P0014.S009 | reverse complement strand
ATCGACTACCTGCAACAACACGTCCGCCTGCTCTCCGGCCTATACGGCGTACTGCGCCCGCTCGACTTGATGCAACCCTACCGCTTGGAAATGGGCACAGCCTTTGCCAACTCGCGCGGCAAAAACCTCTACGAATTTTGGGGTGATAAAATCACCGACCTGCTCAACCAAACGCTGAAGCAGGCCAGCAGCGATGTCTTAATCAACCTCGCCTCACAAGAATATTTCAAATC
>NZ_JBQCVS010000285.1:0-233 GCF_051958155.1 Neisseria sp. P0014.S009 | reverse complement strand
ACACAAGATACCACTGCACCAAGCGCACCGGAAGTGACCCCATCTACCACTGATGGCTCAGTGACTGTGAAAGTGCCAAGTGATGCCCAAACAGGTGATACTGTAGAAGTAACCGTCACCCCTGAAGGCTCTAACACCCCAGAAAAAGTCACCTTGACCAAACAGGCAGACGGCAGCTGGACTTCTGATAAACCTGAAACAGTACCAAGCGTTGAAGCAGGCAAAGACAGCAC
>NZ_JBQCVS010000284.1:0-233 GCF_051958155.1 Neisseria sp. P0014.S009 | reverse complement strand
GCGCAAGGACTGGAACCGCGCGAACCAAAGCTATCCGAGCGGTGCGCTGGTGGCGGTGAAGCTGAATCGGGGCGAACTCGGGGCGGCGCAGCTTTTGTTTGCGCCCGATGAAACGCAGGCATTGGAAAGCGTGGAAACGACCAAGCGTTTTGTGGTGGCGAGCCTGCTGGAAAACGTACAAGGCCGTCTGAAAGCATGGCGGTTTGCCGACGGGAAATGGCAGGAAGCCGAAC
>NZ_JBQCVS010000283.1:0-233 GCF_051958155.1 Neisseria sp. P0014.S009 | reverse complement strand
CCTACAACTTTCGAAGCGCATTACGTAGCAGCCAAGCCTGCAACAAGACTCAACGTAAGCCTAACAGAACAATCAGTGCACTATTATCAAATTGATGCAACAAACGTTTCAGTTCCTCAAATCAAAGAGGTTGATGCAACAATGGCACAAGAGACATTAAAGAAACTCAAGCATCAAGCCCACACAATTTCACGCATTAACGAAACAGCCTGCGCGGCCAACTAAACAAATTT
>NZ_JBQCVS010000282.1:0-234 GCF_051958155.1 Neisseria sp. P0014.S009 | reverse complement strand
ACCAATCGTTTATTTTTTTTCGACACTACCTTGCGCGACGGCGAGCAGTCGCCCGGTGCGTACATGACCAAAGATGAGAAAATCCGTATTGACCGCCAGTTGGATAAGATGGGTGTCGATGTGTTTGAGGCAGGTTTTGCAGCAGCTAGTCCGGGCGTTTTCGAGTCAGTTAATGCGATTGCCAACATCATCACCTAATCTACAGTTTGCTCATTAGCTCGTGCTTTTGAAAAC
>NZ_JBQCVS010000281.1:0-234 GCF_051958155.1 Neisseria sp. P0014.S009 | reverse complement strand
ACATTCCCTATGCCGAAATGATGTCGGTTGCCAAGTGCTGCGACATTGCCATCAACGCCATCAAGTCCTATTCAATGGCATCGATTACCAACAAACTCTCCGACTATATGGCTTTGAAAAAACCGATTCTGAACAGCCAGGTCAACAACGAAGTTGCCGAAGACCTTACCCTGCTGCCGCATTCGAACTACCGTTCCGGCGATGTGGACGGTTTCGTTCAAGCCGCCAAAGATA
>NZ_JBQCVS010000280.1:0-234 GCF_051958155.1 Neisseria sp. P0014.S009 | reverse complement strand
CAATACCTGCTTATTGGCGGTATGCGTGTGCGAGTGCGAATGATCGTAATGATGTGCCATGATGATTTTACCGTTTCAGAGGGCCTTTTTATCCTGTTTCAAACTTTTCTCAAAATCTTCAAACATATCCAGCTCAAAACGGCTGAATCCTGCACGTTCCCGTGCTTCGATATAGAAGTATCCGCGGAAGATAAACATATCGTAAAGCGCAATCAGGCTGCGGAACAGGGCAAC
>NZ_JBQCVS010000279.1:0-234 GCF_051958155.1 Neisseria sp. P0014.S009 | reverse complement strand
CTCCGCAGCCACCTCGCCAGTGTTGAACAGCCTGAAAGCGCGGGCAAAAGTGGTTGTGGAAAAAATCTAGACGACTCAAAACGTTTTCTTGTTTTCATTTCGTTAAAAGCCCCTTTTCTGGACAACTAGAAAAGGGCTTAATCGCTCAAAGGAGTACATGACATGCAACAACTGCACACTCTGAAAGACATCGAACAGGCCATCGCCACACACCCTTTAGTATCACTGTACATC
>NZ_JBQCVS010000278.1:0-234 GCF_051958155.1 Neisseria sp. P0014.S009 | reverse complement strand
GTCTGATGTGAAAGCCCTGGGCTCAACCTGGGAATTGCATTGGATACTGGCAGGCTAGAGTGCGGTAGAGGGTAGTGGAATTCCCGGTGTAGCAGTGAAATGCGTAGAGATCGGGAGGAACATCTGTGGCGAAGGCGACTACCTGGACCAGCACTGACACTGAGGCACGAAAGCGTGGGGAGCAAACAGGATTAGATACCCTAGTAGTCCTGTCTCTTATACACATCTCCGAGC
>NZ_JBQCVS010000277.1:0-234 GCF_051958155.1 Neisseria sp. P0014.S009 | reverse complement strand
CTTCAACATTGATTTCTCTCTTCCTACAAAAATTATTTCGGATCGCAACGGAAATGGTACGCACAAATTTCAAATCCGTTTTTGAAGTAGAGACGATGAGCATCTGCTCGGTCATGGTTCACATGGACATTCAGATGGATTTTGGTCGCACCCGTTTCCGCACCGATTTTACGTACTTCTTCCAACAAGCGAGAAGCATAGCCTTTTTGGCGGCATTGCGGCATGGTTACGAGA
>NZ_JBQCVS010000276.1:0-234 GCF_051958155.1 Neisseria sp. P0014.S009 | reverse complement strand
CTCAAAGGCGTAGGCGATGTTGTCCCGGTCGTCAAAGTTTCCAAACAAGACCTGACCGCCGATGAAGTGGTACAACACGTCAAAAACGGCAAAACTGTTACCCAGCTGGGCTTGGTATGGCGCGAACAAATCGCGTTTATCCTTACCCAAGACTTTACGCTCAGACGCATCCAGTATCTGGATGTTTTGCAAGAAGAAGCCGAAAGCAACGGCGACGATGCCGCCAGCCTCGCC
>NZ_JBQCVS010000275.1:0-235 GCF_051958155.1 Neisseria sp. P0014.S009 | reverse complement strand
CGCCCCCCGCCCCCCCCCCCCCCCCCCCACCCTCGCCCCCCCCGACCCCCCGCCCCCCCCCCCCGCCCCACCACACACCACCACCGCCCCCCCCCCCCACCCCCCCACCCCCCCCCACCACGCACCCCGGGTCAGCCCCGCTTTTGGGCGCGGGGCGCCCGATCGTGTGCGCCCCCGGCCCAGTCCCGGGGCGGGGCGCCCCTTTTGGCCAAACCGGGGCAAAATCGCCTTCGTC
>NZ_JBQCVS010000274.1:0-235 GCF_051958155.1 Neisseria sp. P0014.S009 | reverse complement strand
GACTTGTTTGGCTTTACGCTCTGCAATCGCTTTTTCTACTGCTGCTTTATGCGCTTCTTTTGCATGCTCGACGGCGTTTGATTTGGCTGTGGCGGCTTCGGCTATTTTTTTTGCTTTATCCTCTTCGTATTTTTTTTGCTTTTCAGACAGAATTTTTTACCTTGAGTGATTAACCGGATTCTTTACCGTCTCTTTTTAAAAAAAGATTTTGTCCGTTACCTTATACTCAAACGTA
>NZ_JBQCVS010000273.1:0-235 GCF_051958155.1 Neisseria sp. P0014.S009 | reverse complement strand
GCCTTTAAGATATTCCAAAGTATCGCCGGCAACGGTTTCATCTTTGCTGTCGTGAATATGGTTGAAAATCAGGCTGTACAGGCTGATGCCGTATTGTTTGAGCGCGGCGAAGCTGAGCAGGGTGTGGTTGATACTGCCAAGCCGTCCGCTGGTAACGAGGATGACGGGATAGCCTTGCTGACGGATATAATCAATGGTTAACAGATTTTCTGTCAGCGGAACCATCAAACCGCCC
>NZ_JBQCVS010000272.1:0-235 GCF_051958155.1 Neisseria sp. P0014.S009 | reverse complement strand
AGTTGGGACTAAATGGTGGCGACATCAACGGCCTGACCCAAGGACTTGATAAAACCATCGACCAATCATAAACAGATACAATCCTAATGGTTTAAAGGCCGTCTGAAACTTTTCAGACGGCCTTTTTGATATAAGAGCTCAGAAAAACGCTAATATTTTCAATACTGATAAATTCAATTCTATTGCGATTGCAATAAATTAGGAATCATCCAATCTATTTTTTGAGGATAAAAAG
>NZ_JBQCVS010000271.1:0-235 GCF_051958155.1 Neisseria sp. P0014.S009 | reverse complement strand
ACCTAAATCTACACCTGTACGCGTGTAATAAGGATGATTTCCGTAGCGACGCTTTTCTAAAAATGGCATAACAAAACTATCTGTTTTAAAACTTTTATTTTTATAACCAAGACTGACCTTTGCTGTTTGATCATCATAATCATGATTATCCCAATAGCTGACACCGTCGACATCGCTTGAAAGAGCGAAATAATGGTTGTCTTTGAGATTGATATCGCGATCAACGGATAGGGCG
>NZ_JBQCVS010000270.1:0-235 GCF_051958155.1 Neisseria sp. P0014.S009 | reverse complement strand
AACCCACGGTATTAAGCTGCTGCAGAACTACGGTAAAGTTGGATACAAAATCGTTGATTTCTATAACTTTCATTGAGCTCGCTGCCGTCACCGCGTTCAACTTATCCCAACGCTGCTGTGCCCAATTAGTTGAATTGTTGACTTTAAGTGTTTCGATACCTTCTACGGCTTCAACAGCCCAACCTTGACGTTGTGAGCTTTCTTTCATACTTTCATTAATGCGTTTAGCTAAGAT
>NZ_JBQCVS010000269.1:0-236 GCF_051958155.1 Neisseria sp. P0014.S009 | reverse complement strand
GAAACACTTAAAGCCGGCGGCGTGAACGTAAGTTTGTTGCCAGCCGCCTTCGGGCGGCTGCGTGTTGAAACAAGGCCAAATCATGGGCGTTAAACGCTTTAACGGCCCAGCCGCCTTCGGGCGGCTGCGTGTTGAAACCGATATGTTGGGCGAACAGATGGCCGCCGAAATGCCAGCCGCCTTCGGGCGGCTGCGTGTTGAAACAGAAATTGCTACGCCATCAATTGATGCAAACC
>NZ_JBQCVS010000268.1:0-236 GCF_051958155.1 Neisseria sp. P0014.S009 | reverse complement strand
CGGTTGCACCGTTGCCATCGTTTCCGCACTCACACTCTCAGCCTGCCAACCTGAAAAACAACAAACCATTACCCTGCAAGGCGAGACAATGGGCACAACCTATACCGTCAAATATCATTCAGACGACCAAGACAAACTCCCCTCCCCTGCCGAAAAACAAAAACGCATTGATGATGCGCTTAAAGAAGTCAATCGGCACATGACTACCTACCAGACCGATTCCGAAATCAGCCAAT
>NZ_JBQCVS010000267.1:0-236 GCF_051958155.1 Neisseria sp. P0014.S009 | reverse complement strand
GACTTAACGAACCACCTGCACGCCCTTTACGCCCAGTAACTCCGGATAACGTTTGTCTCCTACGTTTTACCGCGGCTGCTGGCACGTAGTTAGCCGAGACTTATTCCTGCGCTACCGTCCTTCCTCGTCACGCAGAAAAGGGATTTACAACCCGAAGGCCTTCTTCTCCCACGCGGCGTCGCTGCATCAGGCTTTCGCCCATTGTGCAATATCCCTCACTGCTGCCCCCCGTAGGC
>NZ_JBQCVS010000266.1:0-236 GCF_051958155.1 Neisseria sp. P0014.S009 | reverse complement strand
CAGAATAACCATGTGGTGATTAACAACGACGGCACGAACGGGCAGATAGGTCCGGCTGCTCTGAAGGCGGTGTATGACATGGCCCGCAAGGGTGCCCGTGATGAAATTCAGACACAGATGCGTGATGGTGGCCTGTTCTCCGGAGGTGGACGATGAAGACCTTCCGCTGGAAAGTGAAACCCGGTATGGATGTGGCTTCGGTCCCTTCTGTAAGAAAGGTGCGCTTTGGTGATGGC
>NZ_JBQCVS010000265.1:0-236 GCF_051958155.1 Neisseria sp. P0014.S009 | reverse complement strand
GACGTTGGCAGGCACATCAAACTTCTGCATTTCCTCTATCGGCAAATAAATTCTTCCCTGTCGCGCATCTTCACCCACATCGCGAATAATGTTCGTCAACTGCAAAGCCAAGCCCATTTTGTCCGCATATTCCAAAGTTTGGGGATTCGAAAAACCTAAAATCCGCGCAATAAGACAACCCACCACCCCTGCAACACGGTGGCAATACAGCTTTAATTCATCAAAACTACCATAAC
>NZ_JBQCVS010000264.1:0-236 GCF_051958155.1 Neisseria sp. P0014.S009 | reverse complement strand
CCTACGGGAGGCTGCAGTCGAGAATCTTCGGCAATGGGCGCAAGCCTGACCGAGCGACGCCACGTGCGGGATGAAGGCCTTCGGGTTGTAAACCGCTGTCAGTGGGGAGGAAGGCCGTGTGAAGAGCATGGTTTGACCTATCCGCAGAGGAAGTGTGGGCTAAGCTCGTGCCAGCAGCCGCGGTAAGACGAGCCACACAAACGTTATTCGGAATTACTGGGCTTAAAGGGTGCGTA
>NZ_JBQCVS010000263.1:0-236 GCF_051958155.1 Neisseria sp. P0014.S009 | reverse complement strand
GACGAACCCACTTCCGCCCTCGACCCCGCCACCACGCGCAGCGTCTTGGAATGTTTGGAAGACATCAACAAACGCTTCAACGTTACCATCGTCATCGTAACCCACGAAATGAGCGTCATCCGCCGCCTGTGCGACCGCGCCGCTCTTTTGGATAAAGGAAAAGTGGTGGAAATCATCGAAGTACGCGGCAACCAAATCCACGCCCAATCCGAAATCGGGCGCGAGCTGATTCGGGA
>NZ_JBQCVS010000262.1:0-236 GCF_051958155.1 Neisseria sp. P0014.S009 | reverse complement strand
CCGTACATTGTTCATCAAAAGGAATACTTTCACCGCAGTAAGAACATTGGATATCACTACAGCTATATTTGTAACGCGTCACGCCAGATGTACCGCAGTTTCTACAGCGCCACGCAGTATCGAAGCGTTGGTCTTCGTTTTTACCTCGTTCATCCGATTTTACCCGTAGATTGATGCCAGCAGAACGGTATACGCGCCCATCCAATACAACATCCGAACCAGGTGCGTATTCACGC
>NZ_JBQCVS010000261.1:0-237 GCF_051958155.1 Neisseria sp. P0014.S009 | reverse complement strand
AACCACCACCGTGGATCCACACCATCACAGCCCGTTTTTTGCCGTCTGACACCGAAGGCGACCAAACATTAAGATTTAAGCAGCTTTCGCCTTCCGTCATTTCAGGGCCTGTGAAGAAGAACGAACGTCCGCCCATCGCCACTTGCGGACAGACTTCACCATAAGTTAAGGCTAATTTTTCCCCTTGCCAGTTCGCCACTTTTTGCGGCGGCATAAAACGCTCGGCGGTGGCATAAG
>NZ_JBQCVS010000260.1:0-237 GCF_051958155.1 Neisseria sp. P0014.S009 | reverse complement strand
TGCATAAGGCAGCGCGGAAGTGACAAGGATTTTGCGTGTCATTGTTTGTGCTTTTAAAAAAAATGTATAAAGTTGTGGTGAATTATACCGAAAAACAATACGCAAAGGCCGTCTTAAACCCGATTGCCGGTGTTTCAGACGGCCTTTTTATACTTAGCAGAAAGATTAAGAACTTTCGATTCGGTTCAGCATCTTCGCTTACTAAATCAACATCCCGCGCGATTGGGATTGCGCCAA
>NZ_JBQCVS010000259.1:0-237 GCF_051958155.1 Neisseria sp. P0014.S009 | reverse complement strand
ATTTCCGCCTCTTGGAATAAATAGGGCGTACTGACGCTTGCCGCAGGAAACATTTGCAGTAAGAATGAAAAAACCGTTTACACCGGCCGTTTCAACTCTACGCCGAATATCGTGTTTCCGGAGAAGTATCGTGGCGCGTGGGCTTCAGACTGCCGTAAAACCGAGCCGGTTGAATGGCTGCGTATCTGCAAATCCTACTTTACCCAATTCCAAGATTTCGGTGCAGCCAAGTTTGTC
>NZ_JBQCVS010000258.1:0-237 GCF_051958155.1 Neisseria sp. P0014.S009 | reverse complement strand
AGTGAATGTCAGCACAATGCAATTTGAACGTCCGAAATTTAATCTAAAAGCTTATGTTGAAAGCCAAAAATTTGGCTTTAGCTCTGGTAGAAAGATTCGTTTAACTTTCCGTATTGATAAAAAAACAGGTGGCTTTTTGACAGAAACACCATTATCAACGGATCAAACGGTAAAAGATTGTGGCACTGAATATGAAATTTCTGCGACCGTGATTGAGAGCGCTATGCTGGAATGGTG
>NZ_JBQCVS010000257.1:0-237 GCF_051958155.1 Neisseria sp. P0014.S009 | reverse complement strand
ATTGTACACCGTGTTGCCTACCTTTTACGGGTGCAACATGTTCCCGCATCCGCCATCATTGTATTGACTTTCAACCGTTTGGCGGCGCAGGAGGTCAAGCGCCGCCTGTTCGGACTGGTCGGCCCTCTTGCTGCTGCCGTTACGGTTATGACTTATGACGGTATGGCAATGCGGCTTTTGGGTGTGCGCTTTGACGGCAACAACCGAGAATACGGCAAAAGTCAGTTTAAAGAATGG
>NZ_JBQCVS010000256.1:0-237 GCF_051958155.1 Neisseria sp. P0014.S009 | reverse complement strand
CGCTTTTTTGTTTGCAGCCTTAGGCGATAAACCTTCGCTCGGAATAATACGCTCAACGTTTTCAACGACCACAATCGCATCATCTAACACAATACCAATTACCAATACCATCGCAAACATGGTCAATACTTTAATCGACATACCCATGTATGAGATAAATGCAAAACAGACCAACAGGGAAATCGGCACGACAAAAGTCTGAATCAGAGTATATCGGATGTTTTGCATGAATATATA
>NZ_JBQCVS010000255.1:0-237 GCF_051958155.1 Neisseria sp. P0014.S009 | reverse complement strand
TTAACAGCTTGATAGGCCTCGTAAGCAAAATAAGCAGCTGTACCCCAACCGCTTAAACGTGTTCCTAATGCTGCTCATTTTTTTACCAGGCCAAATGCGCCTGAAAGGACGGCTTTGCGGGATACTTGGGCTTCAACAGTTGCACTTAAAGTCTGTTTTGACAAATAGCCTTCATATCTAGCCTTCATTGCCTCGGTTTGAAATTTTCTATACGAATTATAAGATACAGAACGCGCC
>NZ_JBQCVS010000254.1:0-238 GCF_051958155.1 Neisseria sp. P0014.S009 | reverse complement strand
GGTCGTATTAAATCACCCGCTGCGGGGACCACAGCACCCACAAAGCGCGCCACCGACTTATACACAGAACGCAAACACACACAAAAAAAACACACCGCTCGTCGAAAAAAAAAAAACAAAACACAATACCCACGCCCACACAATCCCGGGGGCCCCGTGGGTTAACATGCCCCCAAACAAGCCCGCCGCAAACAACAACACCACGGTGGCGGGCGGAATTCAGCCCTGACTTGATCAC
>NZ_JBQCVS010000253.1:0-238 GCF_051958155.1 Neisseria sp. P0014.S009 | reverse complement strand
ACGCAATACAGACCGCCCCAAATGCCTTTGGAAGTGCGTTTTTCAAGCAATAATGCGCCATCAGTGTGATGAATATTCAGCCAGTAAAGCGGTTGGGTTTGCACTTCGGGAGCAGTTTTTTTGCGGGGCAGTTCGTCAATGCGGTTTTTTTTTTATGCTTCACAGATGTCTGCCATAGTACATTGATGGCACAAAGTTTTTGTCCGTATGAATACGGTAGCGCCCAAATCCATCAGTC
>NZ_JBQCVS010000252.1:0-238 GCF_051958155.1 Neisseria sp. P0014.S009 | reverse complement strand
GACTACTCGGGTATCTAATCCCTTTTGCTCCCCATGCTTTCGTGCCTGAGCGTCAGTAATTGTCCAGGTAACCGCCTTCGCCTCTGGTGTTCCTCACGATATCTACGCATTTCACTGCTACACCGTGAATTCCGTTACCCTCTCCAATACTCTAGTCGAGTAGTTTCAGACGCAGTTCCGAGGTTGAGCCTCGGGATTTCACATCTGACACACCCAACCGCCTGCGCACCCTTTACGC
>NZ_JBQCVS010000251.1:0-238 GCF_051958155.1 Neisseria sp. P0014.S009 | reverse complement strand
ATCTATGGCTATAACTATTGAAAAATTAAAAGAAAATTTTGCCAAAAACGGCCAGACGCTGGCGCAGTGGGCAAGAGAGAACGGCTTTAAGCCGCGCGATGTGTATCTGGTGGTCGGCGGACAGCGCAAAGGCAATTACGGCAAGGGGCACGAAATTGCCAAGAAACTGGGACTGAAATAAGGAGGATACGGATGGCGACCAGTAAAAAGGGCTGCCGGGTGTTGAAGGTCTTTAAGG
>NZ_JBQCVS010000250.1:0-238 GCF_051958155.1 Neisseria sp. P0014.S009 | reverse complement strand
ATCCATTACATCTTGAGTTGATAATATGAAACCATTACAAATGCTCCCTATTGCTGCGCTGGTCGGCAGTATTTTCGGCAATCCAGTCTTGGCAGCGGATGAAGCTGCAACCGAAACCACACCCGTTAAAGCAGAGATAAAAGAAGTCCGCGTTAAAGGTCAACGTAATGCGCCTGCAACCGTGGAACGTGTCAACCTCGGCCGCATTCAACAGGAAATGATACGCGACAACAAAGAC
>NZ_JBQCVS010000249.1:0-238 GCF_051958155.1 Neisseria sp. P0014.S009 | reverse complement strand
GATAACAACCATGCCGATACCGCAGTTAAATGTACGGTACATTTCTTGGGTTTCCACATTGCCTGCTTTTTGCAGCCATTGGAACAGTTTAGGTAATTCCCACGCTTTGGCATCGATTTGTGCGACGGTATTTTCAGGCAAAACACGAGGTACGTTTTCGGTAATGCCGCCGCCGGTAATGTGAGCCATACCTTTAATAGTGAATTTTTCCAAAGCGGCCAGGATAGGTTTCACATAC
>NZ_JBQCVS010000248.1:0-238 GCF_051958155.1 Neisseria sp. P0014.S009 | reverse complement strand
GTTAGTAGTTGCAACGGATGGCACACTTGCTGCAGATATTCGCCCGCTTGTGCGTTTATCCATTTCGGTTCTCGTGGAAGAAGATGGTAAACGTGAGCGGGGTAGCTGTGGTTCAGGTGGACGCTTTGGCTTAGATTGGTTCTTTGAAGTAGTAAATGGGGATATTCGCGCCGTTAATTTTGCAAAAGAAGCCGTTCGTCAAGCCCTTGTGAATCTAAGTGCGGTCGCGGCACCGGCA
>NZ_JBQCVS010000247.1:0-238 GCF_051958155.1 Neisseria sp. P0014.S009 | reverse complement strand
CTGTTTGATCCCCACGCTTTCGCGCCTCAGCGTCAGTTGCAGTCCAGATAGCCGCCTTCGCCACCGGTGTTCCTCCAAATATCTACGAATTTCACCTCTACATTTGGAATTCCGCTATCCCCTACTGCACTCCAGACTATCAGTTTCCAAGGCAATTCCGAAGTTGAGCTTCGGGCTTTCACCTCAGACTTGATAGTCCGCCTACGCACGCTTTACGCCCAGTGATTCCGAATAACGC
>NZ_JBQCVS010000246.1:0-238 GCF_051958155.1 Neisseria sp. P0014.S009 | reverse complement strand
AATACAGAGGGCGCAAGCGTTATTCGGATTCACTGGGCATAAAGAGCACGTAGGCGGCTACGTAAGTCGGATGTGAAATCCCGCGGCTCAACCGCGGAATGGCATCCGATACTGCGTGGCTCGAGGTCGGAAGGGGTAAGCGGAACTCCAGGTGGAACGGTGAAATGTGTAGATATCTGGAGGAACACCGGTGGCGAAGGCGGCTTACTGGTCCGAATCTGACGCTGAGGTGCGAAAG
>NZ_JBQCVS010000245.1:0-239 GCF_051958155.1 Neisseria sp. P0014.S009 | reverse complement strand
ACAAAGAGCTGTTTATCGTGCCGAATGCGAAACATATCGAAACCTACTGGAAACCTGAATATGTGAAACAAATCAGCGAAAAACTGACAGGGTTCTTTGGTAAGAATTTATAATCGTAGGGGCGAAAATATTTTTCGCCCTGAAATTCCCACGATATTGGGGGTAAAAAATATTATGCCTCAACAGAGAACATTCTATGAAAAAAACGTTTCTTGTTTCCACCGCACTTGCTTTCGCTA
>NZ_JBQCVS010000244.1:0-239 GCF_051958155.1 Neisseria sp. P0014.S009 | reverse complement strand
ACACTAAAGCTCTATAAATCCACTCAGAGAATGTAGCTCCTTCTAAAATAAGTGGTGGAATAAACGCCATGATTGCCGCTGTAATAACTACAACTGGAGTGTAGTAACGTGCAAACTTCGTAATAAAGTTTTCCGTTGGTGCTTTTTTACTGCTTGCATTTTGAACTAAATCTAAAATTTTCGATACAGTTGATTCACCGAATTCTTTTGTAACTTCAATTGTCAACACACCGTTTTGG
>NZ_JBQCVS010000243.1:0-239 GCF_051958155.1 Neisseria sp. P0014.S009 | reverse complement strand
GAGTTTGAACATTATTTCAACGATAACTGGAAACTGAGCAGCAAGTTGTACTGGCGTAAGAACACCAGTTCAAAAGAATATTACACGATGGGTGGCACAGGCAAAGGAATCGGTACAGACGGCCTGGGAACCACATACAGCTTCGACCGTTACGATTCAGGCAACCGCCAGTTCACTTTCCAAAACAACCTTACCGGACGCATCTTCGCGTTCGGCCAAAATCACGACCTCTTATTCAT
>NZ_JBQCVS010000242.1:0-239 GCF_051958155.1 Neisseria sp. P0014.S009 | reverse complement strand
GACTTCAGCGCACGCGTTGCCAGCAAAGACCCTGCCCAAAGTATTCAAATCAAACCTGAAGACGATTTGGCAGGCATCAAAAGCCGTGCCAAATACACTGAGGTTTACTTGGTAAAAGGCGAAGACGGCAAAGTCAGCCAAATCATCCTGCCTATGCACGGCAACGGTTTGTGGTCTGTCATGTACGGTTTTGTCGCCATTCAACCTGACGGCAACACCATCAACGGCATTACCTACTA
>NZ_JBQCVS010000241.1:0-239 GCF_051958155.1 Neisseria sp. P0014.S009 | reverse complement strand
ATTGGCGGACAAACGCCAATAGGCAATCAATACGCCAAAGTTTACATAACGGGTTTTAACCACATCCTGACTGAACGCCGCCAGCAAATCAAAAAACGGCTGCAACGGCAATTGAAACGGCTCAATCGCTTCGTTATACAAACGCTGCATCAAAGCCGTTTGCGGTTTACCACCTTGTGTAATGCGGTCTAACTCTGCCTTCAGTTTGTCCAGTTGGCGCAGGCGTTTGACTGCTTCGG
>NZ_JBQCVS010000240.1:0-240 GCF_051958155.1 Neisseria sp. P0014.S009 | reverse complement strand
TTGCGCTTTGTCAGTTTTAACTTTGTGTCCATCGGATTGGCCAGCTGATTTTCCAATGCCGACTTTGAACAATGGCCGCTGATTGTGTCTTTGTGGATGTTTTTTCTGTCGAACGTCTTGGCTAGCTCAGGCTCTATGGGCGGCGTTATTAAAAACGTGCGTGCGTTGGTATTGTTTAAATTCAGCTTGCGTGAAATGGTGATTTTGCTGCACCCACGTGCGGTTCGTTCGGTAAAGGTC
>NZ_JBQCVS010000239.1:0-240 GCF_051958155.1 Neisseria sp. P0014.S009 | reverse complement strand
GACCTGAGCATGATGGTATGGTTTAAACCGCGCCGTAACGTTCGCGATAGCCTTTGACCGGCTCGAAGAAGCCGCCAAATTCGGCATTGTTTTGCAATAGCGTGAACAAGTCGTTCAGGTTGGCAATCGAAACCACCGGCAGGCCGAATTGTTTTTCTACTTCCTGCACCGCCGACAATTCGCCCGTGCCTTTTTCCATACGGTCGGGCGCAATGGCCACTGCGGCAGGCGTTGCGCCTT
>NZ_JBQCVS010000238.1:0-240 GCF_051958155.1 Neisseria sp. P0014.S009 | reverse complement strand
GGTAGATAGTGCGCGTATTCATGATTTTTGAATCCTTTTTCTGTGTGTCGGGTTTGTAGAACGAATTTTTCAGACGGCCTATATCGGTATTCGGGTCGCGGATTAAAGCCAATGCCTGCGCTTCGTTGATACTGCCTTTGACGATGCGCTGCACGTCGCCGTCTTTACCGATTAACGCCCAAGAAGGGTAAACACTGATATTCAGGCTTTGGGCGATGGTGCCGCCGTTGTCGGTAACGA
>NZ_JBQCVS010000237.1:0-240 GCF_051958155.1 Neisseria sp. P0014.S009 | reverse complement strand
ATGCTAACTTGATGATTATTTAGTATCTTTCAATAGGTAATAACTATCTTGTAATTAGTTCTCTTAGAAATTCATCAATCCGTATATTTAAATAAAATATACGCTCTTCGTTAAAATAAACTTTGGCTTTTTCCCTATCGACTGTTTCTTTTAGGTCATTTAGTCTGCCTAAGTCCAAATTTTCGCTGGTATATTTTCTTGCCAGCAGCGCACGTAGCAAATCTCCATCCAGCCCTAAAC
>NZ_JBQCVS010000236.1:0-240 GCF_051958155.1 Neisseria sp. P0014.S009 | reverse complement strand
GGACACAATACAGCCATATTAAAACCACAACCGACAACCCGACCTGCCGCTACCGCCTCATCCGCCAAGCCGCCAACATCGGCGTACCTTCGGGCTGGCAAACCTTGTGGCAAGGCGCAAGACCGCGCAACAAAGCCGAGACTTTCCTATTGCTGGAAAAAACTGCGGCGCAATAAATCACTCCAGCCTCAAAACTGAATATCCCAGTTCAACAAAGGCCGTCTGAAAGAACTTTTATCC
>NZ_JBQCVS010000235.1:0-240 GCF_051958155.1 Neisseria sp. P0014.S009 | reverse complement strand
CTGAATATTCAGACGGCCTTTTTGTGTTACGGGCTGATTAAGCACGTTTGCGGAATTCGCCGGTACGGGTATCGATTTCGACTTTGTCGCCGTTTTCGATGTAAGACATCACTTGGATTTCAGTGCCGCCGACCAGACGTGCGGTTTTCATTACTTTACCGGAGGTATCGCCTTTAACGGCAGGCTCGGTGTATTCAACTTCGCGAACGATGATGGTAGGCAATTCTACGGAGATTGGGT
>NZ_JBQCVS010000234.1:0-241 GCF_051958155.1 Neisseria sp. P0014.S009 | reverse complement strand
GATCAAAAATATCCGGGTTATTCGGGAAGTGAACGGCACCGGGAAGCGGTTCATCCCCTTCCGGCGTCAGTGTGAAGCGGTTATAAATCTGCTCTTTCGCGGTATCCGTACCGATTTCGGTAAGGTAAACCCCGTTTTTGTTTCGCTTACGTGGCATGCTGGCCACCGGCTTTCCGTAGACGGATGCCCCTTTAATGGGGATCACCCGGAACAGCCCATGTTTTTTCGAGCGTTCATACAC
>NZ_JBQCVS010000233.1:0-241 GCF_051958155.1 Neisseria sp. P0014.S009 | reverse complement strand
AAATAGGCTGCGTGCATACGCGCGCCGGACACAGCTTCGTACAAGTCCATCAGCTCTTCGCGGTCGCGGAAGGCGTAAAGGATGGCGGTCATCGCACCAATGTCGAAGGCGTGCGAACCGATGCCCATCAAGTGGTTGAGGATGCGCGTTACTTCGGCAAACATCACGCGGATGTATTGGGCGCGGATAGGCACATCAATACCGGCAAGTTTTTCTACTGCCAAACAATACGCCTGCTCGT
>NZ_JBQCVS010000232.1:0-241 GCF_051958155.1 Neisseria sp. P0014.S009 | reverse complement strand
GCCGCAGCCCGAATGTTGCGTTCTTACCTTTGGTGTCGATTCCCGAACTGGAAACTTGGATTGAAACGTGGAGCTTCAGCGAAACCATCCACTCGCGCAGCTACACTCATATCATCCGCAATATCGTGAATGATCCATCAGTCGTGTTCGATGATATTGTACAAAACAAATACATCATCGCCCGTGCGGAAGACATTGCCTGCTATTACGATGATTTGATTGAATACACCCAGTATTACAA
>NZ_JBQCVS010000231.1:0-241 GCF_051958155.1 Neisseria sp. P0014.S009 | reverse complement strand
GCCTTCTAGGGCTTCTACGCCGTTTGGCAGTTTGATGGTACCGACCATACCCAGACCGGTATGATCGTCCTGACCAAACTCAAACTCAGGCAGCTTAAACTCGGAAGCATTACCCAAAAGGCTGTTACCGTCGATATAGATGTTGGCATTGTAGATTGCATTGATTGCAGACATATTTCTTCCTTTTCAGACGACCTTAGTTAGCCGATACCAGATTGACAAGATACTTGCGGGTCATCAC
>NZ_JBQCVS010000230.1:0-241 GCF_051958155.1 Neisseria sp. P0014.S009 | reverse complement strand
GTTCGGAATTATTGGGTGTAAAGAGTATGTAGGTGGTGTCGTAAGTTTGGTGTGAAATCTCCCGGCTTAACCGGGAGGGTGCGCCGAAGACTGCGATGCTGGAGTATGGGAGAGGGAATCGGAATTCCTGGTGTAGCGGTGAAATGCGTAGATATCAGGAGGAACACCCATGGCGAAGGCAGCACTCTGGGCTGGTATTGACGCTGAGGAGCGAAAGCATGGGTAGCGAACAGGATTAGAT
>NZ_JBQCVS010000229.1:0-241 GCF_051958155.1 Neisseria sp. P0014.S009 | reverse complement strand
CCTACGGACCCTTTAAACCCAATGATTCCGGATAACGCTTGGACCCTCCGTATTACCGCGGCTGCTGGCACGGAGTTAGCCGGTCCTTATTCTTACGGTACCGTCAAGGCAGAACACGTTCTGCTGTTTCTTCCCGTACAAAAGCAGTTTACACACCATAGATGCTTCATCCTGCACGCGGCATGGCTGGTTCAGGCTTGCGCCCATTGACCAATATTCCTCACTGCAGCCTCCCGTAGGC
>NZ_JBQCVS010000228.1:0-242 GCF_051958155.1 Neisseria sp. P0014.S009 | reverse complement strand
ACATGGAATATCACAGCAATGCGCTACAGCAGTTACCTGTGTGTAGAACAACATCGGCTAGAAATTTACCCTCTTCGCCCGACCGCAGACTAATGATAAGACCCGTACCCTAATGATAATGTGTCATGATAATTTTCCGTTTAGGTATTCGGAACACCGACAAAAGGAACAGTACCACTTTATGAAATTTTATAATATGGTAAAGCTTGAAAGGTGGTACGCCATTTAGAGGTCTTATAGTC
>NZ_JBQCVS010000227.1:0-242 GCF_051958155.1 Neisseria sp. P0014.S009 | reverse complement strand
ATCATCTGACGTTTAAACAATGGCTTGATCAAGAGAACTACCACTCGCCTGAGCTTTTATGGTATCTCGATTATTGTTGCCGCGACGATTACGGACAAGGCATCGGGCAAGTGTCTGCCTTTGCCGGACTGCATTATTTTGCCGCCCGCAACAATGCAGAAACCGTCCTCACTTGGCCCGAAGGTTTGGCGCATCTTTCTGAAAACCTGCGCCGTCATGCCGATTTGCAGGAAGGTTGGCAA
>NZ_JBQCVS010000226.1:0-242 GCF_051958155.1 Neisseria sp. P0014.S009 | reverse complement strand
GTTGAAATATGCGGAGTGGTTTCCCGATGCGTTTTATTTAGAGCTGCAACGCCTGCCCGAACGCCCTGAATGGGAGGCTTGCGTTTCAGGCAGCGTGAAACTGGCGGAAGAATTGGGCTTGCCGGTGGTGGCAACGCATCCAACACAGTTTATGAGCCGCGACGATTTCAACGCACACGAGGCGCGGGTGTGCATCGCAGGCGGCTGGGTATTGACGGACAAAAAACGTCCGCGCGATTTCA
>NZ_JBQCVS010000225.1:0-242 GCF_051958155.1 Neisseria sp. P0014.S009 | reverse complement strand
TGAAATCCTGTCTGAATATGGGGGGACCATCCTCCAAGGCTAAATACTCATCTTCGACCGATAGTGAACCAGTACCGTGAGGGAAAGGCGAAAAGAACCCCGGGAGGGGAGTGAAATAGAAACTGAAACCTGATGCATACAAACAGTGGGAGCACCCTTGTGGTGTGACTGCGTACCTTTTGTATAATGGGTCAACGAATTACATTCAGTAGCGAGCTTAACCGAATAGGGGAGGCGTAGGG
>NZ_JBQCVS010000224.1:0-243 GCF_051958155.1 Neisseria sp. P0014.S009 | reverse complement strand
GAATAGGCACCGATAATGTTGGTGCCTTTGGCTGCGCCGTTGAGAAAATCGTCTACTTTAGCAGTGGTCCGGTTGTACGCCACGACTTTGAAACCGTGATCGTTCATATTCAAAATCAAATTTTGACCCATAACGGCCAAGCCGATGACGCCGATATCGCCTTTCATTGATGGAAGCTCCATTATTAATTTAATTTATCAGCCGTAACTCTATCTGATTTACAGAGGTTTAACAATCCTTAAC
>NZ_JBQCVS010000223.1:0-243 GCF_051958155.1 Neisseria sp. P0014.S009 | reverse complement strand
CGTCGTGCCATTGGCGCCATCTTCTAAAACGATACCCATTGCCGTAAGTTCATTACGTGCCGCATCTGCTGCAGTCCAATCTTTAGCGGCACGGGCTTCGTTTCGTTGTTTGATAAGCGCTTCAATTTTTGCGACTTCATCATCGTCAGAACCAGCTTGTAAGAATTTTTCTGGATCTTGTTGAAGTAAACCTAAGATACCCGCTAATTCACGTAAACGAGCAGCAAGACCATTGGCTTTTTC
>NZ_JBQCVS010000222.1:0-243 GCF_051958155.1 Neisseria sp. P0014.S009 | reverse complement strand
AATCAGCACAGGCTTGCTTGGGTCGGCTTTCAAAGCGGCATCCATAGCGGCTTTGAGTTCGTCGACATCGGTAAACATCTTGCCGTGGTCGGTTTCTTGTCCGGCTTCGGATGGCGGAACCAGCGTTAAGAAGTGGTGGAGAGCGGTGGTTTGTTTATTGAAGCTTTGCCAGCCAAACCATGAGCCGCCAATCAGCAGTAAAAAGCCCAATACGGCGGCAACTGTTTTCAGACGGCCTTTTTG
>NZ_JBQCVS010000221.1:0-243 GCF_051958155.1 Neisseria sp. P0014.S009 | reverse complement strand
AGCTATATGCATACCTTCGGCGATTGGTTAAGAGTGGATAGCGCACTTTTCTATTCTGAAGTAAAAGATGCGATTGAAGAAGTCGCGATTAGCAAAAAACTCAATCAATATCAAAATGTGGGTAAAGAAGCCTTTAAAGGTGTTGAATTAGCGGTGAATGTTTTTGCAACCGATAATTTAACGTTAGGGGCAAACTACACCTATACCCATGCAAAAAATAAAACCCAAAACACTATTGTGAAG
>NZ_JBQCVS010000220.1:0-243 GCF_051958155.1 Neisseria sp. P0014.S009 | reverse complement strand
GTATTCCTCCTAATATCTGCGAATTTCACCTCTACACTAGGAATTCTCCCAACCTCTCCGGTATTCTAGTCTTGCAGTTTCAAAAGCAATTCTGGGGTTGAGCCCCAGGCTTTCACTTCTGACTTGCAAGACCGCCTACGCACGCTTTAAGCCCAGTGATTCCGAACAACGCTTGCCCCATTCGTATTACCGCGGCTGCTGGCACGAATTTAGCCGGGGCTTCTTCTATCGCTACCGTCATTA
>NZ_JBQCVS010000219.1:0-244 GCF_051958155.1 Neisseria sp. P0014.S009 | reverse complement strand
AACCAAGCGTACGTCAGGTTTATCCACGCCCATACCAAAGGCGTTGGTGGCGACAATAACGCGCAAACTACCGCCAATAAACTGGTTTTGAATATCGGCTTTTTCGTTGTTCCCCAAGCCTGCATGGAAATGCTCACATGCCCAGCCTTGTTCTTTCAGGTAAGCCGAATAGGTTTCCGCACTTTTCCGCCGTCCGACAAATACCACGGCTCCACCGCTTTGATGATCAAGTTCACGATGCAAC
>NZ_JBQCVS010000218.1:0-244 GCF_051958155.1 Neisseria sp. P0014.S009 | reverse complement strand
GATTTCGGCATGGTGGCTGACATTGTGGTCGCCAATGCAGGTATTGTGTGCCGCTGCGATTGCCTCGCCTTGATATACGATGACCGCACCAACAGGCACTTCGCCCAATGCCGCCGATTGTCTGGCCTGTTCTATCGCCAGCCGCATAAAGGCTTCCATATCATCTTGAGAAGGGAAAACGGCAACAGGCGGATGGTTTTTCAAAGCCTCGCCCAGCTCCGTCTTTCTCTCCTCGGAAATATGC
>NZ_JBQCVS010000217.1:0-244 GCF_051958155.1 Neisseria sp. P0014.S009 | reverse complement strand
GAAAAGTATATTAAGAAATAAACGGTAAAAAACAATTTAATCCTGTACAAATCTAGAATTTGTAATAAGCTGAAGTTTACAACCTACATTTCTTTTTTACAAAACCACAGATAGCATGTGTGCTTTTAAGGTGTACATGCGCAGATCTATGTTTTCTTCAATGCAAGATTTTCCTTTTTACAGGATTCTCCTGAATTTGGTGGAACTGGTAAAGATCCTAGCAAGCTGTAGCCCGCATAAAACC
>NZ_JBQCVS010000216.1:0-244 GCF_051958155.1 Neisseria sp. P0014.S009 | reverse complement strand
ATTCT
The DNA here is from genome assembly GCF_051958155.1 of Neisseria sp. P0014.S009. Classification (NCBI taxonomy): domain Bacteria; kingdom Pseudomonadati; phylum Pseudomonadota; class Betaproteobacteria; order Neisseriales; family Neisseriaceae; genus Neisseria; species Neisseria sp. P0014.S009. The sequence goes on along the minus strand of NZ_JBQCVS010000216.1, from coordinate 239 downwards.
GACGGTACCTCAGGAATAAGGAACGGCTAACTCCGTGCCAGCAGCCGCGGTAATACGGAGGTTCCAAGCGTTGTTCGGAATTACTGGGCGTAAAGGGAGCGCAGGCGGACAGGTCAGTTTAAAGTGGAATCCCAGGGCTCAACCCTGGACGTGCTTTGGATACTGCCTGTCTTGAGTTCGTGAGAGGAAAGTGGAATTCAGGGTGTAGCGGTGAAATGCTTAGATATCCTGAGGAACAC
>NZ_JBQCVS010000215.1:0-244 GCF_051958155.1 Neisseria sp. P0014.S009 | reverse complement strand
CTCGGGTGCATCGCCCAACATCAAGTAACGCGACAACGCCTCTTCCGTAATCTCTGTTACACCTTCGGCAATCAACTGATTTGCCGCCTGCAAAATATCCCAGCGGCGGCCATAATCGGCGGCAATGCTCAAAGTCAAACCGGTATTATTTGCCGTCAACGCCTCGGCCGCCTCAATACCCTTCAGGATTTCAGCATTAAACCGCTCGCGGCTGCCGATGATCCTCAAGCGCATATTGTTATCG
>NZ_JBQCVS010000214.1:0-244 GCF_051958155.1 Neisseria sp. P0014.S009 | reverse complement strand
ACCAAGGCGACGATCAGTAGCGGGTCTGAGAGGATGATCCGCCACACTGGGACTGAGACACGGCCCATACACCTACGGGAGGCAGCAGTGGGGAATTTTGGACAATGGGCGCAAGCCTGATCCAGCCATGCCGCGTGTCTGAATAAGGCCTTCGGGTTGTAAAGGACTTTTGTCAGGGAAGAAATGGCTGTTGCTAATGTCGACAGCTGATGACGGTACCGGGAGTATTAGCGCCGGCTAACGG
>NZ_JBQCVS010000213.1:0-244 GCF_051958155.1 Neisseria sp. P0014.S009 | reverse complement strand
GAATTGGTTGGGACACGCTCGTTGCGTTGGGGTTTACGGTCGCGGCGTTCTTGATGTCGGGTTTCAGACGGCCTGTTGCCTTTTATTGTGCCGCCCGCTTCGTCATCCAAACGCATGGTCAGCGCAATGCGTTTACGCGCAGCATCGACTTCCAGCACTTTCACTTTTACCACCTCGCCGGCTTTCACCACTTCGCGCGGGTCTTGGACGAATTTATTGGATAAGGCAGAGATGTGTACCAAAC
>NZ_JBQCVS010000212.1:0-245 GCF_051958155.1 Neisseria sp. P0014.S009 | reverse complement strand
GAAAAACAACGCGCCCAAGGCGAAGTCGTTTCTTGATAAAAGCTTAGGCAACACAAAGGCCGTCTGTTGTTCAGACGGCCTTTTTTTATTTCCTCAAATACAGTTTGAAATTGAACCCAATCCAGTTTTAAGCAGCATGAAGTACAAAAATAGTCGGACGTTTTTTCAAATTCGGCATTTCTTTTCTTTTTCGCCACTGCGCAATCGTCTGACTGATGATTTCCTGTGTCGGCAAGGTCAAGTCC
>NZ_JBQCVS010000211.1:0-245 GCF_051958155.1 Neisseria sp. P0014.S009 | reverse complement strand
CACCAATTCTTTTTTGCCGACGTTGTGGCCGCCTTTGATGGTGTCGTCAAAGTGTTGTTGCAGGCTGTCCTCTGCTCCGACCGCTGCTTGAATGCCGCCTTCGGCCATCACGGTATTGCTGTCGCCGATACGCAGTTTGTTCGCCATGATGACGCGTGCGCCGGCTTCAGTCGCAGACAATGCCGCTGCCGCGCCTGCACCGCCGCCGCCAATTACCAATACGTCAGTGTTCAAGTGTTCTGCGC
>NZ_JBQCVS010000210.1:0-245 GCF_051958155.1 Neisseria sp. P0014.S009 | reverse complement strand
ATCGTATTACAGCAAGGCGCATCAAAGCCCGTCAGCCACATATCGCGCACAATCACCACTTTCAGTGGATCGTTCGGGTCTTTAAAGCGGCGTTCCAGCGTTTGCTTTTCCTGTTTACTGTAAACGTGTTTCTGCATTTCCGGCGCATCGGAAGCAGAACCCGTCATCACAATTTTAATCGCCCCTTCGTTGATATTGTCTGAATGCCATTCAGGGCGCAGTTTGATGATTTCATTGTATAAGTC
>NZ_JBQCVS010000209.1:0-245 GCF_051958155.1 Neisseria sp. P0014.S009 | reverse complement strand
TTACTGGGCGTAAAGCGCACGTAGGCGGATTGACAAGTCAGGGGTGAAATCCCGGGGCTCAACCTCGGAACTGCCTCTGATACTGCCAGTCTAGAGTCCGGAAGAGGTGTGTGGAATTCCTAGTGTAGAGGTGAAATTCGCAGATATTAGGAAGAACACCGGTGGCGAAGGCGGCCCACTGGTCCGGTACTGACGCTGAGGTGCGAAAGCGTGGGGAGCAAACAGGATTAGATACCCTTGTAGTC
>NZ_JBQCVS010000208.1:0-245 GCF_051958155.1 Neisseria sp. P0014.S009 | reverse complement strand
CAGCCGCGGTAAGACGTACCACCCAAACGTTATTCGGAATTACTGGGCTTAAAGGGTTTGTAGGCGGCCTTGTAAGTCAGGTGTGAAAGCCCTCGGCTCAACCGAGGAACAGCGCTTGATACTGCAAGGCTTGAGGGAGACAGGGGTAAGCGGAACTGATGGTGGAGCGGTGAAATGCGTTGATATCATCAGGAACACCGGAGGCGAAGGCGGCTTACTGGGTCCTTTCTGACGCTGAGGAACGA
>NZ_JBQCVS010000207.1:0-246 GCF_051958155.1 Neisseria sp. P0014.S009 | reverse complement strand
GCCATCAATATGATGAAGGAGCTGTTTGGCATCCGCCGTGCCGTGCTGCCACGCGTTTTGACCGTGGATCAGGTCAAGCATGTGATTGACAATACGGATGTGGAAATCGAAGTGTTCGGTTTCGGCAGTTTGTGCGTCATGGTGGAAGGGCGCTGCATTTTATCGAGTTATGCGACGGGCGAATCGCCGAATATGCAAGGCGTGTGTTCGCCGGCGAAGGCGGTGCGCTGGGAGCAGCTGCCAGAC
>NZ_JBQCVS010000206.1:0-246 GCF_051958155.1 Neisseria sp. P0014.S009 | reverse complement strand
CAAAACCTTTGTTTCCGATATGGAGCCCTTGATTGCCATGAAACCCGACGCGCTGATTATGGCGGATCCGGGTTTGATCATGACCGTGCGCGAAAAATGGCCGGATATGCCGATTCACCTGTCCGTTCAGGCAAATACCACCAACTACTGGGGCGTGAAATTCTGGCAAAACATCGGTGTCGAACGCATTATTCTGTCGCGTGAATTGAGCATGGAAGAAATCGCCGAAATCCGCCAAGAATGCCC
>NZ_JBQCVS010000205.1:0-247 GCF_051958155.1 Neisseria sp. P0014.S009 | reverse complement strand
CTTCTAATTGCATCATTTTTTTCTCAGCATCAGAAGACACAAAATATTTATCAAAATTAAAATACAGATAGAAATCTGCAAATCCTTTTATATTCGGTTTTTCTGGGAAATCATCATGAGGATACAAAATAATCAAACAGGTACTAATCTGTTTTGATTCAAATTTAGGCAGAGATTTAGCATATAGCGTTGGAATGGCGTGGGCTTGTCTATTAAAATTCACAAATATTGGATTTGTACTATATTC
>NZ_JBQCVS010000204.1:0-247 GCF_051958155.1 Neisseria sp. P0014.S009 | reverse complement strand
GCCGTAATCCGCGGCCAACCGCACCCGCAGCCGGCCGTCGCTGGCCAGCGCCACCTGGCCCACCGGCAGGCCCGGCGGGAACACGCCCCCATCGCCCGAGCTGACCACCCGGTCGCCGGGGCGCAGGTTTTCCGGGCTTTCGATGAAATCCAGCGCCGGCAGGGCGGTATTGTCCCCGGTCAGCAGCGCGTGCTGGCCCGAGGGCAGGATCGTCACCGGGATGCGGCTGGAGGGATCGGTCAGCAGC
>NZ_JBQCVS010000203.1:0-247 GCF_051958155.1 Neisseria sp. P0014.S009 | reverse complement strand
CCACTGACTAGCGATAACTTTCCCCACAACGGAACAACTCTCATTGCATGGGATCATTGGGTACTGTGGGTTTAGTGGTTGTAAAAACACCTGACCGCTATCCCTGATCAGTTTCTTGAAGGTAAACTCATCACCCCCAAGTCTGGCTATGCAGAAATCACCTGGCTCAACAGCCTGCTCAGGGTCAACGAGAATTAACATTCCGTCAGGAAAGCTTGGCTTGGAGCCTGTTGGTGCGGTCATGGAA
>NZ_JBQCVS010000202.1:0-247 GCF_051958155.1 Neisseria sp. P0014.S009 | reverse complement strand
TGAACTGGGTACGAAATTTACCGTACGTCTGCGTGAATGGCTGAAAAACGAAGCAGGTGAGTTTGAGCCTGTCGTTAACCGTTACGAAACGACTGTCGTCCGTGCATTGTTGAGCGAAATCTTGCCTAAAGGCCTGCCGTTCGAGTACATCAACAAAGCGCTGAAGAAAAAATAAATTTCTAAACTGATTAACGCATCATTCCGTCTGTGCGGATTGCGTGATACAGTTATTTTCGCCGACCACTTG
>NZ_JBQCVS010000201.1:0-247 GCF_051958155.1 Neisseria sp. P0014.S009 | reverse complement strand
ATATAAGACTCAATAATAGATCTCTAAATGCATTTGGATCTTTAATAAACGACATTTCTCCTGATTGAGGGAAATGGAAATCGAGCAGACGAGATACCCAGAAACGAATACATCCGGCTCTTTGTGCAGTAGGGAAATACGCGCATTCTTCATCAGATAATGGACGTACGCTTTCATAGCCGTGGATAAAGGCATCATAAAGGGCAGGGTCTAATTTGTTATCAGCTGTTCGTGCCCAATCGTTAAC
>NZ_JBQCVS010000200.1:0-248 GCF_051958155.1 Neisseria sp. P0014.S009 | reverse complement strand
GACTACTCGGGTATCTAATCCTGTTTGCTCCCCACGCTTTCGCGCCTCAGCGTCAGTAAAGGACCAGGTTGCCGCCTTCGCCACCGGTGTTCTTCCCAATATCTACGAATTTCACCTCTACACTGGGAATTCCACAACCCTCTTCCTCACTCAAGATATAACGTCTCAAACGCAGTCCCCAGGTTGAGCCCAGGAATTTCACGTATGACTTAGACGGCCGCCTACGAGCCCTTTACGCCCAGTAATTC
>NZ_JBQCVS010000199.1:0-248 GCF_051958155.1 Neisseria sp. P0014.S009 | reverse complement strand
CATATCGGGCAAGCGGAAAACGCCTATATACCAATTTTTGCGCGGATGTTTCGGACGGACAGGGCTGGGGCATATCCATTGGAGCGTCCCCTGCCAAGTTTGCGCTAGGCTTTCGGCTTTCTGCCCTTCCAACTTGAGCGTCGCCGACAAAATGCCGTGCTTATCGGCGGTTTCGGTAACAAGTTCGGCATCAATGCCTTTGGCTTGGGCTTCGGCAAACAGCTTGCCCAAGACGAAACGGGCAAATA
>NZ_JBQCVS010000198.1:0-248 GCF_051958155.1 Neisseria sp. P0014.S009 | reverse complement strand
GAATTACTAGGCGTAAAGGGCAGGTAGGTGGTTTGGTTAGTCTGTTGTGAAAGCTCCTTGCTTAACGGGGAGAGGCCAACAGATACTGCCAGACTTGAGTATAGGAGAGGGTACTGGAATTCCTGGTGTAGCGGTGAAATGCGCAGAGATCAGGAGGAACACCGATGGCGAAAGCAGGTACCTGGACTATTACTGACACTCAGCTGCGAAAGCTAGGGGAGCAAACAGGATTAGATACCCTTGTAGTC
>NZ_JBQCVS010000197.1:0-248 GCF_051958155.1 Neisseria sp. P0014.S009 | reverse complement strand
GGTCTTCAATAATATTCACGCTTTCAGCGCGGCGCGTCAGAAAAAAAAGTTCGGCAGCCAAGCCATTATTGGAAACATTGCTGTAAAATTTCATGAGAAACGGATTGTGATCCGGATTCTCCGACAACAGCAACGCGCTGAAATGCTCTGCCAAGCGGCGGCTCAAAGCGGTCTTGCCGCTACCGATAGCGCCTTCGACAACAATATAACGAGGATTCATAGTAACTCTTTGTAATGTGTTTCCCAAC
>NZ_JBQCVS010000196.1:0-249 GCF_051958155.1 Neisseria sp. P0014.S009 | reverse complement strand
GCATAAGGCAATCGGGCAATCCTGCCCGATATTCAAACAGGCAAAAGTCGGGCGCAAATACCCGACCTGTTGATTGCAAACTGCTTATCCGCCGACTACGGGGCGCACGATGTCCACTTTATCGTTTTCATTCAACAGCGTTTCCGCATACGCGCCTTTGGAGACAAACTGGGTATTGACGGCAACGGCAAACGGTTTTTGCGGCGCGGTTTGGGCGATAAGGTCGGCGATAGTTGTGCCGTTTAATGT
>NZ_JBQCVS010000195.1:0-249 GCF_051958155.1 Neisseria sp. P0014.S009 | reverse complement strand
AAGCGCGTGTAGGCGGATGACCACGTCAGTCGTTGAAATCCCCCGGCTCAACCGGGGAACAGGCGCTGATACGAGTTGTCTGGAGGTGGGTAGGGGAGACTGGAACTTCCGGTGGAGCGGTGAAATGCGTTGAGATCGGAAGGAACGCCCGCGGCGAAAGCGAGTCTCTGGACCCATTCTGACGCTGAGACGCGAAAGCCAGGGGAGCAAACGGGATTAGATACCCCGGTAGTCCTGTCTCTTATACAC
>NZ_JBQCVS010000194.1:0-249 GCF_051958155.1 Neisseria sp. P0014.S009 | reverse complement strand
AATCAAGCGCAGGCAAATCCTGCCTTTACCGATGCGCCCCGTTCGCGGATAATTGAGAACATTCCCATTTCCGTTTCCAACCTTCACAAAGGATACATCATGGCATTTCTGAAACTGACCGAACAAAACGTGCAGGGCAAAACCGTCCTCATCCGCGCCGATATGAACGTGCCGTTCAAAGACGGCAAAATCAGCGACGACACCCGTATCCGCGCCTCGCTTGCGTCCATCAAATACTGCTTGGACAAC
>NZ_JBQCVS010000193.1:0-249 GCF_051958155.1 Neisseria sp. P0014.S009 | reverse complement strand
GAATAAGCTCCGGCTAACTTCGTGCCAGCAGCCGCGGTAATACGAAGGGAGCTAGCGTTGTTCGGAATTACTGGGCGTAAAGGGCGCGTAGGCGGCTCGACAAGACAGATGTGAAAGCCCTGGGCTCAACCCGGGAACTGCGTTTGTGACTGTCGTGCTTGAATTCGGGAGAGGTTGGTAGAATTCCCAGTGTAGAGGTGAAATTCGTAGAGATTGGGAAGAATACCCGTGGCGAAGGCGGCCAACTGG
>NZ_JBQCVS010000192.1:0-250 GCF_051958155.1 Neisseria sp. P0014.S009 | reverse complement strand
CGATAATCCGCACCAAATCACGTTCGGCGGCGGCAACCTGCGTCAACAGCTCGCGCGCCAGTTGAAATAGGCGCATACCGGCCGGTGTGAAGCGCAAAGGTGTGGATTTGCGTTAAAACAACGGCGTTTCGTAATAATTTTCCAAGGCGCGGATATGGTGCGACAGTGCAGATAGTGTCAGGAAAACCCGTTTGGCGGAAAGGGAAACGCTGCCGGTTTCTTATAAAGCCACCAAGGTTTTGAGATGACG
>NZ_JBQCVS010000191.1:0-250 GCF_051958155.1 Neisseria sp. P0014.S009 | reverse complement strand
ATCCTCGGTGGCGACGCCGCGACCGGCCAGGGCGGCATGGGCCCGCGTGGCTTCGGCCATGACGATGTCGGCGCGGTGCCCAGCGACGTGGTTCTGCCGACACAGGCAGGAGATGAGTTCGGTGACGACTTCGTCCAGTCGGACTCCGGCGACGATGTGCCACGCCTTCTCGATGACTGCGGCCTGACGGTTCTGGTCGTTCTGCCAGTGGTGGTCGAACTCGGCCGGATCGGCGTCGTGGTCGAGGCAC
>NZ_JBQCVS010000190.1:0-250 GCF_051958155.1 Neisseria sp. P0014.S009 | reverse complement strand
AACTTGGTCAATGCAAATTCTTGACCCGGATTAGCCAGGATTTGATCGATTTTGAGGGTGGTTTGATTGTTGATTTTCAGAGGTATGCCAACCTTGCCTTCTACGACGCGTTTGTCAGGCAGGGTAAGGGTATAGGCTTTGTTGCTCTTGGCGGTCAGCGTGAAGGTTTTGTTGAACCATTCGTCTTGTACGGTAAAGTTGCCGACGGTCAGTTTGGGATCGGGGTCGCCGCTGATGTTGTGCATCAGGC
>NZ_JBQCVS010000189.1:0-251 GCF_051958155.1 Neisseria sp. P0014.S009 | reverse complement strand
GACGCACGCAGTTTGGCAGCTGCATTGGGCAGCCCGTTTGAGGGCGGCTCGCAAGGTGCGCGCGAATATAGCCTTTTGAACGTCATCGGCAAAGACGCGCGCAAATCCTCCTCCGCAGCCTCCACGCTGTCCGGCATGGAATCCGGCTTAAGCCGCGAACAAAGCAGCTTCGCATGGGGCGTATTGGGACTCTACCAAGCGCAAAATCAAAACATGCAGACCGCGTTGAGCTACTACAACCGCGTTTCCGA
>NZ_JBQCVS010000188.1:0-251 GCF_051958155.1 Neisseria sp. P0014.S009 | reverse complement strand
ACAGATCGTGCAGTAAGGTTTTAATGGTGCGTTGGCGGTTAAGACGGCTGACGCCGCCGAAAGCTTCGCTGACGACTACGACCGTATAATGCCCGCCTCCTTTGTTTCCCGAGTGGCCCGCATGCAGATGGCTGTCATCCTGAAAGTCAAAAAAAACAGGATTCAGCGTTTTCAGACGACCTTCAATAGCTTCACGCATATCCATTATTTGAATACGGCTTTGAACGGTTTGATCAATACCTCTTCATAGA
>NZ_JBQCVS010000187.1:0-251 GCF_051958155.1 Neisseria sp. P0014.S009 | reverse complement strand
GTCTTGGGCGTAGCGGCTGTCGTATTCGTCAAGGTATTCGGTGCGCCATTGGGCGTAGTCGGGATGGTCGGGGGTGATGCTTGCGCCGAGTTTGAGCAGTCCTGCCGCGCCGTGGCTGGCTTGGGTGCGGATTTCGTCCATGCTTTTTTCGGGCAGTCCGTGGCGGTTGAGCAGGGTATTGAGTGCGCCGCCGAGGTCTAGGGCGGTGTCGGCGAGCGTGCCGTCGAGGTCGAACAATACGGCTTGTATCA
>NZ_JBQCVS010000186.1:0-251 GCF_051958155.1 Neisseria sp. P0014.S009 | reverse complement strand
ATATAAGTCAGAAAACTATCCAGATAGTTTTCTAAGTAAGGTTATTAAGCAAACAACATTCATAATTGACAAGAATCCCGTTCCTAGAAAAATTTACACTTTTTGGACTGGTAACAATCCAATGTCAGAATCCCGTCAATCGCATTTCGAGCTTCTAAAACTAGTTTCAGGAGTAGAAGTGGTATTGATTACTCCAAATAATTTATCAGAATATATTTTACCTGAGTATCCACTGCACCACGCATTTAAAT
>NZ_JBQCVS010000185.1:0-251 GCF_051958155.1 Neisseria sp. P0014.S009 | reverse complement strand
ATCTGCGACGATGGATACGCGCCTATCAAGAAGGCGGCATCGGCGCACTCGAACATCCCCAATCCAAAACCATGACCCAACACCGCAAAAACCCCTTCATCGCAGATAAACCCGATCAAGAAAAAACACAGGCAGAGCTTATTGAAGAGTTGTGCTATATGCGCGCAGAGGTCGCCTACCTAAAGGAGTTAAAAGCCCTCAGCCAAAAGCGGACCGAAAAGGACAAAGCCAAACCGTCCAAACACTGAGGG
>NZ_JBQCVS010000184.1:0-251 GCF_051958155.1 Neisseria sp. P0014.S009 | reverse complement strand
ATGTCGCCCTTGATGGTTGTGCCGCCGCCTTCGCCGCTGCCGCTCATGCCTGCCGCGTAGGTCAGCAGTCCTTGGCTGGTGGTCATTTTTTGGATGACGACGTTGCCTGTGATTAATGTGTCGGGCGCGTCGATGGTCATTTTGGCGACGGCTTTTAAGGTCATTTGGCCGGAGCTGTGGTTGTAATTAATGATTGCGCCGTCGGGAAATTTGACGACGGTCTCATCTGCCGATTGGGCAGGGCTTGGGAA
>NZ_JBQCVS010000183.1:0-251 GCF_051958155.1 Neisseria sp. P0014.S009 | reverse complement strand
ACAGGGTGGCGCGGACTTTGGATGTACCCCAGGTATCGTTGGTCACGTCGCCGAGTGAACGCGCTTGTGAGGCAACGGTAATGTAGTTGTAAACGCCTTCTGCGGCTTGTTCGGAACGGGCGATGCGTTCAACAAATTGTTTTTCGCCTTCGGTAGCCACTTGGCCGAGCAGGAGTAGGTGGCGGTTGTAGCCGACAACGTTCAGTTTGGGCTTGTAGCCTTGAACTTGGTTGTTTTGGCGCAGGTAGGAG
>NZ_JBQCVS010000182.1:0-251 GCF_051958155.1 Neisseria sp. P0014.S009 | reverse complement strand
TATTGTAAAATTCCGGTCTTCAAAAAGGCCGCTATTAAATTTTTCAAGGTTCCTGCTTCCGCCACGAAGCAGACGGCACCCAGCGCCGCCTCCAGCCCGACGTCCTAATCAATCTGCCCGACAACAAACAAATCGTCATCGACTCCAAAGTATCGCTGACCGCCTACGTCCGCTATACGCATAGCACCGGCGCAGAAGCAGAACGCGAGCTTGCCAACCACGTCGCTAGCATCCGCGCCCATATCAAAAGC
>NZ_JBQCVS010000181.1:0-251 GCF_051958155.1 Neisseria sp. P0014.S009 | reverse complement strand
CGTCAGATGTGTATAAGAGACAGCCTACGGGAGGCTGCAGTCGAGGATCTTCGTCAATGGGCGAAAGCCTGAACGAGCGACGCCGCGTGCGGGATGAAGGCCCTTGGGTTGTAAACCGCTGTCAGGGGGGATGAAACCGTAAGGTTGACAGAGCCCCAGAGGAAGCACGGGCTAAGTTCGTGCCAGCAGCCGCGGTAATACGAACTGTGCAAACGTTATTCGGAATCACTGGGCTTACAGGGTGCGTAGGC
>NZ_JBQCVS010000180.1:0-253 GCF_051958155.1 Neisseria sp. P0014.S009 | reverse complement strand
CTATGATGCGTACTTACATCAAAAAAGTATATGCTCAAGTAGCAGCAGGTGAAAAAGCAGCAGCTGAAGCAGCATTCGTTGAAATGCAAAAAGTTGTTGACCGTATGGCTTCTAAAGGCTTAATCCACGCTAACAACGCAGCAAACCACAAAGCTAAATTAGCTGCTCAAATCAAAAAATTAGCGTAATTAAAGCATTAAAACAGCTTAAAAATAAAACCGCACTTTGGTGCGGTTTTTGTTTACCGTAAACC
>NZ_JBQCVS010000179.1:0-253 GCF_051958155.1 Neisseria sp. P0014.S009 | reverse complement strand
AGCCTGTTTATCTTAAGCCAGAACCAACACAGCCCACTGACTAAGGCTTGGCTCTTCGCCGTTTCCTTTTTCAGCGGCATCTTTGGCGGAGAAACCGCCGCAGGGATTTTCAACTGGGTATTAAGCATCATCCGCCCGGATGCCCAGCCACTGAAATTTAACGAATTTTTGGGCGCTGCCCTGTTTTCAGCCCTCGTCGTCGTCATCGTCAACCGCCTGATCGACTTTGTCGGCAAAGTCGAGATTAAAAGCC
>NZ_JBQCVS010000178.1:0-253 GCF_051958155.1 Neisseria sp. P0014.S009 | reverse complement strand
CCACTTGTGTGGGCATGAGCACCCGCGGCCCCTGTTGAACCGCTCAGACTGTGAGCATGAGCCCCCGTGTTATTCGTCGATTTGGTGCCGTAATCGAAACTGCCTGTTGTTTTCGTCCCGTAATCAAACGACGATGTGGTTTTCGTCCCCAAATCCGTACCGGATGCACTGGCACTGTGGGTGTGCGACTTAATTCCATCCTGTTCCTGAGACAATACAGCACGACCGCTGGCGGGTTTCCCCTTGATTGTCC
>NZ_JBQCVS010000177.1:0-253 GCF_051958155.1 Neisseria sp. P0014.S009 | reverse complement strand
CAACACCGTCGGCAGCACAGTGCAATCTGTCACCGACAGCCACAGCATCCGCCGCACCTCCCTCACCCAACGCGGACCGCAATACACCACCATCGCCGGCGGCGAAGCCATGAGCGAAGGCGCAAAAAGCCGCGAACACTTGGGCGTGTAAAGCGTACAGGAATTGCATGGCCGTCTGAAAAACAAAGCCTAATCAATCCTAGCTGATTTAAAGCTAAAAGGCCGTCTGAAACCTGCTTGCTCAGTTTCAGAC
>NZ_JBQCVS010000176.1:0-253 GCF_051958155.1 Neisseria sp. P0014.S009 | reverse complement strand
TTGCTTTGGACTTTGAAGTCACTTGTGTAGGATAGGTGGGAGGCTTTGAAGCAGAGACGCCAGTCACTGTGGAGCCGTCCTTGAAATACCACCCTGGTGTCTTTGAGGTTCTAACCCAGAACCGTAATCCGGGTCGGGGACCGTGCATGGTAGGCAGTTTGACTGGGGCGGTCTCCTCCCAAAGAGTAAAGGAGGAGTTCGAAGGTTACCTAGGTCCGGTCGGAAATCGGACTGATAGTGCAATGGCAAAAGG
>NZ_JBQCVS010000175.1:0-253 GCF_051958155.1 Neisseria sp. P0014.S009 | reverse complement strand
CCCCATGCGCGGTAGTGGGTGTGGCGGTTGCGGAAGTCGTATTCGAAATAGGGCAGCAGAGAAAAGGAGGAGCGTGTGTCGGCATAGGCATATCCCGCATACAGTGAACTGTTGTGATAGCTGTAATCCGGCATGGCTGTCGAATCTTTGTCTTTTTCCGTATAGCGGTTGCCGTACAGTACACCGCGCACCTGTACACCGTGATGCCCTTTGAGTGGGACGGTTTTTTCAGTGGTCGCGCTATAGGATGAGA
>NZ_JBQCVS010000174.1:0-254 GCF_051958155.1 Neisseria sp. P0014.S009 | reverse complement strand
AAAATATACCATGATTTCCGACACCATAAACAATGCCACCCGCTACGCTGCCTTGCATCCCGACTTTGCCGAAGCCTTCCATCTGTTGCAGACCTTGGATTTTGCCAAACTGCCGGACGGCCAAGTGCCATGTGAGAATCCCAATATCCGTATTTTTATCGGCAGTGAGCCGATGAGGACTAAAGGCGAAGCTCAGCCTGAAGCGCACTTAAAACATATTGATATTCAAACGCCGATTGATGGCAGCGAAACGT
>NZ_JBQCVS010000173.1:0-256 GCF_051958155.1 Neisseria sp. P0014.S009 | reverse complement strand
TCGTGGGTGTGGGGGTTTGGGCCACTCAACCCACAGATAATATGTAACTACCCCGCAAGGCGGCGCGGGGACAGCAGGAGGGTGTTGGGGGGGTGTTGTGTCGAAGCGTCGGAGGTTGGGGGGGGGGGGGGGGGGGGGGGGGTGTTTTTGGGGGGGTTTGTGGGGGGGGGGGGGGGGCGCGCCGGGGGGGGCGCGCTGAGGGGGGGGGGGGGGCGGGGGGGGGGGGCGCGCGCCCAGGGGAGGGCGGCGCGGGCGG
>NZ_JBQCVS010000172.1:0-256 GCF_051958155.1 Neisseria sp. P0014.S009 | reverse complement strand
GGATCACAAAAGTGTTGATATGAAAATGTCGTATGCAGAATTGCTCACTTAACCCAATGATTATTCCTGAGAAAGCGATTAATAAAAATAATGGAAAAATTGACCGCACTTAAATTAAAGGGATAAAAAAGCCCGATATGATTTATCGGGCTCTATGTTTAATTTGTACCACCAACGGTGATTTCATCAATTTTCAAGGCTGGCTGACCAACGCTGACCGGTACGCTTTGGCCATCTTTGCCGCATACACCAATAC
>NZ_JBQCVS010000171.1:0-256 GCF_051958155.1 Neisseria sp. P0014.S009 | reverse complement strand
CCCTCCGTCGCTGGCACCACGTCAGTAACGTCAGCCTGCGAAGCAGTGGCTGAAACAGTTGTTGATTGAGTCTCTTTGGTCATTCGCCCTCCTGAGAGACGGGATTTACGTGCATCCAGTGCATCACGCATGACGGTGATCGCATCGGTGCTGTTAACAAGTTCATCAGCCAGTCCGGCATCAATGGCCTCCTGACCGCTGTACACTGCAGCCTCGGTATCCAGCACAACCTGCACGGACAGGCCGGTATATGCCG
>NZ_JBQCVS010000170.1:0-256 GCF_051958155.1 Neisseria sp. P0014.S009 | reverse complement strand
CCCGCTGACCATCGCCGAAATCGCCCGCCGCATCGGATTGAACGAATGCTACCTGAAACGCTATTTCAAAGCGCAAACCGGCGAAACCGTCGCCGGACGCCTGCGCCGTCTGCGGCTGGAACACGCTCTCGCCCTCATCGAATCCGGCAGCACTGTCCAATCCGCCATGCACTTTTGCGGCTACCGCCACGCGGGACGGTTTAACGAAGCGTTCAAGCGGCATTACGGATTTTTGCCTTCGGATGTGAAGAAGTGC
>NZ_JBQCVS010000169.1:0-256 GCF_051958155.1 Neisseria sp. P0014.S009 | reverse complement strand
GAAGAAGAACCTACTGCAGCCGCAGAAGTACCGCTGGCTTGAGCTTTTTGACCTACTGCAACGGTGTAAGCGCCGGTTGCTTGAGTACCTTGTCCGACAGCGGTGGAGGCAGGAGCTGTAGCATTAGAGCCGGAGCCAAATGCGGTAGAAGACAGGACTTCAGCGACAGAGGAAGAACCTACTGCAGTGCTGCTGTTGCCTTTTGCGGCAGCTTGGCGACCGATAGCGGTAGCTGCATTAGCAGTTGCACTGGCAC
>NZ_JBQCVS010000168.1:0-257 GCF_051958155.1 Neisseria sp. P0014.S009 | reverse complement strand
TAATAATCCCTTTCTCATTCGCCTCTTCAATAATTTTTTGTGGAACTGGCTTTGTTTGTACAGGGATTTCCAAAATTAACTCTCCATCTAGTCGACCACCTTTTAAAGCATTAGGATTAAATTTACCTGAAGAAATTTCTGAACCGGAAGAATACTTTTTAGTAAACTCACTTAGATAACTTAATGCCGTCTTTTCTTTTACTTCAGCCAATTGGGTAAATTTCCTCGAGACAATTTCTTCACCCGGAATATAAGAA
>NZ_JBQCVS010000167.1:0-257 GCF_051958155.1 Neisseria sp. P0014.S009 | reverse complement strand
CCCCTGAGTCGGCATGGCGTAGCGAATGCCCAGGTCGCTGTGGCTGAAATCGGGCAGCATGGCTGCGGTCATTAGGGCGATGAGTGACTTTTTTGACATGGTTTGTCTCCCTTTAATCGGTGTTATCTGCAGACGCATGAATCAGGTTTTGTGCCACGCGGCGAATCCAGCCTTTGCCAAATGATGTGAACGTGCCGAGCTTGGTATAAAACACCAAACGTTCGGCATTGAAACGGAGCAGGAGGTCATTTTCAGGA
>NZ_JBQCVS010000166.1:0-257 GCF_051958155.1 Neisseria sp. P0014.S009 | reverse complement strand
CGGTAATTGTAGGCGCGCAAGGCGCAAGATGGCGAGCCATCGGGCAAAACGTTATTGTTCAAACAGGATTGATTTCAGACGGCGGGACAATCCCACTACCCGAAGGCTACACGCAGGAGCAGTGCAGATGGATAGTATCCATGCGCGAAGACAACTCCAGCAATGAATCATGGGACATCGACGAAAGCGGCACCCATAACCATTTCTACTACAAAATTTATGCAGATGAAAATCGGCGTGTGACCGCCAAAATGCAC
>NZ_JBQCVS010000165.1:0-257 GCF_051958155.1 Neisseria sp. P0014.S009 | reverse complement strand
CTATAAAGATCGATCCATTTCAGCCATTTCTTCATTTATTTTATCTCCCACGGCTTTTTTCTTTTTAACAGTTCTTCATAATTATCTGCATTGCCGTATTCCAATCCCGTATATATCATCGTTTCTTTAACTTTGTCCCCATTAATTAATTTATACATGTTTTCAACACTTAGACGTCCCATTTCCTGAAAGTCTTGTCCAACTAGCGCATCTGCTAATCCTTTATTGGCAGCAAATACTATTGGATAAAATGTATC
>NZ_JBQCVS010000164.1:0-257 GCF_051958155.1 Neisseria sp. P0014.S009 | reverse complement strand
CCGAATTTCTGCGCCAAAACGCGTTCTTCGGGCATGATTTGAAAGCGTGTCATATAGGCAACAAATGCAGCCAAAAACAACCACGGCAGCGGGTGCGCCAAATAGCCCGCCCATGCGACCAGCCAACAGCCCAGACCCGCATACATCGGGTTGCGGCTGAAACGGTACACGCCGTCTGAAACGAAGTGTTCGGTTTGTTCGGGATTGAGCGGGCTGACGGTCGTGCGCAAACGGCGAAACGCCCACACACCTAATAC
>NZ_JBQCVS010000163.1:0-257 GCF_051958155.1 Neisseria sp. P0014.S009 | reverse complement strand
TGACAACCAACTGCGTGCTGCTGCTCGTACCCAACAATTGGTACGCGGTGCGGAAGAAGCGCCTCAAGCCCAAAGCCAAAGCAGTGCTGAAAGCTTAGTTCGTACCAACCGCAATATCCGTTCTATGAATCTGACTGCGGCTGATTTCAGCAATCAGTCTGTACTGGATGACTTTGAAATTCCGGCTATCTTGCGCCGTCAGCAACATACTTCTGAGAAATAATCAGGATCATGCATGAAAAGACCTGCCTTAAAGG
>NZ_JBQCVS010000162.1:0-257 GCF_051958155.1 Neisseria sp. P0014.S009 | reverse complement strand
ATACCCAATTCTTCCAGCTTTTTTAGATGACCTCGCAATTCGGTGAAACTACATGCTGTTGCCTGCACCAAATCATCGGTACTCAAAGGCGCGTCCTCTGGCGCTTTAAACACAATTTCGGCAATGATTTGGTAAATTTCCGAGATACGCTTGCTGAACTTGTTTTTTTCAATAATCGCCAGCGCCTCATCTAGATTCAGACGACCTGAACGTGCGGGGAAAATACGGGTTTGATTTTCCTTACGCTCTAATAAGTC
>NZ_JBQCVS010000161.1:0-258 GCF_051958155.1 Neisseria sp. P0014.S009 | reverse complement strand
GGGGGGGGGGTGGGGGGGGGGGTTAATAGGGTGGGGGGTTTTTGGGGGGGAATTTTTTTTTTGATAAAGTTTTTTTTTTGTTAAAAATATGTGTTTGTTTATAAAAAAAAAAATAAGAAATTTTTATTATTTTAAAAAAACAAAACGTTTTTTAAGAAGGTTTTTATCACACCTTGATAAATAAATAAAAACCAACAACACCAATTTCAAAAAAGTTTTAAACTTTTTTTAGCTTAAAAGATAATAAAATCTGTTTTT
>NZ_JBQCVS010000160.1:0-258 GCF_051958155.1 Neisseria sp. P0014.S009 | reverse complement strand
CGACAACCGCGGCACCCTGGCCGGTCGGCGCATCGTCGATCTGGCCGCCGGCGACATCAGCAACAGCGGCCGCATCGGCGGCAAAAACGTCATACTCGACGCCCAACAACAAATCGACATCACCGGCGGCAGCATCGAAGCCGAACGGCTGCTCAGCCTCAAAGCCGACAACATCACCCTCCAAAGCAGCACCGCCCAAAGCGGCGACTCGCACAACGGCCGCACCACCGTTGACCGTGTGGCCGGACTGTATGTCAG
>NZ_JBQCVS010000159.1:0-258 GCF_051958155.1 Neisseria sp. P0014.S009 | reverse complement strand
TGACTGCATAAGCCGCCGCTACTTTGGTTTTGCCTTTGCCGCCTTCGGTCAAATCGTTAAGGATGGCGATTTGCCTTTTCAGACGGCCTAAGGGATCGAGTTCGTAGCGGCTGGCGAGTTTACCTTGTGTGCGGAAGATTTCGCGGTGTAGCTTATCGCGCTCGAGGTCGGAGATGACTTCGTCGTCGAGGCTGATTTGGTGCAGGTGGCCGCTGCCGTAATACAGATAGTTGATCTGTCTGCCGTCGGGCAGGACGG
>NZ_JBQCVS010000158.1:0-258 GCF_051958155.1 Neisseria sp. P0014.S009 | reverse complement strand
ATTTAATACGTTGTGGGACTGACAGTATCGAGAGAAGAAGCCCCGGCTAACTCTGTGCCAGCAGCCGCGGTAATACAGGGGGGGCAAGCGTTGTTCGGAATTACTGGGCGTAAAGGGTTCGTAGGTGGCCAACTAAGTCAGATGTGAAATCCCTCAGCTTAACTGGGGAACTGCTTCTGATACTGGTTGGCTTGAGTGCAGGAGAGGAATGCGGAATTCCAGGTGTAGCGGTGAAATGCGTAGATATCTGGAGGAACA
>NZ_JBQCVS010000157.1:0-258 GCF_051958155.1 Neisseria sp. P0014.S009 | reverse complement strand
GCCAGAATGCTGGTCAATACCGAAAACGAAACCATTCATCCCGATGCCGTATTCGTACAAACGCAAAACGGCTATTGGATTGCTTGGCATGACCAACAAGCCGCCCTGCTTGCCCCCGACACACCACCCGATATTCCTTGCTTTTGGGTAGAAGGTGCAGAAAGCTTGGAAGAGCTGGTAAGCATGGTAGAAAACGGTGAATTTGACGAAGTTGAAGAATTTGACGGCGATGATGATGCTTGGCAAGAAGCACTAGGA
>NZ_JBQCVS010000156.1:0-259 GCF_051958155.1 Neisseria sp. P0014.S009 | reverse complement strand
CTCCAAAGACATGAACTTCATCGGTTTGGGCGGCTGCGGCGGCGGCCTTGCCGAAAAAATCGCCGTCAAACGCCGCTGGGTGCATCCGATTTCCGATAAAATCCCGTTAGATCAAGCCGCTTTGATTGAGCCTCTGTCCGTCGGCCATCACGCCTACGTCCGCAGCGGCGCGAAAGCCGGCGACGTCGCATTGGTCGGCGGCGCAGGCCCGATCGGTTTGCTGCTTGCCGCCGTATTGAAAGCCAAAGGCATCAAAGTC
>NZ_JBQCVS010000155.1:0-259 GCF_051958155.1 Neisseria sp. P0014.S009 | reverse complement strand
ACTTCAGACACCTTGGCGAGAGACCAATTGAACAAGCCATTGGCCATGGCTGCGGCCGGGAACACGATGCTTTGCAGGTAAAACTTGCCGCCCCGGTTCAGGTCATAGCCCTGGTCACGCAATTGGTTCAGGTCCAGGGGCACGGTCACCGCCACGGAGCCGCTACCTGGAGCACCCACGGTCATGTTGAAGGGCACCAGCAGCTTGGTCGTGCCCAGACGGATGCGTGAATCCAAACTCTGGTTACCCGTGCCCAGGC
>NZ_JBQCVS010000154.1:0-259 GCF_051958155.1 Neisseria sp. P0014.S009 | reverse complement strand
CCCGACGACACACAAAGCGCGTGCTTTTGCCGCCGAACACCAGCTTCCCTTTATTGCTTTAGAAGATGGCTTTTTACGCTCGCTCGGACTGGGAGTCGCCGGCTATCCGCCCTATTCCATCGTCTATGACGACATCGGCATCTACTATGACACCACGCGTCCCTCGCGTTTGGAACAACTGATTCTTGCCGCCGATGCCATGCCGTCTGAAACCTTGGCTCAGGCGCAGCAGGCGATGGATTTCATCCTGCGACACCAC
>NZ_JBQCVS010000153.1:0-260 GCF_051958155.1 Neisseria sp. P0014.S009 | reverse complement strand
GTAACAAAGTGCGGTCCTGCTGGCATTCTGGAGGGAAATACAACCGACAGATGTATGTAAGGCCAACGTGCTCAAATCTTCATACAGAAAGATTTGAAGTAATATTTTAACCGCTAGATGAAGAGCAAGCGCATGGAGCGACAAAATGAATAAAGAACAATCTGCTGATGATCCCTCCGTGGATCTGATTCGTGTAAAAAATATGCTTAATAGCACCATTTCTATGAGTTACCCTGATGTTGTAATTGCATGTATAGAAC
>NZ_JBQCVS010000152.1:0-260 GCF_051958155.1 Neisseria sp. P0014.S009 | reverse complement strand
CTTCTGGGGCGTTGGTAGAGTGCGTCTTGGCGGTCGGCGCTGGAAATAAATATGGGGCGGCGGCGGTTGAACACGTTGTCGGCGTAGAGTGAGATGCGGCCTTGTTTGAAGTTGTAGGCGGTGTAGAGGTTGACTTGGTTGTATGCGCCGATTTTGCCTGATTCGGCATTGTCGGCGGCGGAGTAGTAGCCGCCGTAGAAGCGCATGTCGCCGCCGGCTTCCCAGCCTTTGTCGTTCAGGTATTTCACGCCGATGTTGGC
>NZ_JBQCVS010000151.1:0-261 GCF_051958155.1 Neisseria sp. P0014.S009 | reverse complement strand
GGTGGGCCCCCCACAATTCCCGGCAAAAAAAAAACAAACCCCTGGCAAACCTATTGTCTAATGCCAAGTTTCTTCCTTAAAAACAGAAACACGAAACACCCCCACAACAAATTGAAAAACCCCGAAAAAAAATAAAACAACGCCGCCCCAACAACCCAAAAAACCAGATTAGTCGGATGTGTGAAACAACGTAAAGTCTTTGGGCGGGCTTTGAAAAAAAACATTTACCCCCAAAAACAAGCACACATTTACCAACTATGC
>NZ_JBQCVS010000150.1:0-261 GCF_051958155.1 Neisseria sp. P0014.S009 | reverse complement strand
ATATTGCACTTTCGCTTGTTCAGGTTGAACAAGTGATTTCGCATTCGCATCGTAATACGCTTTAATTTCTTCGTCCGTTACTTTTTGTTTTGCAATTTCATCGGCTAATGGAAGCGTTGCAAGACGAGCGATACGTTTTTGGAAAAAGACTTGTGCGTTATCTTTTACTTGGGCTGGTACAACAAACTCACTGTCTGCCAAACCGTTTTGCATTTGTTCAAGTGTTAATGCATTACGTAAAATAGCCGCATAAGTATCAGA
>NZ_JBQCVS010000149.1:0-261 GCF_051958155.1 Neisseria sp. P0014.S009 | reverse complement strand
ACATAACGCGGCTGCGACCTTGGTTTCGGAAGGAAACTTCGCCGATTACAAACTCATCAGGTTGATATTTCGCCGCAACTTGCGCGTATTTCAAGCCGATAGTGGCAATTTGCGGACTGGTAAATACCACGCCGATTACGCTACGGCGCAAACCGCCCTCAATATTCGGGAAAATAGCGGCATTATGACCAGCAATTTTGCCCTGGTCGGAAGCTTCATGCAGCAGAGGCAATTGATTGGATGCATCGCCTGCGATAAAGA
>NZ_JBQCVS010000148.1:0-261 GCF_051958155.1 Neisseria sp. P0014.S009 | reverse complement strand
AAACGTGCGCGTGGTGGCCACCAACTCTTTCCGCGTCGCCAAAAACATTGCCCAATTCCTGCCCCGTGCCGAAGCTGCGCTGGGTTTCCCCATCGAAGTCATTGCCGTCCGTGAAGAAGCGCGTCTGATTTACACCGGCGTAGTGCATACCCTGCCGCCAAAAGGCGACAAAATGCTGGTTATCGACATAGTCGGCGGTTCGACCGAATTAGTTATCGGCTCTGATTTGCAACCACTGACCACAGAAAGCCTGCCTTTAGG
>NZ_JBQCVS010000147.1:0-262 GCF_051958155.1 Neisseria sp. P0014.S009 | reverse complement strand
AATCCGAGCCATTCCGGCTTTGAGAAATCAGGCAGATCCATCATTTACCCATAGGGCATTTTGTAGTCAAATACCATAAAATCACGGATATTCGCTGCATTTGCCAGCTTAATTACGGTTTCATGCAATTTCTGTAATGCCTGACGGCCGTCATGAGTCTCAACAGTTAAAGAAGGGAATACGGCTTGCTGAATAGCAGGGGACGTATTCGTAAATTCGTTTTCCTCGGACTCTTGGGTAATTTCCCAGGACTTCGGATTTA
>NZ_JBQCVS010000146.1:0-262 GCF_051958155.1 Neisseria sp. P0014.S009 | reverse complement strand
CCTTTGGACGCTTTACGCAGCAGCCGTTGTTTCTTGGTACTTTCTTCCGCCCCTTCTTCCCCACGCTGATATCATGAACGATTTTGACGATTCTTACCGTGCAGTACCGCAGCACATCATGGCGGCCAGTCTCATTGTGATGATGATACTGGACTTTATGCCGTTTTCCTTTGACGGATTCTTTTGTCTGCCTGAAATGACGGCACTGATGTTGCTATATTGGACATTGAACCAGCCGCAACGTGCAGGCATGGGACTGGCT
>NZ_JBQCVS010000145.1:0-262 GCF_051958155.1 Neisseria sp. P0014.S009 | reverse complement strand
AATTCGACCATTTGTTGTTGCTTAATGTACAGGCAGACAGCATAGATACTGCCAAAACTGCCGCAGCCGTCAGTTTGAAAAGTTGCATCATTTACATTCCTCGCAATATTACAATATGAATTAAAAATGTTTTACTATAACCATCAAAACTATACAGATAATTCTACCTTTATTCAAATATATTATTTGAGACCTTTGCAAAATTCCCCAAAATCCCCTAAATTCCCACCAAGACATTTAGGGGATTTTCCATGAGCACCTT
>NZ_JBQCVS010000144.1:0-263 GCF_051958155.1 Neisseria sp. P0014.S009 | reverse complement strand
AGGTATACCTGCTGTCCGGTTTGACTTCCTGCAAGAGGTGGCTGCCGTCCCAAACGAATCCGGTTTTCTCTTCGAGGTCGTCTGAAACTTCTTCGTTTTTCAGACGGCCTTTGCCTATCCTTCTGCCCAAGGCGTCGTAGCTGTACGCCCAAGTCTCTTTCGTGCCGTCTTTCTTGAAGATTTCGGCTTTAACCAGTTGGTCATGCAGATCGTAGAAGTAGTTCTGCACTTCGCCGTCGGCCAGTTCGCGGTGGATCAGGTTG
>NZ_JBQCVS010000143.1:0-263 GCF_051958155.1 Neisseria sp. P0014.S009 | reverse complement strand
GGGCTTACCCAACCGCCTACGCTCCCTGTACGCCCAGTAAATCCGAACAACGCTTGCCACCTTCGTATTACCGCGGCTGCTGGCACGAAGTTAGCCGTGGCTGCTTCTGCAGGTACCGTCCGAACGGTTACCCGTTCCATCTTCCCTGCCGAAAGGGGTTTACAATCCGAAGACCTTCATCCCCCACGCGGCGTCGCTGCGTCAGGCTGTCGCCCATTGCGCAATATTCCTTACGGCAGCCTCCCGTAGGCTGTCTCTTATAC
>NZ_JBQCVS010000142.1:0-263 GCF_051958155.1 Neisseria sp. P0014.S009 | reverse complement strand
ATCCAGCATTTCGTCGGGGACGGGATAAGTAATCAGGGTTTCGTCGATAAAGTCTTCCGCTTCCCAAACGTCTTTGTCGGCAAGCGGGTGGTCTTCTGCGCAGATGCCGACCATTTCATAGGCAAACAGAGGGCGGTAGCTGATGCCGTTGAGCGGCTCGGCTTCGGAAACGATGGCAAGGTCGGCGCGGTGTTGCAACAGCAGCCCGACCGGATCGGCTTGGAAGCCTGAAACGATGTCCAATTCAACTTGCGGCCATAAGG
>NZ_JBQCVS010000141.1:0-264 GCF_051958155.1 Neisseria sp. P0014.S009 | reverse complement strand
ATTCAAAACATAGAAGTTCAAGCCTGTTTTCATCCCGACCAACTTGGCCTTCACTCCCTATAAAGCCAATTTCTCCCCCACTACCGTCCTGGGCAAAGGCCTGACAAGCTAGAGAATATTCCTCATCGTTGTTAGAAAACTGCACCTCTCTAATGTGATCATAAAAGTAAATATCACACTCATCTAAAAGTAATCTTTTTAAATGCTGATTATTTCTGATTATTTGTAGCCTATCCATCTTTATCCCTCTCCAATATTTGGAAT
>NZ_JBQCVS010000140.1:0-265 GCF_051958155.1 Neisseria sp. P0014.S009 | reverse complement strand
AACCAAGCTTTAATAGAATTAAAACCTATACCTTGCTTTCAGCCGGTCTGGCAAGACTGGCTTATAGTGGATTCACTTTAAATCAGGACAAGGCGACGAAGCCGCAGACAGTACAGATAGTACGGAACCGATTCACTTGGTGCTTCAGCACCTTAGAGAATCGTTCTCTTTGAGCTAAGGCGAGGCAACGCCGTACTGGTTTAAAGTTAATCCACTATACCGACAGGTTTCGCATTTACCCATAGCAAAAGGTCGTCTGAAATTT
>NZ_JBQCVS010000139.1:0-266 GCF_051958155.1 Neisseria sp. P0014.S009 | reverse complement strand
ATTACACACAAGCGCTCACTGCAAAACACGGTCTGGTTGGCTTTTGCGCCGGTTGTGAAGCCATCAAAACCAATGTGGATTTGTATTGGAAATCCCTATATCCCAAGCTCGAAGATGAGGATGGCGAACCCGACCCGTTTTATCGAATCAATGCGCTAAGTGCATTCACTACGCATGACGGCATCGCCAAAGAAGTATTTTCAGCCAAATTATTAGTAAACGGACTGACCCAACAGCCTATTACCGTTAAAGAAGCAGTTTCTGTC
>NZ_JBQCVS010000138.1:0-266 GCF_051958155.1 Neisseria sp. P0014.S009 | reverse complement strand
GAATTAAGCTTAAAAGAAATCCGCAAGCAAATGGCGGAAACCGAAAAGCAAATCAAGCAATTAGAAAAGCAAGAGCGCGTGCAAAAAGCCAAGCTTGCGAAGCACATAGATGCCATTTATCGCTCAGGAGTCAATCCTTCTACCTTGGAAAGAATGCTTTCGGAAGATGCGAAAAAAGCGGAACGCATGAAAGTGTATTATCAGCACTTAAATCAAGTTCGCATTGTTATGATTAACAATCTGAAAGCGACACAAGAGAATTTAGC
>NZ_JBQCVS010000137.1:0-266 GCF_051958155.1 Neisseria sp. P0014.S009 | reverse complement strand
CGAGAAAGCAGAAAAAGAAGGCACGGCGACGTACGATCGCCGTTGGCGTCCGGATGAAGGCAAAACTCTGCCCGTAATCCCTGCCGACGTTCAACCCGTCGTCCGCTTCAAAACGCCTTTGGACTGCGTTACGAAATGGACGGACTTGGTCAAAGGCGAAATCTCCATCCCCAACGCAGCACTCGACGACCTGATTATCGCCCGCGCCGACGGCACGCCGACCTACCACTTCTGCGATGTCGTGGATGACTACGACATGGGCATTA
>NZ_JBQCVS010000136.1:0-267 GCF_051958155.1 Neisseria sp. P0014.S009 | reverse complement strand
AATCGACAGTGGTTCGTGGTCTCGTCGAGCTGCTACCCGGTCACATCATGCGCACCCTGGCTCTGGGAACCACCGAGGATCGTCTTGTCGGCGGGTTAGACCTGGAAGCCACCCTGGTGGCGGGACGCCCCGTCCTCCAGCCGGGTCTGCTCAGCGAGGTCGACGGAGGAATGCTCTACATCGACGAGGCCAACCTCCTCGACGACCACCTCGTCGATCTCGTCATCGACGCCTGCGCCGGAACCGTGCGGGTGGAGCGTGAGGGAT
>NZ_JBQCVS010000135.1:0-267 GCF_051958155.1 Neisseria sp. P0014.S009 | reverse complement strand
CAATAACATCGCCCGGTACATGGCGAAGCCCTTCTGCGCCGACGCTGAAATCCACGGTCTGCGTTTCCAGCAGTTCTGTTTTAATCAGCCACAGCCCGGCGCGGTGTGCCTGCCCCCGGCTGGTACAGCCAAAGGCATCCATCTTCGTAACATTACGACCGTAACGGGCAATGGCCTGCGTATCTTCAACAAGCTCTGTCGCCGTCTCCCAGCCGTTGTTCGGGTCAATCCAGTTCACCTCAACGGCATTATGGCGGTCCTTCAGGG
>NZ_JBQCVS010000134.1:0-267 GCF_051958155.1 Neisseria sp. P0014.S009 | reverse complement strand
AGGTAAAGCAGGCAGGTTTTTAGCCAACACCAGCATTACGCCGGCAGCGCAGACGCCGATCAGCAGGAAGCTGAGCTGCCAGCCAAAGTATTGCCCGACCACGCGCCCCAGCGGAATGCCCAAAACCATCGCCAAAACCGTACCCGTACTGAGCAAGCCCAAAGCCTGATTGGTTTTGCCGGTGGGCGCAAGCCGTACCGCCAAAGAAGCCGTAATCGACCAAAATACTGCGTGTGTCAGTGCAATACCGATACGGCTGACCAAGAG
>NZ_JBQCVS010000133.1:0-268 GCF_051958155.1 Neisseria sp. P0014.S009 | reverse complement strand
AGTCTGAACCAGCCATGCCGCGTGGAGGATGACGGTCCTCTGGATTGTAAACTTCTTTTCTCTGGGACGAAACCCCCGATTTCTATCGGGCCTGACGGTACCAGAGGAATAAGCACCGGCTAACTCCGTGCCAGCAGCCGCGGTAATACGGAGGGTGCAAGCGTTATCCGGATTCACTGGGTTTAAAGGGTGCGTAGGTGGGCAGGTAAGTCCGCGGTGAAATCCCCGAGCTTAACTTGGGAACTGCCGTTGATACTATCTGTCTTGA
>NZ_JBQCVS010000132.1:0-270 GCF_051958155.1 Neisseria sp. P0014.S009 | reverse complement strand
GCCAAAATAATCGCCTACCTGCCATTTCTGTTTTTTTCTTGCCATTTTTTAAAGTTCCTTTCTGTAATTCAATAAGGCATGGGAATTTTTCCACCTGCTGCACGGTAGCGAGGTTCAGACATCTGATGACGTTTATTGGCCAAAGGTCCTCCTCGACTCTTGATACTGCCCTGTAATCTAATATGATCTTCTTCCAATTGGTCTAGACATTGACCAGATTTAGTTTACCCAAGTAAGGTAAACCTGTGAGTTGCTCTGAATGCTCTATTA
>NZ_JBQCVS010000131.1:0-270 GCF_051958155.1 Neisseria sp. P0014.S009 | reverse complement strand
GCTTAATATTCGCCCACACCTTCTCAATCGGGTTGAGCTCAGGTGAATAAGGTGCAAGAGGCAATACCTTATGTCCCAATTTTTCCGCCATTTCCCGTAAGACGCCCATACGGTGAAATCGTGCATTATCTAAAATAATCACCGATTTTTGAGTCAATGCGGGCAGTAGGCATTGCTGAAACCACGCTTCAAAAAAGACTCCGGTCATCGTATTTTGATAAACCATCGGAGCAATCAGCCGGTTGCCGATTTGTTCGGACACCAGAGATA
>NZ_JBQCVS010000130.1:0-270 GCF_051958155.1 Neisseria sp. P0014.S009 | reverse complement strand
CTTAGCCATCCACCTACACACGCTTTAAGCCCAGTGATTCCGCCTAACGCTCGTGGCCTCTGTATTACCGCGACTGCTGGCACAGAGTTAGCCGGTGCTTATTCTTCAGGTACCGTCATTAGCAAGGGATATTAGCCCTCACCGTTTCTTCCCTGACAAAAGAGCTTTACAACCCGAAGGCCTTCTTCACTCACGCGGCATTGCTGGATCAGGCTTGCGCCCATTGTCCAAAATTCCCCACTGCTGCCACCCGTAGGCTGTCTCTTATAC
>NZ_JBQCVS010000129.1:0-270 GCF_051958155.1 Neisseria sp. P0014.S009 | reverse complement strand
CCGCCAAACCCGCGCCGCCGATTAAGGCGGTAACCGACGTGGTCGGAATGCCCAGTTTGCCCAGCGCGGCAATGATGATCAGGATTAACAGACCGACGTTAGCCACATTGCCGAGGAAGCTGACGAGCGTTCTGTCCACTTTGGCGCGGGTCAGCGCAGCTTTCATCAAAATAACGAGGCGGGCGGCAATCCATCTGCCGACAAAGAAAATCGCCAACGCGGCAACGAGGTTGGTACCGAATGCCATGCCGGTTTCAGCAAGACGTTCCC
>NZ_JBQCVS010000128.1:0-271 GCF_051958155.1 Neisseria sp. P0014.S009 | reverse complement strand
GTCCCTGCAATCTTGCGATTGCGCCTGAAAGATTTTACCTCGTCGGCGTAGGGGCAATTCCCTACTCTCCAGCTACCTTCTTCCGAACTCACTTTTTACGTTTTATTTTTTATCGCAAAAAGTGTCGCGAATTTTAGCAAACTTGAAAGGCTAACTCAATGGATTGACGAAAAAAGGCTTAGATAACAAGGTGAAAGCAGATAAAAACAAAGTGCGGTCAAAAATTTTCTTATTTTTTGACCGCACTTTTTTTAAATCAAAAAAGAAAGGC
>NZ_JBQCVS010000127.1:0-271 GCF_051958155.1 Neisseria sp. P0014.S009 | reverse complement strand
AGCGCATTCCAAACCCGCCCCCGACATCTTCCTCGCCGCCGCCGAGGGCGTGGGTGCGGATATCCGCCAATGCATCGGCATCGAAGACGCTGCCGCCGGCGTCGCCGCCATCAAAGCCTCCGGCGCCTTGCCCATTGGCGTAGGCAAAGCCGAAGACTTGGGCAGCGACATCGCGCTGGTCTCCGGCACCGCCGAGCTGACCTACGCCTACTTGCAAAACGTGTGGGCACAGTCGGGCAGGTAAATACTAAGGAAGTAAAAAGGCCGTCTG
>NZ_JBQCVS010000126.1:0-272 GCF_051958155.1 Neisseria sp. P0014.S009 | reverse complement strand
ATTGGGAACTAGTGTTTCTGCCTTGAAAAATAATATGGTAACTCTTACATTGGACAGTAAAGTATATCCTGAAACTGCTGGACATATTCGTGATGCTATTAAGAAAGGATGCCCTGATATCGTAACATTACAACGAAGTGGCTCTGCGAATAAGAAAAAAGTCAAAAAACGGAGAAGAGAGAGTTTAAAAGGCCATAAGTGTCAAAAAGGTAAAGATAGGGATGAATGGCCAATGGCAATGTTTAAAGAGGGTGGAAAAAATAATAACTGCC
>NZ_JBQCVS010000125.1:0-272 GCF_051958155.1 Neisseria sp. P0014.S009 | reverse complement strand
GTAGAAGCCTGCGTTAAACGTTCGCAAGAAATGGCGCAACAATATAAGGCCGTCTGAACATGCGTGGCGACTTGCTCCTATTATTGGCAGACGCTATTGCCATCCTGTGTATCACGCGCTTTTTGCTCCGATACGCAGGATTGGCAGCAGAACATCCCCTGCTCAAATTCAGCATACAAGCAACAGGCTGGCTGACCAAACCTTGGCAAAAAGCATTTCCATCCGGCGAGAAAACCGATTGGTACTGCCTGCCAGCAGGTTTTCTGGTGTAC
>NZ_JBQCVS010000124.1:0-273 GCF_051958155.1 Neisseria sp. P0014.S009 | reverse complement strand
CTCGTGGCACGCGCGTTCGGCACGTTCCGGAGTCGACGCGTCAATTCCCAAACCGTCAAGGACAGCAATAACAGTCGCCTCCCCGACCTCGGTGTACTGGCCCTTCCAGTCGTAATAATCACGAGCGATGCCGAAATGATCGGCCAGGGTCGTCAGGTGGGGATCTGTCAAGGACATGACGGCCTTTCGGCGCCCCAATCGTCGAGGCGAAAGTCAGGATCGGGCAGATTGTGCCAGGACGACGAATCGCCCCTACAACGACGAAATTTACTC
>NZ_JBQCVS010000123.1:0-273 GCF_051958155.1 Neisseria sp. P0014.S009 | reverse complement strand
TGGCTGCAGAACCAAAAAACTTACTACTGGTGTAGTAGCTCCAATTGATTTGCTGGTCATACGCTTCCCGTGCTTGTTTATCCTTATTACGCATACCTGTTTCATTGACGCTTTCAAGTCCTTTCAGATGTTCCTGCTCTTTCCGGATTTCATCTTTTAGCCGCTGTCTTTTATGCCGATTTGCAGGCGTATTTTCCGGTATATCTGCCAATTGTTTTTGCTTTTGAGCGATAGAATCTTCCTTATTCCTCTTCATTTCAGGCAGCTTGGAAA
>NZ_JBQCVS010000122.1:0-273 GCF_051958155.1 Neisseria sp. P0014.S009 | reverse complement strand
ACGTAAATCTGCTCCATTTTCTAATAAGTGCGTAGCAAACGAGTGACGCAACGTATGAGGTGTAAGTTCTTTTTCAATATTTGCCTCTTTCGCTAATCGTTTTAATATTTTCCAAAATCCTTGTCTTGATAATCGATTACCATGATGGTTTAAAAAGAGTGCATCTACTACTTTTTTCCCCATTAATTCTCTTCTTCCTTTTTCAATATACTTTTGAATCGCTTCCGTTGCTAAACTTCCTAGTGGAATAATTCTTTCTTTATTCCCTTTCCC
>NZ_JBQCVS010000121.1:0-273 GCF_051958155.1 Neisseria sp. P0014.S009 | reverse complement strand
GACTACAAGGGTATCTAATCCTGTTTGCTCCCCACGCTTTCGAGCCTCAGCGTCAGAAATGTTCCAGAGCGCCGCCTTCGCCACCGGCCTTCCTCCCGATCTCTACGCATTTCACCGCTACACCGGGAATTCCGCGCTCCTCTCCCATCCTCTAGCTGAGCAGTCCCCTCTGCACTTTCCGGGTTAGGCCCGGAGATTTCACGGAGGGCTTACCCAACCGCCTCCGCTCCCTGTACGCCCAGTGAATCCGAACAACGCTTGCCACCTTCGTAT
>NZ_JBQCVS010000120.1:0-274 GCF_051958155.1 Neisseria sp. P0014.S009 | reverse complement strand
GAACTCTAGTCCGCCCGTATCGAATGCAGGCCCGGAGTTGAGCCCCGGGTTTTCACATTCGACGCGACGAACCGCCTACGAGCTCTTTACGCCCAATAATTCCGGACAACGCTCGCACCCTACGTATTACCGCGGCTGCTGGCACGTAGTTTGCCGTGGCTTATTCAGGGGATACCGTCCTTTCTCTTCTCCCCTAAAAGAAGTTTACGACCCGAGGGCCTTCATCCTTCACGCGGCGTTGCTGGTTCAGGCTTTCGCCCATTGACCAAAATTC
>NZ_JBQCVS010000119.1:0-274 GCF_051958155.1 Neisseria sp. P0014.S009 | reverse complement strand
ATGAAGGCCTTCGGGTCGTAAAGTTCTTTCGCTTGGGAACAAGAGACGCCGGCTAATATCCGGCAAATTTGAGGGTACCAGGTAAAGAAGCACCGGCTAACTCCGTGCCAGCAGCTGCGGTAATACGGAGGGTGCAAGCATTAATCGGATTTATTGGGCGTAAAGGGCGCGTAGGCGGAGAGGTAAGTCAGATGTGAAATCCTGGGGCTCAACCCCAGAACAGCATTTGAAACTGTCTTTCTAGAGGGTAGGCGGAGAAAACGGAATTCCACAA
>NZ_JBQCVS010000118.1:0-275 GCF_051958155.1 Neisseria sp. P0014.S009 | reverse complement strand
CACTGGTGGAAACCACCTCAAAGGGTGACCGGAATCCGTCGGAAGTCCGCCTGCTGGTTCAGATACAACGTAACGGTGGCTGGGTGACGGAAAAAGACATCACCCTTAAGGGCAAAACCACCTCGCAGTATCTGGCCTCGGTGGTGATGGGTAACCTGCCGCCGCGCCCGTTTAATATCCGGATGCGCAGGATGACGCCGGACAGCACCACAGACCAGCTGCAGAACAAAACGCTCTGGTCGTCATACACTGAAATCATCGATGTGAAACAGTGC
>NZ_JBQCVS010000117.1:0-277 GCF_051958155.1 Neisseria sp. P0014.S009 | reverse complement strand
ATGTCGAATAAAATAAAAAGTCAGCTGTTTTTTCATTTTGCATATCCATAAAAAAGATTAAGGAAGCCGAAACTTCCTTAATCATGATTTTAACGGGAGTAATAACCTGCCATTGAACTATATACGGCATTTTCTGCCTGAATGATGTTGTATTTCGCATTCAAGATAGAAAGTTGAGAGGTTTTCTCTGTGTTTGCCGCAGCAAGCCATTCACGTAATTCAGATACGCCGGCATTGTAACGATCACGGTAGTATTTGGTGATACGTTGATTATAGC
>NZ_JBQCVS010000116.1:0-277 GCF_051958155.1 Neisseria sp. P0014.S009 | reverse complement strand
AAACCGAAGGTGCAACAACAAGCACAAATTGTGGTAAACTTTGCTGACTTAACCGCACTTTTATGTCTTTTAAGTGCAAATGATCGAATTTAATTCATTTTGGGAGAAAACTTATGCCATCTTTTGATATCGTATCTGAAATTACTATGCACGAAGTGCGTAATGCGGTTGAAAATGCAAACCGCGTATTAAGTACACGTTATGATTTCCGTGGTGTGGAAGCCGTCATTGAATTAAATGAAAAAAGCGAAACAGTGAAAGTGACCACAGAATCTGA
>NZ_JBQCVS010000115.1:0-277 GCF_051958155.1 Neisseria sp. P0014.S009 | reverse complement strand
CAATCGACACTATCCGTTGAATGAAGGAACAAACTCTTATGCAGTATTTTGGAATCGGTTTTTTGGTTTTATTCTTTTTGGAAATCATGTCCATCGTCTGGGTTGCCGACTGGATAGGTGTCGGCTGGACGCTGTTTGTGATGGCTGTCAGCTTTATCAGCGGTATCTTTATGCTGCGCCATACCGGCATTTCCGGCCTTGTGCTCGCAGGCGCAGCCGTCCGCAGTGGCCAAAACATTTCCCTCTATCAGATGCTGTGGCCGATTCGCTATACCGC
>NZ_JBQCVS010000114.1:0-277 GCF_051958155.1 Neisseria sp. P0014.S009 | reverse complement strand
TCCCCAGGTGCATCAACCGCCGTACCTTTGATGATTAAGCTGATCAACCAATGCTTCCCAGATCATGCCGAATCATGGTCAGGCCGTCTGAAAGAATTGGTGCCCGGCTACGGTATCAAGCTGAACGACAATCCGTCTTTGGCGGACGAAATCATCAGCCACAACGCGTCCGTTTTGGGCATTCATCACTAAATTGAAGCAGACGCAAAGGCGGGCATTCTTGCCCGCCTTTTTTCAAACCATTAAAATAGCGACATTCAGGCCGTCTGAAATCTAA
>NZ_JBQCVS010000113.1:0-277 GCF_051958155.1 Neisseria sp. P0014.S009 | reverse complement strand
GACTACTAGGGTATCTAATCCCGTTCGCTCCCCTGGCTTTCGTGCCTCAGCGTCAGTTGAGACCCAGTGTACCGCTTTCGCCTCTGGCGTTCCTTCCGATATCAACACATTTCACCGCTCCACCGGAAGTTCCGTACACCTCTGTCCCACTCCAGCTCGCCAGTTCAGGGCGCAATTCCTCGGTTGAGCCGAGGGATTTCACACCCTGCTTAACAAGCCGCCTACGCACCCTGTAAGCCCAGTGATTCCGAATAACGTTTGCACAGTTCGTATTACC
>NZ_JBQCVS010000112.1:0-278 GCF_051958155.1 Neisseria sp. P0014.S009 | reverse complement strand
TGTCTGTACCGGTTTATTCGTGTTGTTTTTATCTTTTCGTACAGCTTCCTTGCGAACGGTTTCATTTTGATTTCCGTTTTGTATCGCGCGGTTGATGCGGTCACGCGCCGCCTGACGGTCAAATTGAGAATGGTATGAATTGTTGTCAGCAGAAGAATTGGATGAAGATTCGCCACCGCTGCGCGCACGGCTTGAACCATCCGTTTTACCGGAATAGCCTGCGGGATCAATGATGGCTGTGTATTCGCGTGATTGTGAACCTGCGCCGACTTGGAAAA
>NZ_JBQCVS010000111.1:0-279 GCF_051958155.1 Neisseria sp. P0014.S009 | reverse complement strand
CAGTAATGTTGCTGCCTTGGACGGTAATGTCGCCCTCGCGGCTGCGGATATTGATGTCGCCACCGGCTTTCAGGCTGCTTTGCCGGCTTTGGCGGTAGTGTTGGTTTTGCTCTTTGCCGGCTTTGGCGGTAGTGTTGGTTTTGCTCTTTGCCGGCGGTTTTAAAGCCGAAACCGGCTTCAACGGACAAGAGGACGGCGCCCTGCTGTCCGGTTTGGTTTTTGACGGCGTCGGCCACTAAAAGTATGTTGTGGGAACAAGCCTATGCACTACGTATATAC
>NZ_JBQCVS010000110.1:0-279 GCF_051958155.1 Neisseria sp. P0014.S009 | reverse complement strand
ATTAGAAGTTATTATCATCAGCTAGATATCCTTAATAGATTGGAAAAAAAAGAGGATTTTGTTAAAGAACAAATTAAGGCTCAAAATTGGCTAGGTCATTGTTATTCTGAACAAGCAAAGCGAACACTAATTTCAGATAGAAGGATTAGGCTGATTAAGAAGGCTCTACAGTGTTATTCTCAACAATTGGATCTTATCAAACAAGCAGCAACAACCTTACGACCACATATCTTAGAACAAGCTCAGGCACATTCATGGATAGGCGGTGCCTATTTGGAA
>NZ_JBQCVS010000109.1:0-279 GCF_051958155.1 Neisseria sp. P0014.S009 | reverse complement strand
TTGCTGAGCAGTGCTTTATTTGGACTATGGCCGCTCATAAATGCGATGTTTTTCTCGCCTTTCGGCGTGGCGAGATAACTCTCCAAATCGCCCTGCACCTGATAGCTGAAACCGCCGAAGTTACCGCCTGCGCCGGAGCCGAACGCCAAACAGGGAATGTCCGATTTGATCAGGGTATTGTAGCGGTTGCGCTCGCCGCGGCCAGGATAGGCGAAGTGGCTGTTGCTGACCTGTTCCCAGCCTTTTTCCAGCAGTGTTTCAACCGTGTAGGCATATTGG
>NZ_JBQCVS010000108.1:0-280 GCF_051958155.1 Neisseria sp. P0014.S009 | reverse complement strand
ATGTATTTACACATCACTCGGTTCCACTTGCAGGTATTTTCGTCCTACATCAGGTGAATGAAAGACCAAAAGAAATACATCCTTTAAATGGGTTGCAAAAAATTGAAGTTTTGGATACTCATACATATCGTCCTTTTATGATCGGGCGGTTAGGACTATTAACTTGGCATTTTGACTTATCGGTTAAGATTGCTAGTCAAATTCCTATGTATGCGATCGAACGGTCGAACTTATTTTCAGCATATGAGCTGGCAGATACGATTCATAACTTGTTTGAGGA
>NZ_JBQCVS010000107.1:0-280 GCF_051958155.1 Neisseria sp. P0014.S009 | reverse complement strand
CTATTGTACCAAACGATTCATTACAAACTTCAAAAACAGATTCATCAAGAATTTCTAAATAATTTCTATGGAAAAAAATGCGAAAACTCCTGCAGAAACCAGGACTATTATGACCAATATTGTGCTTCCCAATGAAACCAATGCATTAGGAAATATGTTTGGTGGTGAGCTTCTTTCTAGAATGGATAGAGCTGCTGCTATTGCTGCGCAAAGACATAGTGAATCTACCGTTGTTACCGCTTCTGTAAACCATGTTTCGTTTAAATATCCTATTCCACAA
>NZ_JBQCVS010000106.1:0-286 GCF_051958155.1 Neisseria sp. P0014.S009 | reverse complement strand
CGGTGATGTTCAATTCATCGCCGTGATGTTTTTGAATGGTGGAACGGGCGTTTTTGCAGGATTCGGGCGGTAGGTTTTCCCAATCTTGAATCAGAATAATGTGGTGCAGGTCTTTTTTACGGCAGGCTTTGAACAGCGAGTCGTAATGGTCGGGCGGGATAACGGCAACAACCAAATCGGCTTGTCCCGGGATTTTGCTGAGGCTGGAGTAGGAGGGAATGCCTGCTACACTGCTGTGTCGAAGATTGACGGGGGTGATTTTGCCTTGATATGAGGAACCGAGCAG
>NZ_JBQCVS010000105.1:0-287 GCF_051958155.1 Neisseria sp. P0014.S009 | reverse complement strand
CTCGGAGATGTGTATAAGAGACGGACTACAAGGGTATCTAATCCCGTTCGCTACCCTAGCTTTCGTGCCTCAGCGTCAGAAGAGACCCAGTGAGCCGCTTTCGCCCCTGGCGTTCCTTAGGATATCAACGCATTTCACCGCTCCACCCTAAGTTCCGCTCACCTCTATCTCCCTCAAGCAATGTAGTTTTGGGCGCAGTTCCTCGGTTGAGCCGAGGGATTTCACACCCAACTTTCATCGCCGCCTACGCACCCTTTAAGCCCAGTGATTCCGAATAACGTTCGTAC
>NZ_JBQCVS010000104.1:0-287 GCF_051958155.1 Neisseria sp. P0014.S009 | reverse complement strand
GACTTCGGTTGAGCCGGTGAAGCTGATTTTGCGCACGGTCAGATTCGTGGCAAATTCATGGCTGATTTCCGAAGCACTACCGCTGACAACAGGCAACAAATCCTGCGGCACGCCCGCTTCGTAGGCCAGTACAGCCAACGCATACGCACTCAAAGGCGTGAGCGATGCAGGTTTGACAATCATCGCACAGCCCACCGCCAAAGCAGGTGCAGCCTTACGTGCAATCATCGCGGACGGGAAGTTCCACGGCGTAATCGCGGCGGTAACGCCGACGGGCTGTTTCAACA
>NZ_JBQCVS010000103.1:0-287 GCF_051958155.1 Neisseria sp. P0014.S009 | reverse complement strand
GTATCTATGCTGTCTGCCTGTACATTAAGCAACAACAAATGGTCGAATTTTGATAACCAATCATCCCAAATCAAGCTACAGGCAAATCAAGCCGGATTGGTTTTCTATCGTGCCGATACGGGCGTAAACCCAACGGCAGTCAATATCAAAGTCAATGGTGAATACCTGTCGTCTCTCCAAGTAGGCGGTTTTGCAAAAACAGAAATTTGTGCCAAACCTACAACTTTCGAAGCGCATTACGTAGCAGCCAAGCCTGCAACAAGACTCAACGTAAGCCTAACAGAACA
>NZ_JBQCVS010000102.1:0-289 GCF_051958155.1 Neisseria sp. P0014.S009 | reverse complement strand
GTAATACGTAGGGTGCAAGCGTTAATCGGAATTACTGGGCGTAAAGCGTGCGCAGGCGGTTTTGTAAGACTGTCGTGAAATCCCCGGGCTCAACCTGGGAATGGCGATGGTGACTGCAAGGCTAGAGTTTGGCAGAGGGGGGTAGAATTCCACGTGTAGCAGTGAAATGCGTAGATATGTGGAGGAACACCGATGGCGAAGGCAGCCCCCTGGGTCAAAACTGACGCTCATGCACGAAAGCGTGGGGAGCAAACAGGATTAGATACCCGGGTAGTCCTGTCTCTTATAC
>NZ_JBQCVS010000101.1:0-289 GCF_051958155.1 Neisseria sp. P0014.S009 | reverse complement strand
ATCGGTAAGTTCGGTAATCGCGTTGATATGCGCCTGTTTGTCAGTGCCAGCTTCTTGGTGTTTGCTTACACATTCCATTGGCGAACCGATTTCTATGCCGGCATGGATATGAGCAATGTTGTTTGGCCGCAGTTTTGGCAGGGTTTAGGCGTAGCCATGTTCTTCCTACCTCTGACCAGTATCACCTTGTCGCATATGAAAGGCAATCAAATTGCCTCGGCCAGTAGCCTGTCTAACTTTTTGCGTGTCTTTATGGGCGGTGTCGGAGTATCTGTGGTCAGCACCATGT
>NZ_JBQCVS010000100.1:0-290 GCF_051958155.1 Neisseria sp. P0014.S009 | reverse complement strand
CCCGCTGTCGGCGCAGCATTTTAAACACGCCATACATCGCCCCAGTCGGCGCACCGTCGGGCGCAGAAAAATTCTGCCCCATGGCATGATAGGCGCGGTAAAGATAAGAATAGCCGTCAACGAGAAGGAGTGTAGGTTTGTTGGACATGGAGAACCTGCTGTGTGTATGAAAATAATGTACGGATTATAAAGGAAAAGTCCGTCCGAAAACCGAAAATCAAGTTTCAGACGGCCTGATGTTTACATAAATATACGGTTTCAGGTATTGCGCCTCCGAATCCCATCTTGTA
>NZ_JBQCVS010000099.1:0-290 GCF_051958155.1 Neisseria sp. P0014.S009 | reverse complement strand
ACGATGACGTCCGGCGTGCCGTCGATACGGTAAGTCTCGGTCAGGCTTTGCATTTTTTTAGCGGCTGCAAGGCTGGCGGGTGCGTCGTATGCGGCAATCAGTTTTTTGCTGTCAAAGCTTTTTTGTGCCGCCGCCCAGCTTTTGAAAGTGGCGGCATCCGCCAAATTGATTTTCTGCTCGTGTACGGCTTTGAAAATAGCGGGGTTTGCCTGATACTTCAAACCCGAAGCGTTAACCGCCGCGGCAACCCGCGCCAAGCCCAGCATTTCAGGCATCCAGACGACGTGTTC
>NZ_JBQCVS010000098.1:0-291 GCF_051958155.1 Neisseria sp. P0014.S009 | reverse complement strand
GGCCAACATCGCTTGGTGCGCTTTGAATTTCTTTTGTTGAGTACGCATAATCAGGAAGTAGAACACCACCATGATCAGCACTAAATGGGCAAATTGAGCCACTGCTTGATTCATAATATATCCGTTCTTTCAAGTTTTAGATTAAGTAAAAAACTGCATACATCCCCAAACGCAGTTGGTCGGACTGTAAAATTGAGCTATTATAAAGGCCGTCTGAAAAATTTCCAAGCATTTCCGTATTTATTTACCATATTTAGCAGTCCGTGCGACTCGTTCGATTCACACTTTCCA
>NZ_JBQCVS010000097.1:0-291 GCF_051958155.1 Neisseria sp. P0014.S009 | reverse complement strand
GTGCCAGCAGTCGCGGTAATACAGAGGCCACAAGCGTTAATCGGAATCACTGGGCTTAAAGGGTGCGTAGGCGGCTCACCAAGTGCTTTGTGAAATCCCACGGCTCAACCGTGGAACAGCAGGGCATACTGGTGGGCTTGAGGCTGGTAAGGGCTGCCGGAACAGTAGGTGGAGCGGTGAAATGCGTAGATATCTACTGGAACGCCGATGGTGAAGACGGGCAGCTGGGCCAGACCTGACGCTGAGGCACGAAAGCGTGGGGAGCAAACAGGATTAGATACCCTGGTAGTC
>NZ_JBQCVS010000096.1:0-293 GCF_051958155.1 Neisseria sp. P0014.S009 | reverse complement strand
AACGAAGACGGCGAAAGCCGCCAACAAACCCACTATTTCCACTGCGACCAAATCGGCATCCCGAGAGAGATGACCGATAAAGACGGCAATTTACTGTGGTTCGGCAAATATACCGGCTGGGGCAAACTGAAGAGTGAAACCGACATATCCGGAACTGCTCACCAACCCTTCCGATTGCAAAACCAGTATTGCGACCTTGAAACTGGGCTGCATTACAATTTCTTCAGGTATTACGAGCCTGAAGTAGGTCGGTTTGTGAATCAGGACCCGATTGGGTTGGAAGGTGGGGATAA
>NZ_JBQCVS010000095.1:0-293 GCF_051958155.1 Neisseria sp. P0014.S009 | reverse complement strand
ACTCAAGATCGCCAGTATCGAAGGCAGTTCTGGAGTTGAGCTCCAGGATTTCACCCCCGACTTAACGATCCGCCTACGTGCGCTTTACGCCCAGTAAATCCGAACAACGCTAGCCCCCTTCGTATTACCGCGGCTGCTGGCACGAAGTTAGCCGGGGCTTCTTCTGTGGGTACCGTCATTATCTTCCCCACTGAAAGAGCTTTACAACCCTAAGGCCTTCATCGCTCACGCGGCATGGCTAGATCAGGGTTTCCCCCATTGTCTAAGATTCCCCACTGCTGCCCCCCGTAGGC
>NZ_JBQCVS010000094.1:0-294 GCF_051958155.1 Neisseria sp. P0014.S009 | reverse complement strand
GTATGTCTCAAGTGTGCCGGTCGAGATGTTGACGGCTTCGATGTTGATGATGACTTTTGCGTCGTTGGCAGCGGCTGCCGATACGGTGGCCGCCTGAATTTCAATGCGCGGCTCCCACTTTGCCAGTGCGGCGATGGCGGCCGCCTGGCATTGCAAGAGCAGGGCAGGGGTAATGGGTTGGTCTAATAATTCGGGCAGCAGGCTGCCATATTCTTCGCGCATCAGGCGCGTGCCGATGCGCGTGAACAGGATATTTTTTATTGACTGGCGGATGTGGTCGTAGAGGCCGATTTG
>NZ_JBQCVS010000093.1:0-295 GCF_051958155.1 Neisseria sp. P0014.S009 | reverse complement strand
GCCTACGGGTGGCAGCAGTAGGGAATATTGCACAATGGAGGAAACTCTGATGCAGCGACGCCGCGTGAGTGATGAAGGCCTTCGGGTTGTAAAGCTCTGTTCTCAGGGAAAAAGAAAGTGATTGTACCTGAGGAGAAAGGACCGGCTAACTTCGTGCCAGCAGCCGCGGTAAGACGAGGGGTCCAAGCGTTGTTCGGAATTATTGGGCGTAAAGCGGGTGTAGGTGGATCTATAAGTCAGAAGTGAAAGCCCCGAGCTTAACTTGGGAAGTGCTTTTGATACTGTAGATCTTGAA
>NZ_JBQCVS010000092.1:0-298 GCF_051958155.1 Neisseria sp. P0014.S009 | reverse complement strand
TTGCAAGGCACGCAGGTCGTCTGAAGTGCCGATGCCGGTGTCCACGCGGTTGAGCATGCGTGAAAGTTGGAACGTGCCGCCTTTGCACGGCGGACATTGACCGCATGAGTTGGACTCAAAAAATTCCACATATTCGGCTACTTTGCGCACCACGCTGGTGCCTTCGGAAATCACAATCATCGCGCCGGTTCCGAGGCTGGATTTGCGTTCGAGTACGGACACGAAGTCCTAAGGCACATCCAAATCTTTTACGGTCAAAAGCGTTTTGGACGGGCCGCCGGTAAATACGGCTTTAAAC
>NZ_JBQCVS010000091.1:0-299 GCF_051958155.1 Neisseria sp. P0014.S009 | reverse complement strand
ATTAAAGCCTTGTTGCCGAAATACAATATCCTTTTCCGCGATGACAAAAGCTATCCTTATTTGATGCTCAGCGGCCATCAATATCCGCAAATGGCGTATTACCGCGGCACGCTGAAAAAGCCAAATCAATATTTCGGCCCGTATCCGAACAGCAACGCTGTGCGCGACAGCATTCAAGTGTTGCAAAAAGTCTTTATGCTGCGTACCTGCGAAGACAGCGTATTCGAGCACCGCGACCGTCCTTGTCTGCTTTACCAAATCAAACGCTGCACCGCGCCTTGTGTCGGCCACATCAGCGA
>NZ_JBQCVS010000090.1:0-304 GCF_051958155.1 Neisseria sp. P0014.S009 | reverse complement strand
TCCTTACATATAGCCCTGTTCGCGCAAAGAGCAGGTTTCTTTTGCCGTTACGATAAAATGGTCCAACAGCGTAATATCGACCAAACTTAAAGCCTGTTGCAAACGCTCTGTAAACTGCACATCAGATTCAGACGGCCTTGCCGAACCGCCCGGATGATTGTGTGCCAAAATCAAACTATCGGCGTATTCATCCAATGCCAATTTGACGATTTCACGGATATAAACCGTATTTTCCGCCACCGTACCGCGCGATAATTCCCGTACTCCAATCAATTGATTTTGACGGTTGAGCAGCAAAGCAACG
>NZ_JBQCVS010000089.1:0-306 GCF_051958155.1 Neisseria sp. P0014.S009 | reverse complement strand
CAGCTATTATGAGCATGGAAGATGCCCAAAAAACCGGCGCCATGATGCTCTTCGGCGAAAAAAACGGCGACGAAGTACGCGTACTGCAAATGGGCGGTTTCTCTACCGAAGTGTGCGGCGGTACACACGTTTCACGCACCGGCGACATCGGCCTCTTCAAAATCATCAGCGAAGGCGGTATTGCCGCTGGCGTGCGCCGTATCGAAGCCATCACGGGCCTGAATGCACTCAAATGGGCGCAAGATAAAGAGCGTTTGGTGAAAGACATTATTGCCGAAACCAAAGCCCAAACCGAAAAAGACGTAC
>NZ_JBQCVS010000088.1:0-308 GCF_051958155.1 Neisseria sp. P0014.S009 | reverse complement strand
CCCCTGAGCTACAGACCCGTTCAAGAGTAGGGGCGTATTGTATCATAAATTATTCCGCTTACAAGGTCGTCTGAAAAAGATATAGTGGATTAACTTTAAACCAGTACGGCGTTGCCTCGCCTTGCCGTACTATCTGTACTGTCTGCGGCTTCGTCGCCTTGTCCTGATTTAAAGTTAATCCACTATACTTGATTTAGCTTAAAGGTCGTCTGAAAACCCATTTCAGACGACCTTCAAAGTCTCTCCACAAGCCTCACCGTATTTCTTTGGCTGCCTCTTGCTCCGCTTTGTAACGGCGCAGATAGGCA
>NZ_JBQCVS010000087.1:0-308 GCF_051958155.1 Neisseria sp. P0014.S009 | reverse complement strand
ACCAGGAATTCCAATCTCCCCTACCGCACTCTAGTCTGCCCGTACCCACTGCAGGCTGGAGGTTGAGCCTCCAGTTTTCACAGCAGACGCGACAAACCGCCTACGAGCTCTTTACGCCCAATAATTCCGGATAACGCTTGCGCCCTACGTATTACCGCGGCTGCTGGCACGTAGTTAGCCGGCGCTTTTTCTGCGAGTACCGTCACTTTCGCTTCTTCCTCGCTAAAAGAGGTTTACAACCCGAAGGCCGTCGTCCCTCACGCGGCGTTGCTGCATCAGGCTTTCGCCCATTGCGCAAGATTCCTAAC
>NZ_JBQCVS010000086.1:0-308 GCF_051958155.1 Neisseria sp. P0014.S009 | reverse complement strand
GCGTTAATCGACTGCGAGCTTTTGGGTGACGTCTATCTTGCCCTGACGCGTCAGCAGTTCGATCTGATGGGTAGCGAGACGGAAGAAGAGGGCGAAGTCAATCAAACCGTTATTGTGGAAACCAACCGTACGTCTAAGTTGAAAGTTATCAAAGCCAATGCGGACGAGCTGGCCGCACATGAACAATATTTGGACGATTTAGGCAAAGCGTGTGTATGGCGCAAGGCCGAAACACCAGAGGAGGCCAATGCCGGAGCGTCAGCATGATGCGCCGCAATATCGCTTTGATTCCTGCTGCCGGTGTGGGA
>NZ_JBQCVS010000085.1:0-311 GCF_051958155.1 Neisseria sp. P0014.S009 | reverse complement strand
GTGTCAGAAATGATCCAGTAACCTGCCTACGCCATTGGTGTTCCATCTGATATCTACGGATATTACCCCTACTTCAGAAATTCCAGTTACCTCTATCATTCTCGAGCTTGTGAGTTCAAATAATAGCCTGTGAGGTTGAGCCCCCAGATTTCACTATTTGCTTTACAAGCCACCTACGCAACTCTTTACGCCCAGTCACTCCGGATAACGCTTGGGTCCTACGTATGACCGCGGCTGCTGGCACGTAGTTAGCCGGTGCTTATTCTGCGGGTACCGTCAGTAGTCCAGGGTATTCGCCCGGACCGTTTCGT
>NZ_JBQCVS010000084.1:0-312 GCF_051958155.1 Neisseria sp. P0014.S009 | reverse complement strand
CCGCGTGCCTAATGCGTGCTGGGCGATAAAATCCTCTGCCTGCTCAATGATTCGGCGGTCTTCGTGTTTTCCTGCTCCGTTGGCTTCCAGCCATTCATCAAAGCATTTTTTCACGCCTGCCATGCCTACACCTATGGGCAAGCCGGTAACAGGCGCGGCAAGTTCCAAAGCAGCGGCGGCAATCGCAAAGCGTTTTGCTACTCTTCGCGCCTGTCCTGATAATTCGGGAATGGTTGCCATAAATGCGGCCATGCGCTCCGTTGCCTGCTGTTTGGCTTGTTCTAGGTCGTCTAAAAGCTGTTGGATAAATAG
>NZ_JBQCVS010000083.1:0-323 GCF_051958155.1 Neisseria sp. P0014.S009 | reverse complement strand
GGGACCACGTTGGGCAGAACCATCAAGCTTGCCGTTCAATTCAGGAATAACCAATCCTATGGCTTTAGCGGCACAGGTGCTGTTCGGTACGATATTCAAGGCAGCGGCACGGGCGCGGCGGAAGTCGCCTTTGCGGTGTGGCGCGTCAAGGGTGTTTTGGTCGCCGGTATAGGCGTGGATGGTGGTCATCAAGCCTTCGACAAGACCGAATTCTTTTTGCAATACCGCAGCCATAGGAGCCAGACAGTTAGTCGTACAAGAAGCGGCGGAGATGTCGGTTTGGCTGCCGTACAAAATATCTGGGTTTACGCCGTATACTACGG
>NZ_JBQCVS010000082.1:0-324 GCF_051958155.1 Neisseria sp. P0014.S009 | reverse complement strand
GATTTCGCATGATTGGCAAGCCTTGTTTAAAGCAGATTGGGTTGACTTAAAAGGATGGGGTAACAACAAGATGGGCAGGTTTTGCGCTAACATTCTGCTTATTGTTACTTCCCTACAAGGAATAAAATGAAAAATTCAGAATTGCATTTGCTGGAATGCAGAAAGATGTTTAACGGGCATAAGGAACGGTACCGCCACTTTTCTCA
Organism: Neisseria sp. P0014.S009; assembly: GCF_051958155.1. Classification (NCBI taxonomy): domain Bacteria; kingdom Pseudomonadati; phylum Pseudomonadota; class Betaproteobacteria; order Neisseriales; family Neisseriaceae; genus Neisseria; species Neisseria sp. P0014.S009. The sequence continues at coordinate 118 of NZ_JBQCVS010000082.1, read as the reverse complement.
AACCTGCCGGACGGATATGGTATTTGATGTTTATCTGCCGCCACAATTCTTAAAAGGCTATCCCGCGCCTGTTTTATATTTTATTTCCGGCTTAAATAGTGATGGTTCTGAATTGGTT
>NZ_JBQCVS010000081.1:0-328 GCF_051958155.1 Neisseria sp. P0014.S009 | reverse complement strand
TTTCACTGCTACACCGGGAATTCCACTACCCTCTACCGCACTCTAGCCTGCCAGTATCCAATGCCATTCCCAGGTTGAGCCCAGGGCTTTCACATCAGACTTAACAAACCACCTACGCACGCTTTACGCCCAGTAATTCCGAGTAACGCTTGCACCCTTCGTATTACCGCGGCTGCTGGCACGAAGTTAGCCGGTGCTTATTCTTCCGGTACCGTCAGGACACCAGGGTATTAACCCAGCGCTTTTCTTTCCGGATAAAAGTGCTTTACAACCCGAAGGCCTTCTTCACACACGGGGCATGGCTGGATCAGGCTTGCGCCCATTGTCC
>NZ_JBQCVS010000080.1:0-331 GCF_051958155.1 Neisseria sp. P0014.S009 | reverse complement strand
CTCTTATTGGGACTGGCTCTTTTCGGTGTAGGGCTGCTTGCAATTGCAATTTTGGTCACCTATCCGAAGCTGCCGTCTTTGGACACTTTACAACACTACAAACCCAAAATGCCGCTAACGATTTATTCTTCAGACGGCCAAGTAATTGGCGTTTACGGCGAGCAACGGCGTGAATTCACCAAAATCGGTGACTTTCCCAAAGTTTTGAAAAATGCCGTGATTGCCGCCGAAGACAAACGCTTCTACGAGCACTGGGGCGTGGACGTTTGGGGTGTGGTGCGCGCCGCGATCGGCAACGTCATGGCCGGCGGCGTCCAATCCGGTGCAAGTA
>NZ_JBQCVS010000079.1:0-332 GCF_051958155.1 Neisseria sp. P0014.S009 | reverse complement strand
GACTACTCGGGTATCTAATCCCGTTCGCTACCCTAGCTTTCGTTCCTCAGCGTCAGAAAAGATCCAGTGAGCCGCTTTCGCCACCGGTGTTCCAGATGATATCAACGCATTTCACCGCTCCACCATCTGTTCCGCTCACCTCTATCTCCCTCAAGCCTGACGGTTTGAAGCGCAGTTCCTCGGTTGAGCCGAGGGATTTCACACCTCACCTGTCGGGCCGCCTACGAACTCTTTAAGCCCAGTGATACCGAATAACGTTCGGACGGTTCGTCTTACCGCGGCTGCTGGCACGAACTTAGCCCGTCCTTCCTCCTAGGATCACTCAAGTAAAA
>NZ_JBQCVS010000078.1:0-339 GCF_051958155.1 Neisseria sp. P0014.S009 | reverse complement strand
GACTACTAGGGTATCTAATCCTGTTCGCTCCCCACGCTTTCGCGTCTCAGCGTCAATACCGTCCCAGCGAGCTGCCTTCGCCATAGGTGTTCCTCCTGATATCTGCGCATTTCACCGCTACACCAGGAATTCCACTCGCCTCTTCCGGATTCTAGCCTGACAGTATCGGCCGGCATTCAAGGGTTGAGCCCTTGACTTTCACAGCCGACTTATCAGGCCGCCTACACGCTCTTTACGCCCAATGATTCCGGACAACGCTTGCCCCCTACGTATTACCGCGGCTGCTGGCACGTAGTTAGCCGGGGCTTCTTGTGAAGGTACCGTCAGCCGGAATGGCTA
>NZ_JBQCVS010000077.1:0-339 GCF_051958155.1 Neisseria sp. P0014.S009 | reverse complement strand
CTCCCATACTCTAGCAAGGCAGTTTCGGATGCAGTTCCCAGGTTGAGCCCGGGGATTTCACACCCGACATACCAAGCCGCCTACGCGCGCTTTACGCCCAGTAATTCCGATTAACGCTCGCACCCTCTGTATTACCGCGGCTGCTGGCACAGAGTTAGCCGGTGCTTCTTTTGTAGGTTAAGTCATCCTCTCGACGTGTTAGGTCGAGAGCTTTCGTCCCTACCGAAAGGGCTTTACAACCCGCAGGCCTTCTTCACCCACGCGGCGTCGCTGGATCAGGGTTTCCCCCATTGTCCAATATTCCCCACTGCTGCCACCCGTAGGCTGTCTCTTATACAC
>NZ_JBQCVS010000076.1:0-341 GCF_051958155.1 Neisseria sp. P0014.S009 | reverse complement strand
TAAGCAACGTTAGGGCTAAAATGGCGGTAGCTCGCGAGGAAACCTTCGGGCCTTTGTGTCCAGTGTTCCTTTTTGAAACCGAAGTCGAATTCATCGAGGCTGCGAACAATACGGAATACGGTTTGGCAGCTTACCTTTTCACCTCCGACACCGCCCGTCACTGGCGCGTCGGCGAAGCCTTGGACTACGTCATGGTCGGTATCAATACGGGCTTAATGAGTAATGAAGTAGCACCGTTTTGCGTTGTGAAACGCAGCGGTTTGGGACGTGAAGGTATCTAATATTGTGCGGACGAGTTTTTATAATTTAAATATTTGTGCATTGATGTAGCGGAATTAGGC
>NZ_JBQCVS010000075.1:0-341 GCF_051958155.1 Neisseria sp. P0014.S009 | reverse complement strand
GTTTCAGACGGCCTGCATATTTTGAATATCAATACAACAATTTCTTGCGGGGCTTTTGCTCACCATTGGATTTAATTTCTGACAAATTAAAATTCAATATGCTCAAATCCAAAACGCTTTCTGAAGTGCATTGATCGCCAAAGGCATTTTCATAAGTGGCCTTCAGTTTCAATACTCCGCCGAATGTTTGGTCCGGCAATTCGGCAGCCAGCGCCAACATACTTGCAAACACGCCGCCATACAATTCGCCTGATGCCAGCATATCCACACCGCCGGAAAACATCTCCAAACGCATCACTGCATCGGCGACCAGCTTGCTCGGCAAGTGATCCGGTAAAGAC
>NZ_JBQCVS010000074.1:0-344 GCF_051958155.1 Neisseria sp. P0014.S009 | reverse complement strand
TATCTAATCCTGTTTGCTCCCCTAGCTTTCGTGCCTCAGTGTCAGGATTTGCCCAGAGACTCGCTTTCGCCACTGGTGTTCCTCTCGATATCTACGCATTTCACTGCTACACCGAGAATTCCAATCTCCTCTTCAATCCTCTAGTTGTACAGTTTTTGATGCAGTTTCCAAGTTAGGCTTGGAGATTTCACACCAAACTTATATAACCACCTACGCACCCTTTACGCCCAGTAAATCCGAACAACGCTTGGGACCTCTGTATTACCGCGGCTGCTGGCACAGAGTTAGCCGTCCCTTCCTCTTCCGCTACTATCAAGTCACAGCCTATTCAACTGTAACAATTA
>NZ_JBQCVS010000073.1:0-349 GCF_051958155.1 Neisseria sp. P0014.S009 | reverse complement strand
CTTCAACCTAATACGTTGAAGACTGACGGTACCGGTTGAGGAATCAACGGCTAACTCTGTGCCAGCAGCCGCGGTAATACAGAGGTGGCAAGCGTTGTTCGGAATTACTGGGCGTAAAGGGCGCGTAGGCGGCCTTCTAAGTCAGACGTGAAATCCCCCGGCTTAACCTGGGAACTGCGTCTGATACTGGGAGGCTTGAGTATGGGAGAGGGATGTAGAATTCCAGGTGTAGCGGTGAAATGCGTAGATATCTGGAGGAATACCGGTGGCGAAGGCGGCATCCTGGACCATAACTGACGCTGAGGCGCGAAAGCTAGGGGAGCAAACGGGATTAGATACCCCTGTAGTC
>NZ_JBQCVS010000072.1:0-350 GCF_051958155.1 Neisseria sp. P0014.S009 | reverse complement strand
GTATAAGAGACAGCCTACGGGTGGCTGCAGTAGGGAATATTGGTCAATGGATGCAAGTCTGAACCAGCCATGCCGCGTGCAGGAAGAAGGCCTTCTGGGTTGTAAACTGCTTTTGCCAGGGGATAAAATTTCCTTGCGAGGAAAATTGAAGGTACCTGGTGAATAAGCCACGGCTAACTACGTGCCAGCAGCCGCGGTAATACGTAGGTGGCAAGCGTTGTCCGGATTTACTGGGCGTAAAGGATGCGTAGGCGGACATTTAAGTCAGATGTGAAATACCCGAGCTTAACTTGGGTGCTGCATTTGAAACTGGGTGTCTAGAGTGCAGGAGAGGTAAGTGGAACTGCGAG
>NZ_JBQCVS010000071.1:0-351 GCF_051958155.1 Neisseria sp. P0014.S009 | reverse complement strand
CTTTGAAGCATTGCGGTCAATCGCACATCAAAATCTTCAGGAACGGTCACTTTAACAGCCTGTAAACCGACAGCGGCATACTCTTCGCCAATTTCAGATTGGAAGCGTATTACAGAATTATCTGAGGAAAGCTCAGATAACACCGGGTACTGCCAATGATCCAACAACGGGATGTCGGAAATCTGCTGTACCAACTTCCAAGCTGCTTTGTCTAAATCAGCTGTAACATAATCCAGCATTACCCAACCGGTTTTCACATCACGATCGGGATGTATAAAACACTCCGTATTCAAAAACATATGCGTCACCGAACCGTAATTATGGGTCGGTTACTTTGTTATGTGTTTACTC
>NZ_JBQCVS010000070.1:0-352 GCF_051958155.1 Neisseria sp. P0014.S009 | reverse complement strand
GAGCAACGCCAAACCGACATGATATTCAACCGCCGCATCCGCGCCCTGCTGCCGCAACGCGAACGCTGCACTAAACCTGAAGCGCTGGCTCAGTTGCGCCGCGAAATCGACACCGTGCTTGTGGGCTTGTGGCAGACCAGCGAAACGCGCCGCCACAAACTTAGCGACAACGACGAAATCAACAACCGTGTATCCATCGACCCAATGAGCTTCTTTGAAGCCCTGCCCAAGCTCTACCGCACCATGGAACGCGATTTTCAGACGGCCTATCCCGGCGTCCGCGTTCCGAATATCCTCAACATCGGCGGGTGGATAGGCGGTGACCGCGTCGGCAACCCGTTCGTTTCTGCCG
>NZ_JBQCVS010000069.1:0-358 GCF_051958155.1 Neisseria sp. P0014.S009 | reverse complement strand
ATACTTGCGGGTCATCACGCTGGTATTGGTCAGACGCTCGGCCGGCAGTTTAGGCGTGTAGTCGTAAACAATCGGCACTTGACCTTTACTGAACGCATCTGGAAGGTCGTAGTCATAGTCCAAACCAACCGAAAAACCCACAATGGAGGGCAGCGTACCCAAATAAGTACGAACCGTTTCAATCAAACTGTCGATTAACGCATCATCAATCGGTTTGTCGACATATTGCAGCTCAGCGCGACGGATGGATTCGTCAATCAAGTCTCCAGTACGTTGGGCTACCTCAAAGTTCTTGATGTGAGAAGTAGTTGGGAAACAGGCAAGACGGTTGCCCCACATACGATACCCAGTACCATAG
>NZ_JBQCVS010000068.1:0-359 GCF_051958155.1 Neisseria sp. P0014.S009 | reverse complement strand
AATCAACATGGTCTTTGATTTCAAAGTCAAATTCTCGCGGCGTACCGACTTTGCGGACCTCAAACTTTACAGTTTCGTCTTTACCGACAGGCACACTTTCGTGCGGCAGGTTCGGAATACTTAGCAACCAAGCATCAAAATCTTTCTGAACGGCATCCAAATCAGCGGCAGTCTGCTAAAAATCCGCTTTGATTTGGGCAACCTGATCCATTGCAGCTTGAGCCTCTTCGTGTTTGCCTTGGCATTTCAACGCACCGATTTGTTTAGAAATACTGTTGCGCGAAGCATGCAACTATTCTGTTTTCACTTGAACGGCTTTGCGTTGTTCTTCCAAAGCGTTGAAACGCGCGGTATCAAAC
>NZ_JBQCVS010000067.1:0-360 GCF_051958155.1 Neisseria sp. P0014.S009 | reverse complement strand
CCTACGGGTGGCAGCAGTCGAGAATCTTTCACAATGGGGGCAACCCTGATGGAGCGACGCCGCGTGGAGGATAAGGTCTTCGGATTGTAAACTCCTGTCATGCGAGAACAAGGTACTCAGGCTAATAACCTGATTGTTTGATGGTACCGCAAGAGGAGGGGACGGCTAACTCTGTGCCAGCAGCCGCGGTAATACAGAGGTCTCAAGCGTTGTTCGGAATTACTGGGCGTAAAGTGTGCGTAGGTGGCGTGGAAAGTCAGATGTGAAATCCGGGGGCTCAACCTCCGAATAGCATCCGATACTCCCATGCTAGAGAACTGGAGGGGGATCTGGAATTCTCGGTGTAGCAGTGAAATGCGT
>NZ_JBQCVS010000066.1:0-364 GCF_051958155.1 Neisseria sp. P0014.S009 | reverse complement strand
CCTGATATCTGCGCATTCCACCGCTACACCAGGAATTCCAGTCTCCCCTGCAGTACTCCAGTCTGCCCGTATCGCCCGCACGCCCACAATTGAGTTGTGAGTTTTCACGGACAACGCGACAAACCACCTACGAGCTCTTTACGCCCAGTAATTCCGGACAACGCTCGGACCCTACGTATTACCGCGGCTGCTGGCACGTAGTTGGCCGGTCCTTCTTCTGTACCTACCGTCACTTGCGCTTCGTCGGTACTGAAAGAGGTTTACAACCCGAAGGCCGTCATCCCTCACGCGGCGTCGCTGCATCAGGCTTGCGCCCATTGTGCAATATTCCCCACTGCTGCCACCCGTAGGCTGTCTCTTATAC
>NZ_JBQCVS010000065.1:0-369 GCF_051958155.1 Neisseria sp. P0014.S009 | reverse complement strand
GACTACAGGGGTATCTAATCCCGTTCGCTACCCACGCCTTCGCGCCTCAGCGTCAGTACAGGTCCAGAAAGCCGCCTTCGCCACCGGTGTTCCTCCTGATATCTACGAATTTCACCTCTACACCAGGAATTCCGCCTTCCTCTCCGGTACTCAAGAAAGGGAGTTTCAAATGCAGTTCCTGGGTTGAGCCCAGGGATTTCACATCTGACTTTCCTTCCCGCCTACACGCCCTTTACGCCCAGTGATTCCGAGCAACGTTTGCACCCTCTGTCTTACCGCGGCTGCTGGCACAGAGTTAGCCGGTGCTTGCTAAGGAGGTACCGTCAACACACGTCCTGTTAGAACGTGCTCTTTCGTCCCTCCCCACAG
>NZ_JBQCVS010000064.1:0-371 GCF_051958155.1 Neisseria sp. P0014.S009 | reverse complement strand
GCCATGACCAACACAGGCGGGCTTTTTTACGTCCAAACATTCAGGCAGACCAACCAAGAAAGCATAAAATCAACAGGAAGCCCCTAAATTTCAAAAATTAGAGCCATTCACACCCTACCCTATACCTACCCCTACCCAAAAGGCAAAACGCGCTTACAGCGAAATTGCGCCCTGTTTCCGCCATGACCAATAAAGACAGACGAGGGATAAATAATTTCGACACCAATACGCGCGCGCGTAATAATACAGCCCCTTGAATTTTTGGAGTCCATAAAAAGGAAAGAAGACCAAGACACGCGAAAAGATAAAACCATATGCGCGAGGCAAAATCACTTGTTACCTTTGTTACCACAAAACTTAACATTTATAAC
>NZ_JBQCVS010000063.1:0-371 GCF_051958155.1 Neisseria sp. P0014.S009 | reverse complement strand
CAACACCATTTCGACGAGTTCGTCCGTCAGTTCGAGTGGACGCTGACCAGCCGCGAAACATTCGCCTGCCTGCAAAATACGCCGCCCGAATGCATGACAGATATTCAACGTGCCGCTCGTTTCTTCTACCTTCAACACAACGCCTTCGGCGGCAAAACCGTCCATCAGCATTTTGGTACAGCTACCACGTCAAAAGCGTGGGATGCATCTCAGATTGAGGTTAAATTAAAGGCTGCTAAAGACCGTTTCAAAGGTGTTTATATAGAGAATGAATCGTGGGATCGTTGTTTCAAACGATATGACCGTGAGCACACCTTCTTCTATGCAGACCCACCATATTGGCAGACCGCAGGCTATGACCAATCATTTGG
>NZ_JBQCVS010000062.1:0-387 GCF_051958155.1 Neisseria sp. P0014.S009 | reverse complement strand
GTATAAGAGACAGCCTACGGGGGGCAGCAGTGGGGAATATTGGACAATGGGGGCAACCCTGATCCAGCGACGCCGCGTGTGTGAAGAAGGCCTGCGGGTTGTAAAGCACTTTTAGTGGGGATGAAAAGCCAAGGGTTAATACCCTTTGGTCTTGACCTAACCCAAAGAAAAAGCACCGGCTAACTCTGTGCCAGCAGCCGCGGTAATACAGAGGGTGCAAGCGTTAATCGGAATTACTGGGCGTAAAGCGCGCGTAGGTGGTTATGTAAGTTGGATGTGAAATCCCCGGGCTCAACCTGGGAACTGCATCCAAAACTGCATAGCTAGAGTACGGTAGAGGGTGGTGGAATTTCCTGTGTAGCGGTGAAATGCGTAGATATAGGAAGG
>NZ_JBQCVS010000061.1:0-391 GCF_051958155.1 Neisseria sp. P0014.S009 | reverse complement strand
CCTACGGGTGGCTGCAGTCGAGAATCTTCGGCAATGAGCGCAAGCTTGACCGAGCGACGCCGCGTGCGGGATGAAGGTCTTCGGATTGTAAACTCCTGTTGATCGGGACGAAAAGCTTCGACCTAACACGTCGAAGACTGACGGTACCGGTTGAGGAAGCCACGGCTAACTCTGTGCCAGCAGCCGCGGTAATACAGAGGTGGCAAGCGTTGTTCGGTATCACTGGGCTTAAAGAGTTCGTAGGCGGTCTGGTAGGTGAGGTGTGAAATCCCCCGGCTCAACCGGGGAACTGCGCTTCAAACCACCGGACTTGAGGGAGACAGAGGTGGGCGGAACAGATGGTGGAGCGGTGAAATGCGTTGATATCGGAAGGAACGCCAGAGGCGAAAGC
>NZ_JBQCVS010000060.1:0-393 GCF_051958155.1 Neisseria sp. P0014.S009 | reverse complement strand
GTATAAGAGACAGCCTACGGGTGGCTGCAGTGGGGAATCTTGCGCAATGGGCGAAAGCCTGACGCAGCAACGCCGCGTGCGGGAAGAAGGCCTTCGGGTTGTAAACCGCTTTCAGAAGGAACGAAACTGACGGTACTTTCAGAAGAAGGTGCGGCCAACTACGTGCCAGCAGCCGCGGTGACACGTAGGCACCAAGCGTTGTCCGGATTTATTGGGCGTAAAGAGCTCGTAGGCGGTTCGGTAAGTCGGGTGTGAAAACTCTGGGCTCAACCCAGAGAGGCCACCCGATACTGCTATGACTAGAGTACGGTAGGGGAGCGGGGAATTCATGGTGTAGCGGTGAAATGCGCAGATATCATGAGGAACACCAGCGGCGAAGGCGCCGCTCTGGGC
>NZ_JBQCVS010000058.1:0-426 GCF_051958155.1 Neisseria sp. P0014.S009 | reverse complement strand
GACTACACGGGTATCTAATCCCGTTCGCTACCCTAGCTTTCGTTCCTCAGCGTCAGAAGAGACCCAGTAAGCCGCTTTCGCCACCGGTGTTCCTGATGATATCAACGCATTTCACCGCTCCACCATCAGTTCCGCTCACCCCTGTCTCCCTCTAGCACCCCAGTATCGGGCGCAATTCTTCGGTTGAGCCGAAGGATTTCACACCCGACTTAAAGCGCCGCCTACGCACCCTTAAAGCCCAGTGATACCGAAAAACGTTCGTACGGTTCGTCTTACCGCGGCTGCTGGCACGAACTTAGCCCGTACTTCCTCTGAGGATAGGTCAAAACGAAGAGATTACCCTCCGCCCATTCCTCCCCTCTGACAGCGGTTTACAACCCGAAGGCCTTCATCCCACACGCGGCGTCGCTCGGTCAGGCTTTCGCC
>NZ_JBQCVS010000057.1:0-435 GCF_051958155.1 Neisseria sp. P0014.S009 | reverse complement strand
GTATAAGAGAAAGGACTACTCGGGTATCTAATCCTGTTTGCTACCCTGGCCTTCGTGCATCAGCGTCAGAAAATGCCCAGAGTCCTGCCTTCGCCTTTGGTATTCCTTTCGATATCTACGCATTTCACCGCTCCACCGACAGTTCCAATTGCCCCTTCCTTCCTCGAGCCGCAGTGGTATCGTAAGCAGTTCCCCAGTTAAGCTGGGGGATTTCACCCACGACCCGCTCGGCCGCCTACGCGCCCTTTAAGCCCAGTGATTCCGAATAACGTTTGGACGGTTCGTCTTACCGCGGCTGCTGGCACGAACTTAGCCCGTCCTTCCTCTGAGGCTATGTCAAACAGATGGGAGAACCCACCTGCATTTCATCCCCTCTGACAGTGGTTTACAACCCAAGGGCCTTCATCCCACACGCGGCGTCGCTCGGTCAGGCTT
>NZ_JBQCVS010000056.1:0-441 GCF_051958155.1 Neisseria sp. P0014.S009 | reverse complement strand
GACTACTGGGGTATCTAATCCCGTTCGCTACCCACGCTTTCGCACCTGAGCGTCAGGCAAAGGCCAGGGTGTCGCTTTCGCCACTGGTATTCCTCCCGATATCTACGCATTCCACCACTACACCGGGAATTCTACACCCCTCTCCTCGCCTCAAGCCATCTAGTTTCCAACGACCTCTCCCAGTTAAGCCAGGAGCTTTCACGTCAGACTTGGACAGCCGCCTGCGTGCGCTTTACGCCCAGTAATTCCGGATAACGCTTGCCACCTACGTATTACCGCGGCTGCTGGCACGTAGTTAGCCGTGACTTATTCCTGTGGTACCGTCCTTCCTCTTCCCACAGAAAAGGAGTTTACAACCCAAGGGCCTTCATCCTCCACGCGGCGTTGCTCGTTCAGGGTTGCCCCCATTGACGAATATTCCTCACTGCTGCCGCCCGTAGG
>NZ_JBQCVS010000055.1:0-443 GCF_051958155.1 Neisseria sp. P0014.S009 | reverse complement strand
GACTACTGGGGTATCTAATCCCATTCGCTCCCCTAGCTTTCGTCCCTGAGTGTCAGTTATGGTCCAGCAAAGCGCCTTCGCCACCGATGTTCTTCCTGATCTCTACGCATTTCACCGCTACACCAGGAATTCCCTTTGCCCCTACCATACTCTAGCTGTTCAGTTTCCACTGCCTTTCCGAGGTTAAGCCCCGGTCTTTGACAGCAGACTTGACCTGCCACCTGCGGACGCTTTACGCCCAATCATTCCGGATAACGCTTGCATCCTCCGTCTTACCGCGGCTGCTGGCACGGAGTTAGCCGATGCTGATTCCTCTGGTACCGTCATTTTGTTCTTCCCAGAGAAAAGGAGTTTACAACCCAAGAGCCTTCTTCCCCCACGCGGTCTTGCTCCGTCAGGCTTTCGCCCATTGCGGAAAATTCCCCACTGCAGCCGCCCGTAGG
>NZ_JBQCVS010000054.1:0-447 GCF_051958155.1 Neisseria sp. P0014.S009 | reverse complement strand
GACTACTGGGGTATCTAATCCCGTTTGCTCCCCTAGCTTTCGAGCCTCAGCGTCAGAAGAGATCCAGCACGCCGCTTTCGCCACCGGAGTTCCTGTAGATATCAACGCATTTCACCGCTCCACCTACAGTTCCACATGCCCCTACCTCCCTCCAGGCCGTCAGTATCTGAGGCCGTTCCACGGTTGAGCCGTGGCATTTCACCCCAGACTTGATAGCCCGCCTACGCGCCCTTTAAGCCCAGTGATTCCGAACAACGTTCGCTCGGTTCGTCTTACCGCGGCTGCTGGCACGAACTTAGCCCGAGCTTCCTCCAGGGATGGATCCGCCTTGCGGCTTTCTCCCCCTCGACAGGGCTTTACAACCCGAAGGCCTTCGTCGCCCACGCGGCATCGCTCGGTCAGGGTTGCCCCCATTGCCGAAGATCCTCGACTGCAGCCGCCCGTAGG
>NZ_JBQCVS010000053.1:0-449 GCF_051958155.1 Neisseria sp. P0014.S009 | reverse complement strand
ATCTAATCCTGTTCGCTACCCACGCTTTCGTCCATCAGCGTCAATCCATTAGTAGTAACCTGTCTTCGCAATTGGTATTCCATGTAATCTCTAAGCATTTCACCGCTACACTACATATTCTAGTTACTTCCTAATAATTCAAGTTTAGCAGTATCAATGGCCGTTCCACCGTTGAGCGATGGGCTTTCACCACTGACTTACTAAACCGCCTACGGACCCTTTAAACCCAATGATTCCGGATAACGCTTGGATCCTCCGTATTACCGCGGCTGCTGGCACGGAGTTAGCCGATCCTTATTCTTACAGTACCGTCAAGTCTCTACACGTAGAGGTGTTTCTTCCTGTATAAAAGCAGTTTACAATCCATAGGACCGTCATCCTGCACGCGGCATGGCTGGATCAGGCTTGCGCCCATTGTCCAATATTCCTCACTGCTGCCCCCCGTAGGC
>NZ_JBQCVS010000052.1:0-450 GCF_051958155.1 Neisseria sp. P0014.S009 | reverse complement strand
GATTTAACCATGGCAGGTAAAACTTTAGTAATGTAGGGTTCTTTGGTATAAATAAAGTTAATAGGTTCTTTTAAAGCCCCACCAGTCTTACGTCGGAATAGCAAGTGACTTTGCACACCACCCATACTTGAAAAAGATACAGGTGTAACTCCTTCTTTTCCTGAGAGAGTAACTGTGTTTATAGTATCTTCTAATACCATGGTTGCAATGTCTCTTTGTGCAATTTCCTGTCTACGACGTACTACTAATTCTTCGTCATAGGGAACTCTAGGTGTAATGCTTTGTTTTTAAAGAATCTGATTCAGAGCTTTTTCAACAGATTTTTTTTGTTGGTCACTCATGCCTGATGATTCTGTTTTAGACAAATTGGACATTAACCAATTTTGCATAAAAGCAGCATCAAAATGTTCTTTGTGGAACATCATAAGATAAGCTTTTAATGCATCATAG
>NZ_JBQCVS010000051.1:0-456 GCF_051958155.1 Neisseria sp. P0014.S009 | reverse complement strand
GACTACAGGGGTATCTAATCCTGTTTGCTCCCCACCCTTTCGCTCCTCAGCGTCAGTTACGGCCCAGAGATCTGCCTTCGCCATCGGTGTTCCTCCTGATATCTGCGCATTCCACCGCTACACCAGGAATTCCAATCTCCCCTACCGCACTCTAGTCTGCCCGTACCCTGCAGGCCCGAGGTTGAGCCTCGGGTTTTCACAGCAGACGCGACAAACCGCCTACGAGCTCTTTACGCCCAATAATTCCGGACAACGCTTGCACCCTACGTATTACCGCGGCTGCTGGCACGTAGTTAGCCGGTGCTTTTTCTGCAGGTACCGTCACTTTCGCTTCTTCCCTACTAAAAGAGGTTTACAACCCGAAGGCCGTCGTCCCTCACGCGGCGTTGCTGCATCAGGCTTGCGCCCATTGTGCAATATTCCCCACTGCAGCCACCCGTAGGCTGTCTCTTATAC
>NZ_JBQCVS010000050.1:0-458 GCF_051958155.1 Neisseria sp. P0014.S009 | reverse complement strand
CCTACGGGAGGCAGCAGTGGGGAATATTGCGCAATGGGCGAAAGCCTGACGCAGCAACGCCGCGTGCGGGATGACGGCCTTCGGGTTGTAAACCGCTTTCAGCAGGGACGAAACTGACGGTACCTGCAGAAGAAGCACCGGCTAACTACGTGCCAGCAGCCGCGGTGATACGTAGGGTGCGAGCGTTGTCCGGAATTATTGGGCGTAAAGAGCTTGTAGGCGGTTTGTCGCGTCTGCCGTGAAAATCCGGGGCTCAACTCCGGACTTGCGGTGGGTACGGGCAGACTAGAGTGTGGTAGGGGAGACTGGAATTCCTGGTGTAGCGGTGAAATGCGCAGATATCAGGAGGAACACCGGTGGCGAAGGCGGGTCTCTGGGCCGATACTGACGCTGAGGAGCGAAAGCGTGGGGAGCGAACAGGATTAGATACCCCAGTAGTCCTGTCTCTTATACACATC
>NZ_JBQCVS010000049.1:0-462 GCF_051958155.1 Neisseria sp. P0014.S009 | reverse complement strand
CCTACGGGTGGCTGCAGTCGAGAATCTTCCGCAATGGACGAAAGTCTGACGGAGCGACGCCGCGTGCGGGATGAAGGCCCTTGGGTTGTAAACCGCTGTCAGAGGGGATGAAATCTTCGGAGGTACTCCTCCGAAGTTGACAGAGCCTCAAAGGAAGCACGGGCTAAGTACGTGCCAGCAGCCGCGGTAACACGTACTGTGCGAACGTTATTCGGAATCACTGGGCTTAAAGGGTGCGTAGGCGGCGATTCAAGTCAGATGTGAAATGCCTGAGCTCAACTGAGGCATTGCGTTTGAAACTGAATTGCTAGAGTATCCTAGGGGTGTGCTGAACTGCCAGTGGAACGGTGAAATGTGTTGATATTGGCAGGAACACCGGAGGCGAAAGCGGCACACTGGGGGATAACTGACGCTGAGGCACGAAAGCCAAGGGAGCGAACGGGATTAGATACCCTAGTAGTC
>NZ_JBQCVS010000048.1:0-463 GCF_051958155.1 Neisseria sp. P0014.S009 | reverse complement strand
GCGTCAGATGTGTATAAGAGACAGCCTACGGGGGGCTGCAGTCGAGGATCTTCGGCAATGTGCGCAAGCACGACCGAGCGACGCCGCGTGGGCGATGAAGGCCTTCGGGTTGTAAAGCCCTGTCGAGGGGGAGAAAAGCGGGAAACCGTGTGATCTATCCCTGGAGGAAGCACGGGCTAAGTTCGTGCCAGCAGCCGCGGTAAGACGAACCGTGCGAACGTTGTTCGGAATCACTGGGCTTAAAGGGCGCGTAGGCGGGCTGCCAAGTCCGGGGTGAAATCCTCCAGCTCAACTGGAGAACTGCCTCGGATACTGGAAGTCTCGAGGGAGATAGGGGCACGCGGAACCGTGGGTGGAGCGGTGAAATGCGTTGATATCCATGGGAACTCCGGTGGCGAAGGCGGCGTGCTGGATCTCTTCTGACGCTGAGGCGCGAAAGCCAGGGGATCAAACGGGATTAGAT
>NZ_JBQCVS010000047.1:0-480 GCF_051958155.1 Neisseria sp. P0014.S009 | reverse complement strand
GTGTATAAGAGACAGCCTACGGGTGGCAGCAGTGGGGAATATTGGACAATGGGCGCAAGCCTGATCCAGCCATGCCGCGTGAGTGACGAAGGTCTTCGGATTGTAAAGCTCTTTTGGCGGGGACGATAATGACGGTACCCGCAGAATAAGCCCCGGCTAACTTCGTGCCAGCAGCCGCGGTAATACGAAGGGGGCTAGCGTTGTTCGGAATTACTGGGCGTAAAGCGCACGTAGGCGGGTCGTTAAGTCAGGGGTGAAATCCCGGAGCTCAACTCCGGAACTGCCTTTGATACTGGCGATCTAGAGATCGAGAGAGGTGAGTGGAATTCCGAGTGTAGAGGTGAAATTCGTAGATATTCGGAGGAACACCAGTGGCGAAGGCGGCTCACTGGCTCGATACTGACGCTGAGGTGCGAAAGCGTGGGGAGCAAACAGGATTAGATACCCTAGTAGTCCTGTCTCTTATACACATCTCCGAGC
>NZ_JBQCVS010000046.1:0-495 GCF_051958155.1 Neisseria sp. P0014.S009 | reverse complement strand
GTGTATAAGAGACAGCCTACGGGAGGCAGCAGTCGAGAATAATTCACAATGGGGGCAACCCTGATGGTGCAACGCCGCGTGGAGGATGACGGTCTTCGGATTGTAAACTCCTGTCATCCGGGAGCAAGACCTGGTCGTTAATAGCGAACAGGGTTGATAGTACCGGAAGAGGAAGGGACGGCTAACTTCGTGCCAGCAGCCGCGGTAATACGAAGGTCCCGAGCGTTGTTCGGAATCACTGGGCGTAAAGGGAGCGTAGGCGGCGTGGTAAGTCAGATGTGAAATCCCGGGGCTCAACCCCGGAACTGCATCCGATACTGACGTGCTTGAGGGTTGGAGAGGTAGCTGGAATTATCGGTGTAGCAGTGAAATGCGTGGATATCGATAGGAACACTCGTGGCGAAGGCGAGCTACTGGACAACATCTGACGCTGAGGCTCGAAGGCTAGGGGAGCAAAAGGGATTAGATACCCCAGTAGTCCTGTCTCTTATACAC
>NZ_JBQCVS010000045.1:0-496 GCF_051958155.1 Neisseria sp. P0014.S009 | reverse complement strand
GTATAAGAGACAGCCTACGGGTGGCTGCAGTCGAGGATTTTTGGCAATGAGCGCAAGCTTGACCAAGCGATGCCGCGTGCGGGATGAAGGCCTTCGGGTTGTAAACCGCTGTCAGTGTGGAGGAAAATTTGGTGTAGAGCCAAGTTTGACTAATACGCAGAGGAAGTGAGGGCTAAACTCGTGCCAGCAGCCGCGGTAAGACGAGTCTCACGAACGTTATTCGGAATTACTGGGCTTAAAGGGTGCGTAGGCGGTGGAGTAAGTCGGGTGTGAAATACCATAGCTTAACTATGGAACTGCACTCGATACTACTTTGCTAGAGTAAGACAGAGGTGAGTGGAACTGAGGGTGGAGCGGTGAAATGCGTTGATATCCTCAGGAACACCGGTGGCGAAGGCGACTCACTGGGTCTTTACTGACGCTGATGCACGAAAGCTAGGGTAGCAAACGGGATTAGATACCCTTGTAGTCCTGTCTCTTATACACATCTCCGAGC
>NZ_JBQCVS010000044.1:0-503 GCF_051958155.1 Neisseria sp. P0014.S009 | reverse complement strand
AGCAACAACTACGCATTGGGCGACACCATCAATGTCAAAGGCGACAGCAACATCATCAGCGAAACCGTAGCCGGTGGCGCACAGCTGAAACTGGCCAAAGACATCACCGTTGACAGCGTCACCGCAGGCAACAGCAAACTGAATACAGACGGCCTCACCATTACCGGTGGCCCGAGTGTGATCAAGTCAGGCATCAATGCCGCCGGCAACAAGATCACCAACGTTGCCGCCGGTACCGATGACAACGACGCCGTCAACTACAGCCAGCTGAAACAGCAAAGCGCCGCCGCCCGTACCGAAGTACGTGCCGGTACCAACATCAAAGACGTGGTTAAAACCGTCGACACCAACGGCCAAGACGTTTACACCGTCAACGCCAAAGGCACGACTGCGAGCGCCGGTTCGAGCAAATTGACTGTTACCGCCGCTGAAAAGGCCGACAACGTGACCGACTACAGCATCGACTTGGCTGATAACACCAAAGCCGAAATCCAAAAAGGCGT
>NZ_JBQCVS010000043.1:0-586 GCF_051958155.1 Neisseria sp. P0014.S009 | reverse complement strand
TACAGCACCTTATGCCGCTACCGCAACTGGCTGGCGCAAGACGACACCCTGTCCGAATTGCTGGAACTGATTAACCGACAACTGGCCGAGAAAAACCTAAAAGTAGAGAAGGCATCCGCCGCCGTCATTGACGCCACCATTATTCAGACTGCCGGCAGCAAACAGCGCCAGGCCATAGAAGTCGATGAAAAAGGACAAGTCAGCGGTCAAACCACACCGAGTAAAGATAAAGATGCCCGCTGGACAAAGAAAAACGGTTTATACAAACTCGGTTACAAACAACATACCCGTACCGATGAGGAAGGCTATATCGAGAAATTGCACATCACCCCTGCCAATACCCATGAGTGCAACCACCTGTTGCCTTTGTTGGGGGGCATTGCCGAAGATACGACCGTCTATGCCGATAAAGGCTACGACAGTGCGGAAAACCGACAACATCTGAAAGAACATCAGTTGTTGGACGGCATTATGCGCAAGGCCTGCCGCAACCGTCCGCTGACGGAGGCGCAAACCAAACGCAACCGATATTTGTCGAAGACCCGTTATGTGGTTGAACAAAGCTTCGGTACGCTGCACCGTAAAT
>NZ_JBQCVS010000042.1:0-877 GCF_051958155.1 Neisseria sp. P0014.S009 | reverse complement strand
GGACAAGCCGCTTTAAATCAGCGCGTGTTTTATGATGTATTGAGCAACCGTATCCTTGGTCAGGCTCCCGATACTACTGTTTTAGAGCTGGGCGTATAAGGATAAGTGCAGTACAGCCAGGCGTTGCTTTCGTATAACGTCTTAAAATAATTATGCGCCGAACGTATCATCGCAAAAGCCAAAGAGTTGCGCTATTTGTGGGCAAATATAAATAAAAGGCCGTCTGAATAAGGCGGCCTTGTGGAGGATTTTAAATATAAGTGGGACGGCGACGTAACAGTGCGGCAACACTGTTACGCCAGCCAAGCAGATTATGCCTGCATTGACTTCTAAGGCCGCCTTAGTCTCTAGAGACCGAGGCATTCTATCTGATACAGGAGTGGATGCAAATGCAAATCTATCGTGAATTACGCTGTAAGTTTTGTGGGAAATTGCTGGCAAAAGGCAGCGGTTGTGTACAAATAAAGTGCACTCGTTGTAAAAACATCAATTCTTTCAGCTAATTAATAAATCAAAAGAATGCCTTTGAGCATCATATTAAATCTGATTTAGAGCATCGCGAATGCCATAATTTAGGAGTATATATGATGCAAAAAATGCAACAGACATTACCTATTATCCCCTGGATGGGTGGCAAACGTCGTTTGGCAAAACATCTTTTGCCCATGTTCCCCGAGCATTCTTGTTATGTTGAGTTGTTTTCCGGTGGAGCGGCGTTGTTCTTTATGCGCCCGGTTCCTGCAAAAGTTGAGGTGCTCAACGATATCAACGGACAGCTCATCAATCTCTATCGTGTGGTACAACACCATTTCGACGAGTTCGTCCGTCAGTTCGAGTGGACGCTGACCAGCCGCGAAACATTCGCCTGCCTGCAAAA
>NZ_JBQCVS010000041.1:0-1136 GCF_051958155.1 Neisseria sp. P0014.S009 | reverse complement strand
GAAGTCGGTGATACTGTTGAAGTAACCGTCACCCCTGAAGGTTCTAACACCCCTGAAAAAGTCACCTTAACTAAACAACCGGACGGCAGCTGGACTTCAGATAAACCAGCGATCGTACCAAATGTTGAAGCAGGTAAAGACAGCACCACTATCCCTGAAGATAAAGTGAAAGATGGTTCTGAAGTTTCTGCGAAAGCGAAAGATCCAGCGGGTAACGAAAGTGCTGAATCTAAAGGTAATGCGGGTAATAATGCAGACCACACTGCACCAAGTGCACCGGAAGTGACTCCATCAACCACTGATGGCTCAGTAAAAGTGAAAGTGCCAAGTGATGCAGAAGTCGGTGATACTGTAGAAGTGACAGTAACTCCTGAAGATTCTAATACACCTGAAAAAGTGACTTTAACTAAACAGGCGGACGGCAGCTGGACTTCTGATAAACCAGCGATCGTACCAAACGTTGAAGCAGGTAAAGACAGCACCACTATCCCTGAAGATAAAGTGAAAGATGGTTCTGAAGTTTCTGCGAAAGCGAAAGATCCAGCGGGTAACGAAAGTGCTGAATCTAAAGGTAATGCGGGTAATAATGCAGACCACACTGCACCAAGTGCACCGGAAGTGACTCCATCAACCACTGATGGCTCAGTAAAAGTGAAAGTGCCAAGTGATGCAGAAGTCGGTGATACTGTAGAAGTAACCGTCACTCCTGAAGGCTCTAACACCCCTGAAAAAGTGACTTTAACTAAACAGGCGGACGGCAGCTGGACTTCTGATAAACCAGCGATCGTACCAAACGTTGAAGCAGGTAAAGACAGCACCACTATCCCTGAAGATAAAGTGAAAGATGGTTCTGAAGTTTCTGCGAAAGCGAAAGATCCAGCAGGTAATGAAAGTACTGAATCTAAAGGTAATGCGGGTAATAACGCAGACCACACAGCACCAAGCGCACCGGAAGTGACTCCATCAACCACTGATGGCTCAGTAAAAGTGAAAGTGCCAAGTGATGCAGAAGTCGGTGATACTGTAGAAGTAACCGTCACTCCTGAAGGCTCTAACACCCCTGAAAAAGTGACTTTAACTAAACAGGCGGACGGCAGCTGGACTTCTGATAAACCAGCGATCGTACCAAACGTTGA
>NZ_JBQCVS010000040.1:0-1260 GCF_051958155.1 Neisseria sp. P0014.S009 | reverse complement strand
AGCCGGCGCTAAAGGCGACAAAGGTGACACTGGTGAAGCCGGTGCTAAAGGC
Organism: Neisseria sp. P0014.S009; assembly: GCF_051958155.1. Taxonomy (NCBI): domain Bacteria; kingdom Pseudomonadati; phylum Pseudomonadota; class Betaproteobacteria; order Neisseriales; family Neisseriaceae; genus Neisseria; species Neisseria sp. P0014.S009. Next base: position 1,208 of record NZ_JBQCVS010000040.1, on the reverse strand, counting down.
GATAAAGGTGACACTGGTGCAGACGGTAAGAATGCACAAGCCAATGTTAAAGACAACGGCAACGGCACCCACACTGTAACCATTACCGACGGTAACGGTAACACCACTACTACCATCGTTAAAGACGGTGCAACTGGTGCGAAAGGTGACACTGGTGAAGCCGGCGCTAAAGGTGACAAAGGTGACACTGGTGCAGACGGTAAGAATGCACAAGCCAATGTTAAAGACAACGGCAACGGCACCCACACTGTAACCATCACCGACGGTAACGGTAACACCACTACTACCATCGTTAAAGACGGTGCAACTGGTGCGAAAGGTGACACTGGTGAAGCCGGTGCTAAAGGCGATAAAGGTGACACTGGTGCAGACGGTAAGAATGCACAAGCCAATGTTAAAGACAACGGCAACGGCACCCACACTGTAACCATTACCGACGGTAACGGTAACACCACTACTACCATCGTTAAAGACGGTGCAACTGGTGCGAAAGGTGACACTGGTGAAGCCGGCGCTAAAGGCGACAAAGGTGACACTGGCGCAGCCGGCGCTAAAGGTGACACTGGTGCAGACGGTAAGAATGCACAAGCCAATGTTAAAGACAACGGCAACGGTACCCACACTGTAACCATCACCGACGGCGACGGTAACACCACTACCACCATCGTTAAAGACGGTGCAACTGGTGCAACCGGCGACAAAGGTGAAAAAGGTGACACCGGTGCAACTGGTGCAGACGGTAAGAATGCACAAGCCAATGTTAAAGACAACGGCAACGGTACCCACACTGTAACCATCACCGACGGTGACGGTAACACCACGACTACCATCGTTAAAGATGGTGCAACTGGTGCGAAAGGTGACACTGGTGAAGCCGGCGCTAAAGGTGACACTGGTGAAGCCGGCGCTAAAGGCGACAAAGGTGATACTGGTGCAGCCGGCGCTAAAGGCGACAAAGGTGATACTGGTGCAGACGGTAAGAATGCACAAGCCAATGTTAAAGACAACGGCAACGGCACCCACACTGTAACCATTACCGACGGTAACGGTAACACCACTACTACCATCGTTAAAGACGGTGCAACTGGTGCGAAAGGTGACACTGGTGAAGCCGGCGCTAAAGGCGACAAAGGTGACACTGGTGCAGACGGTAAGAATGCACAAGCCAATGTTAAAGACAACGGCAACGGCACCCACACTGTAACCAT
>NZ_JBQCVS010000039.1:0-1292 GCF_051958155.1 Neisseria sp. P0014.S009 | reverse complement strand
CTATCCATTAATGACCACCCTGATATCAGGGAATTGTTTAAAGATTTCCGTATCACTCAACTTGAATTGGCTTATACAATCGGAAGAAATAAAACTGGTAAAGCCAGTGGAGAGTTGGTCGTATGTAATTGGTAAAATAAAAAGCGACGGTAGCGTCGCTTTTGTTTTCATTTCTGAATTGCAATTTATTTGGCACAGCCGATATTTTTAAAAGTGTCAAAATTTCCGCGAAACTATGACAAATCCGCCGCGACCTTACACAGACTCGGTTACAAACAACATACCCGTACCGATGAGGAAGGCTATATCGAGAAACTGCACATTACCCCCGCCAATGCCCATGAGTGCAAACACCTGTCGCCTTTGTTGGAAGGACTGCCCAAAGATATGACCGTCTATGCCGACAAAGGCTATGACAGTGAGGAAAACCGGCAACACCTGGAACAGCATCGGCTGCAGGACGGCATTATGCGCAAAGCCCACCGTAAACATCTACTGTCGGAAGTGCAAACCAAACGTAACCGATATTTATCGAAAACCCGTTATGTAGTCGAACAAAGCTTCGGTACGTTGCACCGGAAGTTCCGCTATGCGCGGGCAGCCTATTTCGGGCTGATTAAAGTGAGTGCACAAAGCCATCTGAAGGCGATATGTTTGAACCTGTTGAAAGCCGCCAACAGGCTAAGTGCGCCTGTTGCTGCCTAAAAGGCGACCCGGATGCCTGATTAATCAGGTATCCAAGGGGGATTAAGGGGGTATTTGAGTAGAATCAGTGGATAACAGCCGAAAACCTGTTTTGGGCTTCGGCTGTTGAGGAAAGGGCTATTTTGCAAAGGTCTCGGCTTTTCAAAATAGATACAGATATATGTTTGCCGTATCAACCAGCTTTTTACCCTGCAGACAATGCTATCTTTGCTTGGTGTAATTTGTCTGCAGCCTTTATCTTTTATTGTCTTTACCCATGACCGCTCGGGCCGTCTGAATAATGTTGCATCAATAACTTAAACTACCGCTTTCTCTACTTTTAAACTTTTCCGCTCAGTTTACAGTTAATTCCTAATAGTTCTGACCAGGGCATTACCTTCTGCCGGCTGGTTGCAGTGTCAGCATAAGGTACTGAATTTGAAATATTCAGTTCGTCAAAATAATAAAAAGGGTTAAGACAATAATGCTGTACTCAAGGTTGAGATCAGCCTACCAAAAGACGCGCCTGTGCACGTCCTTTTCTTTACTTCCTCCCTTTCGATTAGGTTTCTACCCCGTAAAAGGCCGACACTCCGCATCATTGCCCC
>NZ_JBQCVS010000038.1:0-1639 GCF_051958155.1 Neisseria sp. P0014.S009 | reverse complement strand
GTTGGTTGAACGCTTGTAGGGTGGGGCGGCTGAATACGTTTTGGAGGCCGTCTGAAAAGATGTCTGTTTCGGCGGAGGGGCTTTCAGACGGCCTTTGGAATGGTTCGGTTTGGAACGCTTGTCCGTCTGCGATGGTTTGGGCGGCAAGCCTGGCGGTAACGACGCATTCGAGCAGGGAGTTGCTGGCGAGGCGGTTGGCTCCGTGCAATCCTGTGCAGGCGGTTTCGCCTAAGGCGTAGAGCTGCGGCAAGGAGGTTCTGCCGCAGGGGTCGGTTTGGATGCCGCCGCAGGTGTAGTGTTGCACGGGGCGGACGGGGATGGCTTGGTGCGTGATGTCCAAGCCGCATTGGGACAGGCAGTGCCGATGGATGGACGGGAAATGCCGGCGGACGAACGCTGCGGGTTGGCGGCTGATGTCGAGCGAGACGAAGTCTTGCGTTTGTTTGGCGATTTCGGCGGCGATGGCGCGGGCAACAATGTCGCGCGGCGCGAGTTCGGCGCGGCGGTCGTAATGCGGCATAAACCGTTCGCCCGATTGGTTGGTCAGGATGCCTCCTTCGCCACGCACGGCTTCGGAAATCAGGAAGGTACGGCCGTTTTCAGACGGCCTTGCCAAGCCTGTGGGGTGGAATTGGATAAATTCGAGGTTTTCGACTGCGCAGCCTGTGCGTATCGCCATGGCGATGGCGTCGCCCGTGCATTCGGGTGGCGTGGTGGTGGCGGCGTAAATTTGCCCGAGGCCGCCGCCTGCGAGTACGGTATGGCGGGCGCGGATGCGGTAGGTTTCTTGCGTTCGGCAGTCGAGGACGGTCAGTCCGCACGCCGCGCCTGATTCGGTTTGGATGTCCAACGCCATCTGCCGCTCGCAAACGCGGATGTTCGGGCGGCGGCGTATTTGGGCAATCAGGCTCTGCATGACGGCTTCGCCCGTGTAGTCGGCGACATGGGCGATTCGGCGGCAGGTATGCCCGCCTTCGCGCGTCAGGTGCAGGTCGTTATGATTCCGATCGAACGCCACGCCCTGCGCCAGCAGCCATTCGATTGCCGGTTTGCCCTGCGATAAGATGGTACGGACGGCGGCTTCGTCGCACAAACCTGCGCCCGCTTCCAAAGTATCGACGACGTGTTTTTCGATATCGTCCTCTCCCGACCACGCCACCGCAATCCCGCCTTGCGCATGACGGCTGGCGGTGTCGTCCAGCCGGTTTTTGCACAAAATGACGATGCGGAACGACTCAGGCAGCGACAGGGCGAGCGTCAGTGCCGCCAGCCCGTTTCCGGCAATCAATACGTCGCAATCGGTTTGCATGGTGTTGTCCTTGTTTGAGAGGTCGTCTGAAACGGCAATATTGACGGCAAATCAGGCGGGACCCATGCCGTTGAACACATCTTTTTTCTTCAGTCCTGCCGCGAAGTCGAGCATACGCTGCAAAGGCAGTTTGGCGGCTTCGCCCAGCTTTCTGTCCAACAGAATTTCGTTGTGTCCGCTTGTCAGGGCGTATTTGATGCCGCCCAGCGAATTCATCGCCATCCACGGGCAGAACGCGCAGCTTTTGCAGCTTCCGCCGTTGCCTGCCGTCGGCGCGGCGATGAATTCTTTGTCGGGCGCCTGCTTTTGCATTTCGTGCAGGATGCCCAA
>NZ_JBQCVS010000037.1:0-1841 GCF_051958155.1 Neisseria sp. P0014.S009 | reverse complement strand
AGAAGGTGCTCATGGAAAATCCCCTAAATGTCTTGGTGGGAATTTAGGGGATTTTGGGGAATTTTGCAAAGGTCTCACATTAAAATTCAAAAAAAGTGACTCAGCACCAGCGTTAACTCTGCTAATACACTGCCATCAACACTTTTAATAATCAGCATGTGATATTTCCCAGGAGCTTAAATCATGCCCCGTTTCTTCCTGAAAACCATTTCCATACTCACTTTAGCGGCTTTGACTGCGTGTTCCGGTCCTCTCGACCGATCAGACTCGTCAACCGAAAATCTTCAGGGCGCACCGGAATCAGCATTGCCTGCTGCTGCCGTTGCTGAAGAAAATCTGTCTCTTGCAGAAAACACTGAACGCTACCAAGACCAACCCGACCAACCGGTCAAATCCGTTGCTCAAGAACCCGTTTCCACATTTAGCATCGATGTCGATACCGGTAGCTACGCCAACGTCCGCCGATTTCTGAACAGCGGCAAACAGCCGCCTAAAGATGCTGTACGGATTGAGGAAATCGTCAATTACTTCCCTTATAACTATCCGCTGCCTACTGACGGCCACCCATTTGCCGTTCACACTGAAACCATTGATTCTCCATGGCAACCGGAAGCCAAGCTGATCAAAATCGGTATCCAAGCACAAGACACAGCAAAGAAAGATCTGCCGCCTGCCAATCTTGTGTTCCTCGTGGACGTATCCGGCAGCATGGATGAAGAAAATAAACTTCCGTTGGTTCAAAAAACGCTGCGTATCTTGACCCAACAATTACGTCCTCAGGACAAGGTTACCCTGATTACCTATTCATCAGGCGAAGAGCTGGTGCTTCCACCCACATCAGGTTCAGATAAAGAAACCATCCTACAAGCCATCGACAAACTGAAAGCCGAAGGCTCGACTTCGGGCGAATCCGCTTTACGCATGGCCTACGAAGAAGCGCAAAAAGCCTTCGTACCCAACGGCATCAACCGTATCCTGCTGGCAACCGATGGCGACTTTAACGTTGGCGTATCTGATACCGAAACGCTCAAATCCATGGTTGCCGAAAAACGAAAAACCGGCGTTTCACTCAGCACGCTAGGATTCGGTACGGACAATTACAACGAAGACATGATGGAACAAATTGCCGATGCAGGCGACGGCAATTACAGCTATATCGACAATGAAAAAGAAGCGAAAAAAGTTCTGCAGCAGCAACTGACTTCCACGCTTGCTACCGTTGCGCAAGATGTCAAAATCCAAGTCGAATTCAATCCTGCCACTGTCAAAGAATACCGCTTGGTCGGCTACACCAACCGCACCCTGCGCAATGAAGACTTCAACAATGACAAAGTAGATGCGGGCGATATCGGCTCAGGCCACAGCGTGACCGCCATCTATGAAATCATTCCGACAGGCAAAAACGGCTGGCTGAACGAATCACGCTATCAAAAAGCCCCAGCCCCAGCCGCCAAAGGCAGTAAAAACGAATACGCCTTTGTCAAAGTACGCTACAAACTGCCTGGGGAAAAAGACAGCAAGCTGATGGAACAAGCAATTCCCGTTGGCAGCAAACCGCTGGAGCAAGCCGATAAAGACACCCTGCTCGCCCTTGCCGCAGCTTCCTATGCCCAAGCCCTACGCGGCGGCGAATACAACGGCAAACTGAGCTGGAGCGACATTGAAAAAATGGTACAGAAAATCCAAAGCGACGATCCGTTTGAGCTGAAATCGGAATTTCTCCAATTGGTACGCATTGCCGCCGGTAGCGAAAAGAAATCAGGTCGAGACCTTTGCAAAATTCCCCAAAATCCCCTAAATTCCCACCAAGACATTTAGGGGATTTTCCATGAGCACCTTCT
>NZ_JBQCVS010000036.1:0-2493 GCF_051958155.1 Neisseria sp. P0014.S009 | reverse complement strand
CTCACAGCCTGGGAGCTGTAAGCCATGCCGAATTATGTTTTCCGCAGCCGTCTTGCCATTAAGCGCGGCAAGTTGCGTAGCAAAATCGTCAATCGGATTGGGCGAAGCCGTGCCGTCAAATCGCCGCATTGGAGATACGGCGGCCACGGCTATATCGCCGGCGAAGGTACGGGCATTGTTACGGTGGGCGGTCAGCCGGCTTCGCGCCGTATTTATCTGTTTGCCCGGCCTAATATGTACTGCATCGCCGATACTTGGAGCAAGGAAGACGGCAGCTACCGCTTTGACCGGCTCAAGGAAGACGAGGAGTATTTGATGGTGGCGACGGATTATAAAAAACAATACGAGCCTGTTTCTTATGATTTTATTAAGCCTTATGTCGAGCGTGACGGCGGCGGTTGAGGCCGTCTGAAATGTCCGAAGACAAAATTTATGCTGATTCGGCGCGTATCCCTTTGCCTTTCGGTTTGGCGATTGGCTCCCGTCCGTCATCCAAGCTCTTGCCGTTGGCGTTCAGACGGCCTTTACGCCATATTGAGGATGGCGGCGAGATTGTTCCCGATACGCCGCCTAAGCCTATTCCGTACCGCCCTCCGGATGGTTATGCGACTGTTTCGGGGGCGTGGGGCTTTGTGCAGCAGGCGGTGTCAACGCAGGTAGTGTGCGCGGCCGGTCGTTATGATTTGGGCGACATGGCTGCCCAAGTGTCGGGGATAACGGCGGAGGCTGTTGGGGAGGCGGTTTGTTTTCAGACGGCCTTTTCCGATATGCCTGAGTTGGAAAGCTACCTGCATGAAACGGTCGGCTTGTCTGACGGGGTTGCTGGTTGTATGCAGGCGGTGCAGGTCGGAATGGATGGTCTGGACGGCTGTCTGCATGATGCTTTCCCCGATGATTTGTTCTTAAGTGGTTGTAATGCGGACCGATCATCGGCAGGTCTTGGCGAGGCTTTGGCTGCGTGTTCGGGGAGTGTGTTTTCCGATGATGCGGCGGTTGGCGATTGTTTGGTATCGGAGGTGCGCGAGGCGGCGGTATTGGCACGTTGTGCGCATTCGCAAAGCCTTCCTGCTTTGGCTGTGCCTTGCGAGTATTATGAGATTCCGGTTGAGCCGGAGCCGGTTCCTGAAACTTATGTTTGCGGTATCCGCCCGCCTTCAAACCGTCTGCACCTGCGCTTTTACCGCAAAAAGATTGCACACGATGCGCGCCATATTCCGCTGCCGTTTGCTTGTTTTGATACGGTAAGCACTCCTGTTTTAGACGGATATATCATACAAAATATTATTAAGGCTACGGTCGACGGCCAGCCGATTGGGCTGTTTTCTGCGTCCTTTACGACTGATACTGCCGGTTATTGCTGGCAAGGCAGTTTGACGGTTTCTCCCGATGATTTCGCCAAGATTAATCCTGATGTCCGCCCGAAAGGCCGGGAAGCCGAAATCGAGGTGCAAATCAATGCGGATACTTTTGTCATCATCGCGGAAGATTACAGCGACAACCGCCGCTTCGGACAAAAGAGCTATACGGTAACCGGCCGCAGTGTTACCGCCCGTTTGGGCGCGGACTATGCGCCTAAAGGCCGTGGTACATACCGCAATCCGATTTATGCGCAACAAATCGCAACGGAGATTTTACGCCCGACAGGTGTGGATTTGGCCGGCTGGACGATGGTTGATTGGTTGATTCCGGGAGATGTGTATTCGTTGACCGATAAAACGCCGATTGCTGTTTTGCAAGAGCTGGCTCAAGCCGCCGGGGGATTTGTGGAGAGCGACCGCTCCCGACCTGTTGTCCGGTTTAAATCTAAGTGGGAAAAGGCTTCTTGGGAGGTTTCCGATGCGCCTGCCGATGTCAGTGTCCCTGTCAGCGTGATTTTCAGCATCAGCGGCCAGCGCAATGTATCGGAGCGTGCCAATGGGGTTTATGTTTGGCCGAGCCATAACAAGGGCAAGGGTGCGGACGTGTACCGCAACGGCAGTAACCGCGAGCCGCGCGCCTCCGCACTGACCAATGCGCTTTATACCGACCAGCCAGTCTTGCTTGCCGCCGGTATTGCCGCTTTAAGCGAGACTGGCGTTCATAAGCGCGAAACGGTGTCTTTACCGGTATCGGATAAATACGCCATTCCTATGGCGAATTTAGGCGAGATTTGGCAAATCAATGAGCCTTCGGGGAGCTGGCAAGGCGTGGTAGTTGGTGTGTCGATTGAGGTTAAAATCGAAAACGACACGCCTGTCGTTACTCAAAATGTAACGATAGACCGATATTTTGACGAGTGATTAAAGCTGGTTTAAAGATGCTTTAAAGGCCGTCTGAAAGCCATGTTCAGACGGCCTTTTATCTTTTTGTTGAGGATAACAAAATGACTAATCTGTATCAAAACTTGACGGCACTGCTCAACCGCGAACAGCGCGGCATCGCCAAAATAACGGGCGATTTGGGCGGCGGCTCATGGGCAGCGCAAACGCAAAGCGGCGGCAATCTTGTTTTAAG
>NZ_JBQCVS010000035.1:0-2831 GCF_051958155.1 Neisseria sp. P0014.S009 | reverse complement strand
CAATAGCGGGAAACGGTCGATGTGTTTGGCAATCATGGCTTGTGCAGTTTGCCGGAAGAAGGTACTCATGAAAAATCCCCTAAATGTCTTGGTGGGAATTTAGGGGATTTTGGGGAATTTTGCAAAGGTCTCGGCCTTTTATATTAGACGTTATAGAATAGAGATGGTTGCTAAAGCCTCATGGTTTTAATCAGAATACAAAACCAAAACGCCGTCTGAAACTTTTCAGACGGCGTTTTCTGTCAAATCGGCTTACAAACCTGGGAACATGCCTTTCATTCCCTTCATACCTTTGGCCAAACGCATCAGTTTGCCCAAGCCGTTGCCGCTGAACATCTTCATCATTTGTTGCATTTGTTCAAACTGTTTGAGTAATTTGTTTACTTCCTGCACGGTCGTGCCTGCACCCATCGCAATACGGCGTTTGCGGCTGGCTTTGAGCAGGGCAGGGTTGGCGCGTTCTTTAGGGGTCATCGAGTTGATGATGGCTTCTACTTTGCCCATCGCTTTTTCAGCCGTGCCTTCGGGAATTTGTTTCGATATTTGACCCAGTTCGCCCGGCATTTTCGACATCAGGTTTTCCAAGCCGCCCATATTGCGCATTTGCTGGATTTGTTCTTTAAAGTCGTTGAGGTCGAAGCCTTTGCCTTTTTGCAGCTTTTTCGCCATTTTGGCGGCGGCTTCTTCATCAATACCTTTTTGAACGTCTTCAATCAGGGTCAATACGTCGCCCATGCCGAGGATACGGCTGGCAAGACGGTCGGGGTGGAAAGGTTCGAGACCGTTGATTTTTTCGCCGACGCCGATAAATTTAATCGGTTTGCCGGTTACATGGCGTACGGACAATGCCGCACCGCCGCGCGAGTCGCCGTCCATCTTGGTCAATACGACACCGGTCAGCGGCAGGGCTTCATTAAATGCCTGAGCAGTGTTCACAGCATCCTGACCCAGCATGGCATCGATGACGAACAAAGTTTCAACCGGGTTGACCGTGGCATGAAGCGCTTTGATTTCGTTCATCATTTCTTCATCGATTGCCAGGCGGCCGGCGGTATCGACCATCAATACATCGTAAAAATGTTTTTTGGCGTAATCGACGGCGGCAGTTGCAATCTCAACCGGTTTTTGGTTGGTATCGGATGGGAAAAAGTCCACGCCGACCTGTTCGGCCAATAGGCGCAGCTGTTCAATCGCAGCAGGGCGGTAAACGTCGGCAGATACCACCAAAACTTTTTTCTTCTGATCGTTTTTCAGCAGGCGGGCGAGTTTGCCGACGGTTGTTGTCTTACCGGCACCTTGCAAACCGGCCATCAAAACAATGGCAGGCGGTGAAACCGACAAATCCAGCGTTTTGTTTTCCTTACCCATCAGGTCGACTAAGGCTTGGTTGACCACGCCGATAAAGGCTTGGTCAGGCGTCAGGCTGCCGACGACTTCTTGGCCAAGGGCCTGTTCTTTGACTGTGTTGACGAATTCTTTAACGACGGGTAATGCAACGTCGGCTTCCAGCAGGGCAAGACGAACCTCGCGCAAGGCTTCTTTAATATTGTCTTCGGTCAGCGTTGATTGGCCGCGAATATTTTTAAGTACCTTGCTGAAGCGGTTGGTCAGGTTGTCTAACATACTTATCCTTGATAATGAGAATAGCTGCCCAATACAGGGCATTCTTTGTTAAAATAAAATTCGGATTATTTTACACGATAGTCCGAAGTTATGCTTCAAGAACACAAACACGACACCAAGGCCGTCTGAAACCCTGCCGGCTGTCCGTCAAGTGTTCATACCTCTATTGAGAAAGATATTTATGCCGATTGTCTTAATCTGCCTTATGCTGGTGTATGCCGGATTGGGCGCATTTTCCTGGTTGCAACATAAAAAGCACAATAATAAGTCTTACCCGCTGAAAACCGAGTTGCTGATTTTGAGCGGCGCATTATTGGTACATGGCGCAGCATTGATGTTCCCTGTATTGCAGGATAGGGTATTGATTACCGGTTTTGGTTATTCGCTCAGTCTGATAGTCTGGCTGATGCTGATGATGTATTGCTTGGGCAGCTTCTTTTATTGTCTGCGCGGAGTGCAACTCTTATTGTATCCCTGTGCCGCATTGACCTTATTGTTGGGTTTCCTTTTCCCGGGGGATTTTTCAGGTCGCCAAATTGTAGACTTATTGCCACTGTCGCACATCGCATCATCATTGCTTGCATACGGATTGTTTGGCATCGTTACCTTATTTGCCATCCTAATCCTTTTAATCAACCGTAATTTGCACAAACGCCGTTTTTCCGCATTGGTCAGCTTCTTGCCGCCATTATTGAGTTTGGAGAAACTCATGTTCCAAGGTATTTGGGCAGGTTTCATTTTATTGACCTATTCAGTTATCAGCGGGACGTTTTTTGCCGAAGCCGTTTTCGGCAAACCCATGACCTTCACGCATAAAACCATCTTCAGTATTATGTCGTGGTTGATTTATGGCGCATTATTGTTGAAACACAGTATGACCGCATGGCGCGGCAAAAAAGCCGCCGTTTGGACTATTGTTGGATTTGTTAGTCTGATTTTTGCCTATGTAGGCAGTAAATTTGTCCTAGAAATTGTCCTTCAACGTATTGGATAAATAGAAAACATAAAAAAGGCCGTCTGAAAGAGCATTTCAGACGGCCTTTGTTTTGTGTTTTTTGTATGTATGGATAGTGTAGGAAGGTTGTTGGAGTTTTTTTATAAAATAAAAACCCTGTTAAAACAGGGGAGTGATTAAATTTCTAGAAATAATTTTGCGAAAGGTGTTGACGGGTTTTGTTGGGAGGCGTATAGTTCGGTTCTTCGCTGCT
>NZ_JBQCVS010000034.1:0-4864 GCF_051958155.1 Neisseria sp. P0014.S009 | reverse complement strand
GCGCGCTTTATGGAGCAGTTCTATGCGAAAAAGGGCAGCTTTAAGCTGACGTCGACGAAGTGGCCGGAGCTGCCGGTCAAGGAAGCGGGTGGTTTCTGTATCAGGATGAGTGGCCAGGCTAAGGGGATCCTGGAAGGGAAGTTTACCCTGAAGGCGGTGGCGCTGGACAGGGAGGCGGAGCCGAGGGTGCTGCGTTTGAACGAGTCGCTGACGGCGGTGGTGTGCGGGAAAATGAAGGGGAAGGGAAACTGTACTGACGGCGAGGAGATATTTAGGGGCAATGATGCGGAGTGTCGGCCTTTTACGGGGTAGAAACCTGATCTAAAGGGAGGAGGCGGATGAAGAAAAAGGACGTGCTCAGGCACGTCCTTTGAGGAATGAAGATGGGTTATTCGCTCCAGCTGACCCAGCCCAGCATCCAAGTATTGTTCTGACTAACACAACCAACCTCAGTTAGCTAAGAAAGAAAATGAAATATTTAGTTTTGTTAGATTGACTCTCTATCAATTTTCAGACGGCCCTTTGTTATAATCTTCTCTTTACCTGAACATAAAACAGGCCGTCTTATGGAAGTCATCCAATATCCCAATTCTCCGTTTAAACTCCACCAGCCCTTCCCACCCGCCGGCGACCAGCCCACCGCCATTGCCGGCCTGCTCGAAGGGCTTTCAGACGGCCTTGCTTATCAAACCTTGCTCGGAGTAACCGGTTCGGGCAAAACCTACACCATGGCGAACGTCATTGCTCAAAGCGGCCGCCCCGCCATCATCATGGCGCACAATAAAACCCTTGCCGCCCAGCTCTATGCCGAAATGCGCGAGTTTTTCCCCGAAAACGCAGTGGAATATTTCGTCTCCTACTACGACTATTATCAACCCGAAGCCTATGTGCCCAGCCGCGATTTGTTCATCGAAAAAGACAGCGCGATTAACGAACACATCGAACAAATGCGCCTTTCCGCCACCAAAAACCTGATGACGCGCGACGACGTGATTATCGTTGCCACCGTGTCTGCCATTTACGGTATCGGTGACCCGACCGAGTATCAACAAATGGTGTTGTCCGTCAAAGAAGGCGACACCATTGAGCAGCGCGACATCATCGCTACGCTCGTTTCCATGCAATACGAACGCGGCGATTTGGATTTCAAACGCGGCAGCTTCCGCGTGCGTGGCGACGTGATTGACGTGTACCCCGCCGAAAGCTCGGAAAACGCCTTGCGCATCAGCCTGTTTGACGACGAAATCGACCGCCTCGATATGTTTGACCCGCTTTCAGGCAGCCTTATTCAACGCGTCGGCCGCTACACAGTCTTCCCGTCCAGCCACTACGTTACCCCACGCGACACCGTATTGCGCGCCTGTGAGTCCATCAAAGAAGAACTGCGCGAACGCATCGAATTTTTCGCCCGCGAACAACGCCCCGTCGAACAACAACGCATCGAACAGCGCACCCGCTTCGACCTCGAAATGCTCTACGAAATGGGCTTCTGCAAAGGCATCGAAAACTACTCCCGCCATTTCTCCGGCAAAAAAGAAGGCGAACCGCCGCCCACGCTGATGGACTACCTGCCCGACAACGCCATCATGTTCATCGACGAAAGTCACGTTACCGTCACCCAAATCGGCGGCATGTACAAAGGCGACGCATCGCGCAAACAAAATCTCGTGGACTACGGCTTTCGCCTGCCTTCCGCTCGCGACAACCGCCCGCTCAAATTCCACGAATTTGAAAAAGTCATGCCGCAAACCATCTTTGTCTCCGCCACCCCCGCCAAATACGAAGAAGAACACGCCGGACAAGTGGTCGAACAAGTCGTCCGCCCCACAGGGCTGGTCGATCCCCAAATTATCATCCGCCCCGTCGCCACCCAAGTCGATGACTTGATGAGCGAAATCAACGACCGCATCCAAAAAGGCGAACGCGTGCTCGTTACCACTCTCACCAAACGCATGGCGGAACAACTCACCGACTATTACAGCGAACTCGGCATCAAAGTGCGCTACCTGCACAGCGACATCGATACCGTAGAGCGCGTTGAAATCATTAGAGATTTACGGCTCGGACTGTTTGACGTACTCGTCGGCATCAACCTATTGCGCGAAGGCTTGGACATCCCCGAAGTCTCCCTCGTCGCCATCCTCGACGCCGACAAAGAAGGCTTCCTACGCTCCCACCGCAGCCTGATTCAAACCATAGGCCGCGCCGCGCGCAACGTGAATGGCGTAGCGATTTTGTACGCCGACAAAATCACCGACTCCATGAAAGCCGCTATTGACGAAACCGAACGCCGCCGCGAAAAACAGATTAAATTCAATGAAGAACACGGCATCGTACCGCAACAGATTAAGAAACAAGTCAAAGACATCATCGACGGCGTGTACCACGAAGAAGACAGCAGTAAAGGCCGTCTGAAAGGCAAAAACAAGGTTAAAGTCGGCGAGATTCAGAACGAAGAAGATGCCTTGAAAGAAATTGCCAAACTAGAAAAAGCCATGCAGCAGGCAGCTAGGGATTTGCAGTTTGAAGAAGCGGCTGTTCTTCGTGATAGAATACGCGGAATTAAAGAGAATCTGCTTTTTGGAGCAGAGTAAATTTTTCTATATAAAAGGACAAGAGTATGGAAACAAATGTTTTTTATGGGGAATATTCTTTAGACCACTGGATTCATTTACTTGAAACAGGCAACATTAAATTACCAAAGATTCAGCGTTCATTTACATGGAAAGATTATAAAATAAAACGATTAATTAAATCTCTACATAATAAACAATTTATCCCACCGATTATAGTTATCAGATCAAACCAAGAAAACCTGATTATAGATGGGCAACAGAGGTTAACCAGTCTTTTGTTGGCATATCGCAATAAATACCCTACACGTAAAAATCTAAATAACAAATGGAAATATTGCTCACAAAGTGATGGTAATACAACTGCAACAAATTTTGATGATCCTGACGGGTTTACTGACTATGATTTCTTTGAAGGAATCGGAATATCAAATGTAGATAAAAATAATTTTTTTAAAGATAAATTTTTAGGATTTACCTTTATTTCTCCTCAGTCTGGTACCAAAATTGAACAAGAGCGATTTTTCGCACAAACATTTTACTCAATAAACACGCAAACAGAATTATTGACTGCTGATGAAAAATTAGAAGCTTACAAATTAATTACACCTGAATTAAAAAATATTATTTCACCAAAATTTGAAGAATATTTCAAAGTTAGCAGAGGCAGTAATAAACTTATTAGAATATTAGGCTACATTCTTCAATACAGAATGAATAAAGACTCTATTCAAACGGCTGAAAGAACAGAAGATTTTGCCAATATTGTTGAGTCATTAAGTAATAGAATACCAGTCGATTTATTCGGCAAAAGAGGGGAAATTGTTAGAGATTTCGATTACAGTCAACCTTTCTATGATACCGGTTCAAACTATAGTATTTTTGAAGAAACAGATGGCACACCTTGTTATATAGAAATTCTTGAGAAGATAAAAATTGAATTAAATAAAAATAAAAATCAGAATCCCAATGCGCCTTACAAATTTGATAAAATTGTACACTTTGATGTTTTATTCTTTGGCTTTTTATATCAATGCCTATTTGGAGGCAATATTTCCTACTTAAATGATGAAACCACAATCAGAGAATTGATCGAAAAATGCTCAAAATTAGCAGAGAAACTCCACAAAAGGTCCAAAAACACACCAAATGATAGCATATATATCTGTGAAAGAATAAAAGAATCTATTGAACTCTATAATGGAATGGGGCTAAATTATGGTAAACCATAATGATTTTATTCTTGAGCCGATTATCAATATTTTAAAAAAAGGTATATCCTCTCTGTCTAATTTGGGTGATACTATAGAAACATATCCAGTGCAAGAACATATTCTTCGTTCAATTTTTATTGAAATGACAGGTTCTCAAGAGCAAAAAATGAAATGCATTCTTTGGACTTTAGCTACCTATGATTATGAGTTTAGATATGAATTTTTGAACAAGGGCAAGTATGGAGAATGCTCTGATTTGAAAGAGAAATCAAAAGTATATGGCGATTTAACTAAGCAAATAACATTGCTCAAACCTTCAGAAAATATAGAATTTAAAAAAATTATATTTCCTGACGATGAAACTAACCACATAGAAAATAATAAAATAGCATTAGATAAATTTCTTAGTCATTCAAACATCAACTCAATATTTGAAAAATATATTAAGATGTTTCAAGGAAATGAAATTACAAGTGAATCACTGTTTTTACCTTCCAATAGTCAATTATTTACAAATAAAGATAACATTGGTGATGACAAATTAAAAAAGTATGCGATCTCTGAAATTTATCTTAGATTATATAAACATCGTAATAGGTGCGCTCATAATACATTATCATATCAAAAAAATTTACCTACATTAAATAATTTAAATATCGAAGCTTATAATTTTGATAATTATTATATTCGTTTTTTGATATTAATTTTTATTGATACAATCTTTATTAAGACTTATGAAAAATATTTGGAATTAAGACAAACTGGAATTAGCTGGTAAGCGAGCGTAGCAAGCCGTAGCCTGTATTCCCACCAACCGCGGGCGTGGCTGCGCCATATCCTACCTGCGGGCGGCACAAACTTTAAAACCGAGGTGTAGGGTGTGTGCGGTATGCACGCACGCGTTCTTTGCCGTTCAAACCATTCTTTCAAACTTTCAGAAGACCTCAAACGTTGTCTGGAAACTTTAGAATAAAGGCCGTCTGAAATCCAGTTTTCAGACAGCCTGAGACCTTTGCAAAATTCCCCAAAATCCCCTAAATTCCCACCAAGACATTTAGGGGATTTTCCATGAGCACC
>NZ_JBQCVS010000033.1:3122-4971 GCF_051958155.1 Neisseria sp. P0014.S009 | reverse complement strand
CATGGCTTGTGCGGTTTGCTGGAAGAAGGTGCTCATGGAAAATCCCCTAAATGTCTTAGTAGGAATTTAGGGGATTTTGGGGAATTTTGCAAAGGTCTCAGATTATCTGAAAATAAGATTCAAGGTTTTCAGACGACCTTTTAGCGGGTAAATTGCTCTCTAGATTGTTGTTACCGTAAAAGGTCGTCTGAAAATCCTACCCACTCAAAAACAAACCGCCCTTTCAGGCGGTTTGTTTTCAGCTTAAACAGACGGTTATTGCTTTTTACCGCCGAATACACCGAAAGCGTTGTTACTTGAAGAGCCATTATCACCTGGTTTTTCATTGTAACTGTATCGTCCCGCCATTTCGGCAGCTTTGTCGCCGTAGAATCCGCCTGAGATAGAACCTTGCACACCGGAATCCCATTTACCATTAAAGCTGCTGCCTGTAATACCTGCGGTAAAGGCTCGTTCATTCATGAACCATCTGTCACCACTATTGATTTTACCTGCGATAGTCTTAGTATCGAAGTTGACATCTGCGGTAAACGAACCGGCAGTACGGTAGCCTCCTGTATCACCCACCCAGTTTTCCTTATTATCCAAGTTGCGGGCACGGAAATTCAACACCTCGCCTGCGTATTTAGCCGTACCGGACGGTAGAGAGGTACTCATTACCCCCTGAACAAACAAGGAGTAGGCATTATCGGCAAGTTTTGCCGCACCGAAGACAACATTGCTCAAATTGCCTGAAGCAACAAACGATTTGTAGTCCGAACCCAATTCAGTTTGATGGAGCTTGTTGGTAACAGGTGCCAAAGCGATTGTCGTACCATTGATAATGACTTTGGTCAAGTTCGCGATATTCGATAAGATATATTGCTCGCCTGTTTCACCTTTTTTCAATTCGGCTGCGGCGGCATCATCTTTAGGTTTGGTTACGGGCGCATCAGGTTTGGCAACCGGCGCATCAGGCTGTCCGCCTGCTTGAGCTGCCGCATCTTGGCGTTTTGCACCAAACACACCGCGCGCCACTACGTCTTCATCACGTTGGTTTTTGCCTGCCGCACTATATGTACCGGCAAGTTGGTCTGCCTTCGCGCCAAAGAATCCGCCTTGCATCGTACCTTGCTTGTTGGAGAAGGTGTTGCCGTGCAAATCGCCATTGAAAGACAGATTTTCCGCCATATCGCGCGCATTGGATTTGACGACACCTGCAATCCTGTTGCCACCACTACCACCGCCAACCGTTTGATCGGAATAGCGGTTGATGCTGACATTGATGGTTTTTTGGTCGAAATTGACTTTTGCGGTAACATCGGTTGCTTTGGCGGCAGGATACAGATTGGCCAGCTTGGCTTGCGAACCGGTTTCAAAAATTTCTTGCAGACCTCTTGTATTGATCGGCAGTCCGTTTTGGAAATGCAGGCCGATGCCTTTATAGGTTGCATCCCCTCTTTGGGCTGCAACGGTATCACTGCCTGATGGCGTGCCTTGGACAAACAACGCCTGTTTCACATCACGCAGATCACTGACATCGGCAACACCGCCGTAACGAACGTCAGGCAACAGGTCGCCGCTGTGTACCGCATATTGTGCTGCATCGGTTTTACCGCCGTTCATACTTTTTTCGCCCAACGTAAACTCACCCGCTTTAACGTCTTTGGTATTAATGGCGACACCATCAAGTACGACGCTGTTTTTATCCGAGGCAGTCGGAGCTTCGGTTTTGGCATATTCCAAATCGCCGGTTTCACGTTTTTTCGCTACCAAGACACCGCCATCCAAAGCCTTACCCATTACTTTGCCTTCGCCGCCAAAACCTTGACCTGAATTGGCCTCATTGGCTTTCTTAGCTTCTTCAGCT
>NZ_JBQCVS010000033.1:0-3022 GCF_051958155.1 Neisseria sp. P0014.S009 | reverse complement strand
TTCTTGGCTTCTTCAGCTTTCTTGGCTTCTTCAGCTTTCTTGGCTTCTTCAGCTTTCTTGGCTTCTTCAGCTTTCTTGGCTTCTTCAGCTTTCTTAGCGTCTTCTGTTTGTTTTGAATCACCTCCTCCGCCCGAGCCGGAATTATTGCCCGGCTGTTGCGGGGTCGGTGCAGGCTGTGCAGACGGCGTACCACCACCGCTTGAACCGCATGCACTCAATGCGATGCTGCAGGCAATCGCCAGCATACTTAATTTAAATGATTCCTTCATGGTCAAACTCCTGAATGTGATAATGGTATTTTGGAATGATGGTGATAAAATATTTGATAATTATTTACATCAAACCAATTAAAATATACCGCAAATGCGGATAACCAAACGGTACTAAACTTGCATCAGTATGAAGGTCGTCTGAAAACGGAATTTATGAATCCGTGCATACAGATGTGTTTCAGACGACCTCTACTTATATCGTCAAACCATTAATGACGATGCGGAATAAAGCCTTCCGGAGCTTCCGCACCTGCAGGCAGGTCAAATGTTTCGCGCAGAACGACTTTGTAGAACGCAAATGCATCTTTTGCACCTTGAATCGCTTCGGCTTCAGCTTCAGGGCTTAAACCCAAAGCATTCAGATGCTCGACAAAAGCACGCCAATGTTTGCCGCGGCCGTTCGGATGGGGAGCGAGGTGGCGCGCGCCGTGTTCGCCGGTGTAATCCAGCTTTTGCGCGTGTTTAAATAAAAATGCTGCGCCCAAATTGGAACCTTCGGCGCAATACAGCCAACCGATGGCTTTATTGCCGGTTTCATGCGGCAGCGGTTTGCCGTATTCGTAAGGTTTGTCGCCCAAATCCGCCAAGTCTTGCGTTACCGCATCGTAACGCGCCATGTATTCCAGCTCGGGAATGGCTTTGTTCAACTCGGGGTCTTTATAGATATGATCAACCGCTTTGTGGAACACGGATTGCAGTTTCAAGAATTTGATGTAGTTCTCTTTATTGGAAAACGGCTCGACAGACATAACCAAGTTGTCCACGCTGTCATGAATGGTGGTGGTTTGCTCTTTCAGCCGTTTGGCAAAAGTCAGCTCTTGTGTTTCGCTCATGTGAATATCCTTTATAAAGTTTCAGACGACCTTCAGGCCGCCTTTATTTAAACAAGGTGGATTGGATAGGTTTGAAAACGGATATGGGATGGAAGCGGAGGTTTGCAGGATGGGAACCCGTCAAATCCGTTTGAAAACAAACCATCGGGTTTCGTTATTTTGTGAAATATTTTTTAAAAATATATATCATTCCAATTCAAATGGCAAGAGAATGATTTGCAGCTACTTGCAACTACAAGATAATAACGGACAATTTCCCACCTTCGGCAAACAAAAGATTCAGATTTAACGGAAAATGGTTTCCTAACCATAAAGAATATTGTTTACAAAGACATGACTGCATCTTGGCAGATACCGTCCTTGCCCTGCCTGCGTCAAAACGGCATACTTTCGCCATACCGAGCCGTAGGTCGTCTGAAACCTGCTACACTATCAAAAAGAAAGAAACAACATGAACCCTATCCGCCCCTTCTTAGACCATACTCCCCAAATCCACGAATCCTGCCTCATCGACGAGACCTCCGTCATCATCGGCGAAGTATCGCTTGCCGAAGACGTATCCGTTTGGCCGTATGCCGTGTTGCGCGGCGACGTGAACAGCATCAGCATCGGCGCGCGCAGCAATGTACAGGACGGCAGTGTCTTGCACGTTTCGCACAAAAACGCGGAAAAGCCTGAAGGTTCGCCCCTTATCATCGGCGAAGACGTAACCGTCGGACACAAAGTCATGTCGCACGGCTGCCGCATCGGCGATCGTGTGTTGATCGGAATGGGTACAATTATTCTGGACGATACCGTCATTGAAGACGACGTGATGATAGGCGCAGGCAGCTTGGTGCCACCACGCAAACGTTTGGAAAGCGGCTATCTCTATGTCGGCTCGCCCGTCAAACAAGTCCGCCCGCTGACCGAAAAAGAAAAAGAATTTTTGAAATATTCTTCTGCGCATTATGTGCGCCTGTCCGGCCAACACAAACAGTCAAAATAATTTTCAGACGACCTTATATCCCCTAAAAAAGAAAGTTTTATGCACACACTCTACCTAGCCTCCGGCAGCCCGCGCCGCCGCGAAATTCTGGAAAACTTAAGATTCAAAGTTATCCGTATCCCTGCCGACATCGACGAAACGCCGCATTCCGACGAAAAAGCCGCCGATTATGTGCAACGTATGGCGCAGGAAAAAAATGCCGCCGCTGTCGAGCAATGGTTAGCCACACACGACGCGTCGCCCGAATATCCGATTCTGACCGCCGACACTACGGTCGCCTATCAAAACCACATTCTCGGCAAACCGGAAACCGAAGCCCAAGCAGCCGAAATACTCGCCCGGCTTTCAGGGCAGACGCATCAGGTGCTGACTGCCGTATGCGTATATTGGCAAGGGAAAACGCACGGCGTTTTGCAAACCAGCGATGTACGTTTCAAAACCTTGTCTGCCGAAGAAATATCCGCCTATATCCGAAGTGGCGAACCGATGGACAAAGCGGGCGCGTATGGCATTCAGGGTTTGGGCGGCGTGTTTGTCGAGCATTTGCAAGGCAGCTTTACAGGCGTGATGGGCCTGCCCGTTTACGAAACGGTCGGCTTGTTGGAACAATTCGGATTGAGTATTCCCCCATTTGCCTGATTTTAAATACCTTCAAACAAACATTATGAAAACATACGTCTTCCCCTTTTTATCCGCAGTATTCCTTCTCGCTGGCTGCACCACTTTTTCAGACGACGGTACACCCGCCATCCGCAAAGGCAACGACAGCATCCTCTCTTTCGGGAAGCTTGGCTCCGCTATAGAAGATGCGCCCGCAGGCGGCTGGGTCATGCTCGGCGATCAATACACCTATGAGACCTTTGCAAAAAAGCCCTTCCCCCGACAGCCGAAATCCAAACACAGGTTTTCGTCTATTTCCGCTCCTAATT
>NZ_JBQCVS010000032.1:0-6441 GCF_051958155.1 Neisseria sp. P0014.S009 | reverse complement strand
CCTGAAGATTCTAATACACCTGAAAAAGTGACTTTAACTAAACAGGCGGACGGCAGCTGGACTTCTGATAAACCAGCAATCGTACCAAACGTTGAAGCAGGTCAGAGCAGCACAACCATTCCACAAGACAAAGTGAAAGATGGTTCTAATGTGACGGCTCAAGCGAAAGATCCAGCAGGCAACGAAAGTGCGGTTGTGACTCAACCGGCAGGCAACAATAAGGTTGTTAAACTTGAACTATCATTAGCTCAAGATACTGGTGCGTCTAATAACGATAACTATACTAAAAATGGTCAAGTTAATGTGTCTGGTATTCCATCAGGTTCTGAATGGGAATACAGTACAGATGGTGGTCAAAATTGGACTTCTGGTTCTGGTAACTCATTTACCTTACCAAACAACACCAAAGTGGGTGGTATTGCATATAGCTTACAAGCTCGTGTGAAAGGTAATGCGGCATCAACTAGTGACACCTTAAATATGACTCTTGACCAAAAAGCAGGTGAATTCCATGCGATTATTGATGGTAGTATGAATTTAATCGGAACAGCTGAGAAAAATTCAACAATTTCTATCAATAATAGAAGTGGTAAAGCAAATGCCAATGGTGAGTTTGAGTTTGCTACGGGTATTGCTTCAGGTGCGACAGCGAATAAAGTACATTACTCTGTAGTTGAAACAGACTTAGCGGGTAACTCTGTGTCTAAGGATGTTGCTTACACTTACTACCGTCGTTTTGCGGGTGGTACTAAAGATACTTACGGTAACGAAAATGATGTTATCTTAATTGGTACTAAAGGTGGTACTGGTGACTTAGGTGCGTTGATTAAGTCTAGCCTAACTACAGGTGATGGTGATGACTCAGTCTATGCAACTGGTGTTCAGTACGGTAGCAATACCCTTGATATGGGCAATGGCAATGACTTTGCAAGCTTTAAAAATATCGGCGGTACCATTAATATGGGTGCGGGTAATGATATTCTTGAAGGACGTAATACAGATAATCCGTTCTTCTACTTATCACAACACGCGAGAGTTGATATGGGTACAGGCGATGATATTGTAAGAACAGCTAATACCTTAAATACCAGAGCATCTATTGATGGTGGAGATGGTTTTGATACGCTTCAATTTATCAATAATGATGGTAAAGCATTCAGTTCGACATTAACAATGATCTCTCACTTCGAGAAAATTGATATTAAGGGCACGTTAAACAACTCAGTTACTATCAGCGCAAGCGATGTTGATAGAAACCACAGCGCTACAGCAACTGTTGATGCTAGTGGTAAATCTCACAACAACGTATTAATTGTTGATGGTGATGCAGGCGATAAAGTGACCTTAACTGGTATTAGCAAAGCTGCAAGCTCACAAGTTACTTATGAAGGCAATACTTATAATGTTTACAACACCGGTTCTAATGAACTTTGGGTTGATTCAGATATCACCATTGCTTAATTTGTAACATCTATTAGAAAAACGCACCTTCGGGTGCGTTTTTTTATCTACTTTACACATTGAGGCCGTCTGAAAACCTTGTATTTTGTACTTTATTTAACTAATTTGATTTATAATTTCTAAAGTGAAAAAGTCTTATTTTCTGCACTAAAAAAGAGAAATTTGTTTATGAAAAATCCCCATCAGAAGTTTATTGCATTGCTACTGTATGGCATTTTGCAATCACCTTCAGCTTTCGCAGTGGAATTGGTCGATATACTTCGTTATTCGCTGCAAAATGATCCGACATTACAGGAAGCTAATGCCAATACAGAGGGTGCCTATAATGACATGAAAGCCTCAAAGGCCGGGCATTACCCGACTTTTTCTTTAACAGGGCAAAATGTTTTGGCTCAGCGGCATACTTCAGACAATTCTAAAATGCGCGATGATGTAGGGATTAAATCGCGCTTGAATTTGTATGCTTGGGGCGGCATTCAGGCTGCTGTCGAACGTGACAAGCATAAAATGGAGTATTACCAATACAAATATTATGAAACCCGAGAGGAGCTGGCCAATACAATCAGTACGCTTTATCTGACTGCGTTACGTGCGAAAGAGTCAATAGCGATTGCTAAGAGAAACATTAAGCGCCATGAGAAGTTTTTAGCTGACTTGCGTATTATCAGTAAATATGATCCAGGTCGCCGTTCGGAAAAGACTCAAGCAGAATCTCGCTATTTGCAGACTTTGTCGAATGAAGCTAATTTACAAAAAACTTTATCAGTGGCTTTGAGCAAGCTGAATAAATACAGTGCTAAGAAATTAACTGAGAAAGATATTATCGATCCATTTGGTAAACAGAATGCGGACCAGTTGATTGCTTCTTTTGATAAGGCGCAGGCGAAAGAACATCCAAGCGTGAAAGCGCAGGAGTCAGAATACAACAGCGCATTATCTGATATTAAGGTAAACAAGGCCTCAAGATACCCCTCCATTAATTTGGAAGGCAGTGCGACGCATCGTGATAGAAGTATTGCTGTAACAATGAGTTGGGATTTTTATAATAAATCTTCTGATTATGCTGTCAAAAAAAGCCATGCGGTAGCATTATCGGCAAAATCGCGTTCAGATGAATTGCTACGGGATATTCAAGAACGTGCGGAAACGGCAAAAGTGGATATGAAACAGAACGAACGCCGTGCCAAAATTGCGAAACTGTTGATTGCAACACAATCAAAAGTGGCAAAAGACTATGAGCAACAGTTTTATATTGCAAATCGAACATTGTTGGATGTCTTGGATTCTTATGCGGAACTGGCGGCAACTGAAACTAACTATGTCGAGGCGCAAAACGACTACCGCGATGCAGCAGTTGCGTATCTGCTTGCCAAAGCCAGCTTGGCTAAGTGGGCTAAAGTGCCAGATTTTAATGCAAACGGCCGTTTTTGATTTGTCGTTATTTTGTAGATAGATTTTATGAATTCAATTATTAAACATTTAGCCATTGCAACAAAATTGCTTAATCAACCTGTTGCAGAAGAGGCTCTTGCAGCAAACATTGCTAGAGAACGAAATTTAAATGCCAATATCCAATCACTTAGTGAAGTTTTACGCAGTTATGGGTTTGAAAACCATATTTCCCGTCGCAAACTGATTGAGATCCCTTCACTTGCGATGCCTGTAGTCATTATTCTCCATAATGATGAGGCTGCAGTTGTCAGTGAGGTAAAAGGGCGAGGAGAAGAGCGTGTTTATGTCATCCGTTCTGGGGATGCGCCGGCGCATGAAGTCAGCCATAAAGAGCTTGAAACTCAATATTTGGGGTTTTGTTGGTTCATTAAACCCAAGTTGACTGCAGACCACCGCTCTGAATTGCCAGAGTACCATTTACCCAAAGCATGGTTTTGGAAAGTGATTGGACGGTTTAAAAAGTATTATTACCAAGTAATCTTAGCATCGTTCCTTATCAATATTTTGGCATTGGTCAGTTCGCTGTATGTTATGAATGTATATGACCGTGTAATTCCAAATCAGGCTTACTCTACTTTGTGGGTACTGAGTATTGGCGTATTTTTGGCGATTGTCTTCGAGTTTATCGGTAAAATGATACGTTCGCGTCTGACAGATATTGCGGGTAAAAAGGCAGATTTAATTATTAGTTCTGCGTTGTTCAGACGTGTGATGGCTTTACGTCTGATTGAGCGTCCGATTTCATCCGGTTCATATGCCAACAATTTGCGGGATTTTGAAGCTGTACGTGAATTTATGACCAGCGCTAGTTTGTTGGTTTTGGTTGATGCGCCGTTTTTGTTACTTTTCTTGTTTGTAATATTTATTATTGGCGGAAAACTTGTAATCGTACCAATCATTACCTGTATTTTGGTAATTGTGGTTTCTTTTGCGGTTCAGCCTATGTTAGCTAAACGCATTAATGAAAGTATGAAAGAAAGCTCACAACGTCAAGGTTTGGCTGTTGAAGCCGTAGAAGGTATCGAAACACTTAAAGTCAACAATGCAACTAATTGGGCACAGCAGCGTTGGGATAAGTTGAACGCGGTGACGGCAGCCAGCTCAATGAAAGTTAAAGAAATCAACGAATTTGTATCCAACTTTACCGTAGGTCTGCAGCAGCTTAATACCGTGGGTTTGGTTGTTTTAGGTACTTATTTGATTCATGACAGCGTAGTTGAGGCACGTATTACGATGGGTGCGGTGATTGCTTCAGTTATCCTTTCCGGTCGTGCACTCTCTTCATTAGGCAAAATTGCCGGATTGGCTATACGTTTCCAACAGGCAAAAAATGCTCTTCATGGTATCAACGCGATTGTGGAAAGACCGATTGAGCGTGATCCTGAGCGCGCCTATGTAACACTTGATCAAGTTCAGGGACAGCTTACTTTTGACAATGTTGTATTCAAATATAATGAAGATACACAACCTGCTATCTCCAATCTTAATCTGATCATCCGCCCTGGTGAGAAAGTTGCCATTTTAGGACGGATTGGCAGCGGTAAAAGTACTTTATTAAAGTTGGCCAGTGGCCTGTATGATCCGACAGGCGGCAATATTTTGCTGGATAATGTGGACATCCGCCAAATTGATCCGAATTTTCTGCGTGATAAAGTTGCTTTGCTGAATCAATCTCCAAGATTATTCCTCGGTACATTGAGAGAGAACTTGGATCTGGGGCGTATGAATGGGTATTCAACTGATCAGGAATTGCTGGGGGCATTGCATAATTTCCATTTGGATCAGCTTGTTCGTAATCATCCTAAAGGTTTGGATATGCCTTTGGGTGAAGATGGCTTAGGGCTATCAGGTGGACAAAAACAAATTGTATCGCTGGTACGTTTGACGCTCTCTCACCCTCGTGTAGTGTTGCTGGATGAACCGACAACCGGTTTGGATGAGCAGACAGAACGTCAAGCCTTGGGTATCTTGGCTCAATGGGCGCATGATAAAACCGTTGTTGTTGTTACGCATCGCTTGCAGGTTCTTCCTATGGTTAATCGTGTTGTGGTGGTTGACAACGGCCGTGTCATTATCGACGGACCCCGCGATGCGGTGATTGCTAAATTACGTGAGAATGAAGAACGCCAAGCCCAAGCAGTACAGGCACAAGCTCAAAAAACGGCACAAGTTGCAGCTGAAAAAAAAGAAGGAAAAGGGAATTAATATGTCAAATCAGCAATCGGAACATATCGATCAAGAAGATTTAAAGCTGATTAATGATTTAAGTGCAGCTTTACAGTCTGAAAAACATACGGGCTATTTTGCAGTTATCAGTTTGTTTCTATCTTTTGTCATTGTCTTCATTGTATGGGCTTATTTCAGTCCGCTTGAAGAAGTGGCACAAGGACAGGGAAGGATTATTCCGAGTAGCCGTGAACAGATTGTGCAGAGCTTAGATCCAGGAACGATTCAAGAAATGTTGGTTAAAGAGGGCGATACTGTCGAAAAAGGCCAGGTTCTCTTGAAATTGGATGATACTCGAAGTTCGGCCATTTTGCGTGAGAGTCAGGCAAAAGTAGAAAATTTGGAAGCAATGGCTGCTCGTTTGAAAGCTGAAGCCTACAATAGCAAATTGATTTTTCCGGAAGGCATTTCTTCTGAGTTGAAAAAACGTGAAGAAGCTGCCTATATTTCTCGCCGTAAGGCAATGGAAGAGCAAGTTTCCGGTTTGCGGCAAAGTAAGGCAGCGTTGGATAAGCAGATCTCGATTGTCAGCCCAATGGTTCAAAGAGGTGTTATGTCTCAGGTTGAGCTATTGCGTATGCAACGTGATTCACAAGATTTAGCTGTACAAATTACTGAGCGCCAAAACCGTTACACGACAGATGCCAGTAACGAATTGGTTAAAACCGAAGCTGAACTTGCACAAGCTAAGGAAAATATGGCCATGCGTGCAGACCCGGTTGATCGTTCACAAATTCGTGCACCGATGAAAGGTATTGTGAAAAATATCCGTATTAATACTATTGGTGGTGTAGTCAATGCCGGACAGGATATTTTGGAAATTGTACCGATTGAGGATAATCTTTTGGTTGAAGCCTATATCCGGCCGAATGATGTAGCCTTTATCCGTCCAGGATTGCCTGCTGTAGTGAAATTAACAGCTTACGATTATGCTATTTATGGTGGCCTGGAAGGTAAAGTTATTTTGATTAGTCCGGATACATTGAGTGATGAGAAACGCAATACCGGTGATTTGAAACTGAATATGAATAATGTATATTACCGCATTTTGGTTCAAACTTCTGGCAGCAAGCTATTGGATAAGAAAGGAAAAGAAATGCCAATTATTCCAGGTATGGTGGCAACAGTTGACGTGAAAACTGGTGAGAAGACTGTGTTCCAATACTTGATCAAACCAATTACTAGAATGAAGCAGGCATTGCGGGAACGCTAGAATAAAAAAGCAGAGACCTTTGCAAAAAAGCCCTTCCTTCGACAGCTGAAACTCCAAAACAGGTTTTCGTCTATTTCCGCTCCTAATTA
>NZ_JBQCVS010000031.1:0-6451 GCF_051958155.1 Neisseria sp. P0014.S009 | reverse complement strand
CACCACCAACAGCTGTATCAAAGAGTAGCCCCTCTGCACAGTTGCCCCATCCCGTTTTCCGTCAAATGCATTTGAGTACATATCTTTATTCCCTTTATCTTTTATATCCCTATCCAACAAGAGGCACCTTATCCGTTCATCCCTTTACCCAATGTAAAGCCCCCACTGGTCCAAGTTTTATTCCCGGCCCCATACAAAGCCGCCCGTCAGCCGGAACTGGCAAGCAGTTCGGCCTCGGGGCGGCGTATACGGCACAAACCTCCGTCAGACTTATTTTTTCACGGCAGGCTGGGCAGCCTTAGGCGCGGCAGAAGAAACCGTCGCCTCCGCCTTCAACTTGTTCAGCACCGCATCACCGATGCCCTTCACGTTTTTCAGCTCCTCCACCGATTTGAACGCACCGTTCTTCTGACGGTATTCCACAATCGCTTTCGCCTTAGCCGGGCCGATACCCGGCAATGCCTCCAGTTCCGCAGAAGAGGCCGTATTGACGTTCACGGCAGCCAAAGAGAACGCCGCACAGACGGCGGCAAATGTACCAAATAAAAATTTCTTCATCAGGGTTTTCCCATAATATGTTTGATTGAATCAGTCAGACTGTTTACAGAATGGGTTATCCTAATCTGTAAACACTGTCACATATAAGAATAGGGCAACAGCCCATTCCATATAAATGCTTACAACATATTAACGCAAATATCGTTTGATTTCAAATATTTCAAACGGTTAACCATAACTTTCGATATTTTTGTTCAAGAATAACAACAGGGTAAATATTTCCGATTCCAATACCAAGATGCACGAATGCTCCATAAACACCGGCACATCACTATCCCAATGCTTGATCCCAACACCTGTTATCCCAATTCTGCCGCTAAACCGACAGGCATGTAAAAAGCCCCCGACATCAGTCGGGGGCTTCGGAATGGGTGTTTGGCGGTGACCTACTTTCACATGGAAGAACCACACTATCATCGGCGCTGAGTCGTTTCACGGTCCTGTTCGGGATGGGAAGGCGTGGGACCAACTCGCTATGGCCGCCAAACTTAAACTGTTACAAATCGGTAAAGCCTTAATCAATTATTGGTGATGACTGAATCAGTCAGTAAGCTTTTATCTTTGAAGTTCTTCAAATGATAGAGTCAAGCCTCACGAGCAATTAGTATGGGTTAGCTTCACGCGTTACCGCGCTTCCACACCCCACCTATCAACGTCCTGGTCTCGAACGACTCTTTAGTGTGGTTAAACCACAAGGGAAGTCTCATCTTCAGGCGAGTTTCGCGCTTAGATGCTTTCAGCGCTTATCTCTTCCGAACTTAGCTACCCGGCTATGCAACTGGCGTTACAACCGGTACACCAGAGGTTCGTCCACTCCGGTCCTCTCGTACTAGGAGCAGCCCCCGTCAAACTTCCAACGCCCACTGCAGATAGGGACCAAACTGTCTCACGACGTTTTAAACCCAGCTCACGTACCACTTTAAATGGCGAACAGCCATACCCTTGGGACCGACTACAGCCCCAGGATGTGATGAGCCGACATCGAGGTGCCAAACTCCGCCGTCGATATGAACTCTTGGGCGGAATCAGCCTGTTATCCCCGGAGTACCTTTTATCCGTTGAGCGATGGCCCTTCCATACAGAACCACCGGATCACTATGTCCTGCTTTCGCACCTGCTCGACTTGTCGGTCTCGCAGTTAAGCTACCTTTTGCCATTGCACTATCAGTCCGATTTCCGACCGGACCTAGGTAACCTTCGAACTCCTCCGTTACTCTTTGGGAGGAGACCGCCCCAGTCAAACTGCCTACCATGCACGGTCCCCGACCCGGATTACGGGTCTGGGTTAGAACCTCAAAGACACCAGGGTGGTATTTCAAGGACGGCTCCACAGAGACTGGCGTCTCTGCTTCAAAGCCTCCCACCTATCCTACACAAGTGACTTCAAAGTCCAATGCAAAGCTACAGTAAAGGTTCACGGGGTCTTTCCGTCTAGCAGCGGGTAGATTGCATCTTCACAACCACTTCAACTTCGCTGAGTCTCAGGAGGAGACAGTGTGGCCATCGTTACGCCATTCGTGCGGGTCGGAACTTACCCGACAAGGAATTTCGCTACCTTAGGACCGTTATAGTTACGGCCGCCGTTTACTGGGGCTTCGATCCGATGCTTGCACATCTTCAATTAACCTTCCAGCACCGGGCAGGCGTCACACCCTATACGTCCACTTTCGTGTTAGCAGAGTGCTGTGTTTTTAATAAACAGTCGCAGCCACCTATTCTCTGCGACCCTCCAGGGCTTACGGAGCAAGTCCTTAACCTTAGAGGGCATACCTTCTCCCGAAGTTACGGTATCAATTTGCCGAGTTCCTTCTCCTGAGTTCTCTCAAGCGCCTTAGAATTCTCATCCTGCCCACCTGTGTCGGTTTGCGGTACGGTTCAATTCAAACTGAAGCTTAGTGGCTTTTCCTGGAAGCGTGGTATCGGTTACTTCATGTCCGTAGACACTCGTCATCGCTTCTCGGTGTTAAGAAGACCCGGATTTGCCTAAGTCTTCCACCTACCGGCTTAAACAAGCTATTCCAACAGCTTGCTAACCTAACCTTCTCCGTCCCCACATCGCATTTGAATCAAGTACAGGAATATTAACCTGTTTCCCATCGACTACGCATTTCTGCCTCGCCTTAGGGGCCGACTCACCCTACGCCGATGAACGTTGCGTAGGAAACCTTGGGCTTTCGGCGAGCGGGCTTTTCACCCGCTTTATCGCTACTCATGTCAACATTCGCACTTCTGATACCTCCAGCACACTTTACAATGCACCTTCATCGGCCTACAGAACGCTCCCCTACCATGCCAGTAAACTGGCATCCGCAGCTTCGGTTATAGATTTGAGCCCCGTTACATCTTCCGCGCAGGACGACTCGACCAGTGAGCTATTACGCTTTCTTTAAATGATGGCTGCTTCTAAGCCAACATCCTGGCTGTCTGGGCCTTCCCACTTCGTTTACCACTTAATCTATCATTTGGGACCTTAGCTGGCGGTCTGGGTTGTTTCCCTCTTGACAACGGACGTTAGCACCCGCTGTCTGTCTCCCGAGGAACCACTTGATGGTATTCTTAGTTTGCCATGGGTTGGTAAGTTGCAATAACCCCCTAGCCATAACAGTGCTTTACCCCCATCAGTGTCTTGCTCGAGGCACTACCTAAATAGTTTTCGGGGAGAACCAGCTATCTCCGAGTTTGTTTAGCCTTTCACCCCTATCCACAGCTCATCCCCGCATTTTGCAACATGCGTGGGTTCGGTCCTCCAGTACCTGTTACGGCACCTTCAACCTGGCCATGGATAGATCACTCGGTTTCGGGTCTACACCCAGCAACTGTTCGCCCTATTAAGACTCGGTTTCCCTACGCCTCCCCTATTCGGTTAAGCTCGCTACTGAATGTAAGTCGTTGACCCATTATACAAAAGGTACGCAGTCACACCACAAGGGTGCTCCCACTGTTTGTATGCATCAGGTTTCAGGTTCTATTTCACTCCCCTCCCGGGGTTCTTTTCGCCTTTCCCTCACGGTACTGGTTCACTATCGGTCGATGATGAGTATTTAGCCTTGGAGGATGGTCCCCCCATATTCAGACAGGATTTCACGTGTCCCGCCCTACTTTTCGTACGCTTAGTACCACTGTTGAGATTTCGAATACGGGACTATCACCCACTATGGTCAAGCTTCCCAGCTTGTTCTTCTATCTCGACAGTTATCACGTACAGGCTCCTCCGCGTTCGCTCGCCACTACTTGCGGAATCTCGGTTGATTTCTTTTCCTCCGGGTACTTAGATGGTTCAGTTCTCCGGGTTCGCTTCGCTTATCCTATGTATTCAGATAAGGATACCTCCTAAGAGGTGGGTTTCCCCATTCGGATACCGCGGGATCATAGCTTTATTGCCAGCTCCCCCGCGCTTTTCGCAGGCTTACACGTCCTTCGTCGCCTATCATCGCCAAGGCATCCACCTGATGCACTTATTCACTTGACTCTATCATTTCAAGAACCTCTTTGACTTCGTTTGCCTACCCGTTGACTAGGGAAGCAAACTTGAAATTCCTACTTTGATAAAGCTTACTGCTTTGTTGTGTCTTAATCCTGCCTTTTGTGTTTCAGGATTAAGTCGATACAATCATCACCCAAATACTGTGTTTATTTTCTTTTCTCTTGCGAGAGATTTTTATCCTTTGCAAAGAACAAAAAATCAAAATAAACTCATTGTCTTTGTTTGTTGATTTCGGCTTTCCAATTTGTTAAAGATCGATGCGTCGATATTTCACTTCGCAAATCAAAATAAGCTGCTGAGTATAGCAGGCTTCCTTTGATTTGTAAAGTTCTTGGTGGAGGCAAACGGGATCGAACCGATGACCCCCTGCTTGCAAAGCAGGTGCTCTACCAACTGAGCTATGCCCCCGTTCTTGGTGGGTCTGGGAGGACTTGAACCTCCGACCCCACGCTTATCAAGCGTGTGCTCTAACCAGCTGAGCTACAAACCCGGATTCTCTTCTTAAGCGAATCTTGTCTTCACTCAAGCTTTTCTCTTCCGCATCTTTTACAGTTTACCGATAAGTGTGAATGCATCAGACCTCTTCTTTCTCTAGAAAGGAGGTGATCCAGCCGCAGGTTCCCCTACGGCTACCTTGTTACGACTTCACCCCAGTCATGAAGCATACCGTGGTAAGCGGGCTCCTTGCGGTTACCCTACCTACTTCTGGTATCCCCCACTCCCATGGTGTGACGGGCGGTGTGTACAAGACCCGGGAACGTATTCACCGCAGTATGCTGACCTGCGATTACTAGCGATTCCGACTTCATGCACTCGAGTTGCAGAGTGCAATCCGGACTACGATCGGTTTTGTGAGATTGGCTCCACCTCGCGGCTTGGCTACCCTCTGTACCGACCATTGTATGACGTGTGAAGCCCTGGTCATAAGGGCCATGAGGACTTGACGTCATCCCCACCTTCCTCCGGCTTGTCACCGGCAGTCTCATTAGAGTGCCCAACTAAATGATGGCAACTAATGACAAGGGTTGCGCTCGTTGCGGGACTTAACCCAACATCTCACGACACGAGCTGACGACAGCCATGCAGCACCTGTGTTACGGCTCCCGAAGGCACTCCTCCGTCTCTGGAGGATTCCGTACATGTCAAGACCAGGTAAGGTTCTTCGCGTTGCATCGAATTAATCCACATCATCCACCGCTTGTGCGGGTCCCCGTCAATTCCTTTGAGTTTTAATCTTGCGACCGTACTCCCCAGGCGGTCAATTTCACGCGTTAGCTACGCTACTAAGCAATCAAGTTGCCCAACAGCTAATTGACATCGTTTAGGGCGTGGACTACCAGGGTATCTAATCCTGTTTGCTACCCACGCTTTCGAGCATGAACGTCAGTGTTATCCCAGGAGGCTGCCTTCGCCATCGGTATTCCTCCACATCTCTACGCATTTCACTGCTACACGTGGAATTCTACCTCCCTCTGACACACTCTAGTCACCCAGTTCAGAACGCAGTTCCCAGGTTGAGCCCGGGGATTTCACATCCTGCTTAAGTAACCGTCTGCGCTCGCTTTACGCCCAGTAATTCCGATTAACGCTCGCACCCTACGTATTACCGCGGCTGCTGGCACGTAGTTAGCCGGTGCTTATTCTTCAGGTACCGTCATCAGCTGTCGATATTAGCAACAGCCTTTTCTTCCCTGACAAAAGTCCTTTACAACCCGAAGGCCTTCTTCAGACACGCGGCATGGCTGGATCAGGCTTGCGCCCATTGTCCAAAATTCCCCACTGCTGCCTCCCGTAGGAGTCTGGGCCGTGTCTCAGTCCCAGTGTGGCGGATCATCCTCTCAGACCCGCTACTGATCGTCGCCTTGGTAGGCCTTTACCCCACCAACTAGCTAATCAGATATCGGCCGCTCGAATAACGCAAGGCCCGAAGGTCCCCTGCTTTCCTCCTCAGAGAATATGCGGTATTAGCTAATCTTTCGATTAGTTATCCCCCATTACTCGGTACGTTCCGATATGTTACTCACCCGTTCGCCACTCGCCACCCAAGAAGCAAGCTTCTCTGTGCTGCCGTCCGACTTGCATGTGTAAAGCATGCCGCCAGCGTTCAATCTGAGCCAGGATCAAACTCTTATGTTCAATCTCTAACTTATAACTTCTGGTCTGCTTCAAAGAAACCGACAGGACAATGTCTAAAACATCATCTTGTCTGTCTTTCAAACAGTGTGAGGCCTAATGCACTCACACTTATCGGTAATCTGTTTTTTAAAGAGCGAATCGAATTATACAGTACATTTAGCAAATGTCAACTAAAATTATCGAAAATTTCAACTAACTGTGTTATACTGTCTGCTTCGTTTTCTTCACCGCGTCAGCAGCGAAGAACCGAACTATACGCCTCCCAACAAAACC
>NZ_JBQCVS010000030.1:3629-6543 GCF_051958155.1 Neisseria sp. P0014.S009 | reverse complement strand
AAAAAAACAGTCGTACTAGCAGTTAACCCCCTTCACTCAGCTCAAGCCATCCTGAGGGGCGAGGGCAGAAAACCAACGATACATGAAAGGATTGATATGACTTAGACCGACAAACACGACAATTTAAGAGCGGTGGGGATAGCAAAAATCCCCAAGCCTGAGAACAAGGGGATTTTGCGTTTCCTGCCAAGTTTGAAACTTTTCAGGAATGAATCAAATGCAAATCTCATTAAGACTAGGGAAATTGCAATTGACCGTTACGATTGATACGCGGATTATTTTAGCCGTCATCATGATGTTCAGTCAATAACCCACGACAAGAAGGTCGTCTGAAATGTTTCAGACGACCTTTTATCATTGTGCCGACCCGACGACACCGCCACGCGCTGCGAACTGTTCGCCCGCTTCAGCATAGCCGTCATACATCAAATTTTGAGGGCTTTTCCCGCCCAAACTGACGACTTGACTAGAATCGCTGTTTACAGGCTGAATTTGACGGTTTTGGACGTATTCGCGGGGCTGTTCCTTGTAGGGATTAAAGGGCAAGCCGTTTTTCGCGTATTCATTGCAAGTTTTTTTTGTCTATCTCTTTTATGACTGTGCCTTGAGAGCTATAACAAGAGCAACCTGACACGCCGCCTGAAATACAGGCTACAGGATATTCAAGCTGTTTCACCTGTCTGATATTGTCATAAAGCGGTTTTGATTCGACCATACCTTCTATTTTTGGCTCAAGCATTTCTTTCGTCAGGTTTTTATTCTGATTCTGCGATATTTTATGACCTATTTCACGAGCAGACGCCGCCGACCCCTGTTCAGCCGTCTTTTTGACCGTTTCGGAAGCTACAACAGATTTTTCAGACACTGACGAAACATCTTCAGACGGTGCGCCCAAACCTGTTAAAAGTTTGAAACCCCAATACGCCGTTATTCCAAATACTATAAGAGATATAGGAATGACCCACAAAACACGACTTTTCGGCGTTTGAACTTTGGTATGAATCTCAGCCGACTTATACAAAGCGAATGCCTTTTTATCTAACTTGTACACTTCAGCACGGGCGTTTTTCATTTCAACTTTTGGATTATTGGCGCAATAATCCCAAAAATAACGCATACGGACACCGAGCGGCGTTTTATGTATATGATAGTGAGCACCGACCAAATCGCGTACATGTTTATCAATTCGACCAGGCATTTGGGTTATCAGAATAATATCAATACCCGAATGTCTATGAATGTGAAGCCATTCAATTAATTCAGGCGTTTTTGAACCAGCAGAGCGTGGCGGAAATACGTTTTGTGCTTCGTCAATAATCACAACAGAACCATGATTTTCAGGATACTTAAGCCAAACATTCATATCTTTAATATCATGACCTTCAGGAATTTTTTCCGTCTTTATCGTCAATTCTGGAATGCCTTCAGTGAAAATTTTTCTATCCGCCCATTCCTTTTTTACTTTTTTTGCCAAATCCGAAACAACCGACAAAGTTTTACCCGAACCTGGAACACCTGTAATCAAAGTAATCATTTTTATCCTTTATTTCAAAAATTTAAACGAACGATAAGACGACCATATACCCAGCGAAAACGCAAAACCGCCAAAAATAATATTCAAGGCTTCGGGTATTCCCGCAAGACCGAGCAAACCTATTAAATCGGCAGGCATTTGAAAATAATTCCGCGTTACATAATCCAAAACCCCATCCACCGCTATTGACAATCCTTCATAAGATACAAGACTCACACCCAAACCCAACAAAATTTGAAAAAAGGCGTTTTTAAGCATCGGAAGAAGAGCAATAAACAAACTGCCCAAATACTGAAGCAAGACACGTCCAAAAGCAGCCAAAGCAGGCATTTTTATCCTTTCATACTATTCACAGTTTTAAAAATCATCATTGCCGAAGTGAAATAGGCTAACGTGATAAAAACATATCGGAGTTTTTCAGCGGCTTCACACACAAAAGAAAGCGTTAAACTATGGCGACCAAACTGACCAAAATCCAACTGAATGTCTTTAGGACAATAACCGCCCGTAGAGAAAGCAGAGGAGGGCGAAAACTTGCCAAATCCACCATCCGACTTCAGACCACCCCAATCAGGTTCTCCACCTCCATCGGGCGCAGACGGCATATCGCCTAAATCGCCAGAACTATCTGAACCTGTTCCCGTTCCTGTTCCCGTTGTTCCTGTTCCCGTTCCTGTTCCCGTTCCTGTCGTTCCACTTTGACCGCTTCCGCCGTTCTTTCCGCCCCCTTGCATTCCGCCGTCGGGCGTTGTGGCGTGGTCGGCTCCGCCTCGACCACCGCCACCACCGCCCCCAGCGGACGAACTATTAGGGCTTGATGATTGGCCGTCTTTCTTTTCAGTGGAACTTGAAGAGCCAGTAGAACCGACAGTTGAACTTTCTGTTTTAGGCTTGTGTTTATAAGTGCAGACTACAGAAAAGGTGCCGTTCGATTTTTTACCAAAAGTCATATTAGAACCGGGACCGCAATCACCCTCTTGACTAGAAACCCTCTCCCTTTCAATTGGGGCTGAACCCAAAGGACGACCGCCACGACCGTCAGGCTCATAAATTTGACAGAAAGTTCCACCGCTAGTATGTTCAACCATTCTCATGGCCCAACCATGCTTATCTGTACCCGAACACGCGCCCTCATATGTGTCAGAGACTGCGCCTGTCATTTCATTAACGTAAATATTTTCGAGTTTTTTAGAACCTGTACCGCCACTTCCTGAATTTCCACCACCGCCACTGCTTCCGCCACCGCCACTGCTTCCACCACCGCCACTGCTTCCGCCACCGCCACTGCTTCCGCCACCGCCATTGCTTCCGCCACCGCCATTGCTTCCGCCACCGCCATTGCTTCCGCCACCGCCATTGCTTCCGCCACCGCCATTGCTT
>NZ_JBQCVS010000030.1:0-3529 GCF_051958155.1 Neisseria sp. P0014.S009 | reverse complement strand
CCGCCACCACCGCCACCAGCCGAACCGCTACCACCGCCCAAGCTACCACCACCAGCAGAGCCACTGCCACCGCCTGACGTTCCACCACCACCGCCCGAGCCACCATTACCTTTACCCTGATTCTTCTTCTGTTCCTCTTCTTTTTTCTTTTGTTCTACTCGTTTTACATCAATTTCTCTCAAAAGCCTTGCCATTTCATTCTCATCCTCCAAAGCCTTTTTTAGACGTTCCTTTTCTACCCCCATTTCTTTTGACTTTTTACTTAAATCACTATCTGAAACGCTAATACCCTGATTTCCCTTATTTTTATTACTTAATAAGTCTTCAACATCAAAAACAGTCATATTCTGACTTTTATTAAAAGCCCCCTTATCCTCATGCCTATAAAAACAATAATCTAAAACACAAGCCAACTTCGTAACTTTAACCTTTTGAATATTCCCAGTTTTTTTATCTTTTATACCTACCTCTTTACTTTCCCACAAATCAACCATCTGATTTAAACGACCATCCGTTCTAAAACCATAACCCGTATCACCAACAGCACCTAAAGACACCGAGGGCATTAAAAAAGCGACCGCTAAAATTGCGACCGCCAAACTATTTTTTTTCATATCTACCCCTTAAACAAATAAATTAAAGAAACCACAGCAAAAAAACCAAGCATAAAAGGAAAATCAACCAACATCTGAACCCCCCATACCACTTATAAATTTTGCCGCCAATCTAAATGCAAACATCAAAACAAAAATCATGACAAAAGACCCACCGATTAACGCTCCATC
Source organism: Neisseria sp. P0014.S009 (assembly GCF_051958155.1). Lineage (NCBI taxonomy): Bacteria > Pseudomonadati > Pseudomonadota > Betaproteobacteria > Neisseriales > Neisseriaceae > Neisseria > Neisseria sp. P0014.S009. The sequence continues at coordinate 2,744 of NZ_JBQCVS010000030.1, read as the reverse complement.
GGCAAACTGACTAACCGCCGAACATTCAGGAAACGAAAGCAACACTTTTTCGCCATTCAAAAACCACTCTTTCCCTACCTTTTCAGGAGCTATAATCTTTCCATCTGCCGTTATAACGGGAGCTGTTTGAGACAATACATAGTCATTTGCAGTTTCGATATTGCCAAAGCACTGAAAACCCACGCGATAGCCCATACAGCCCCCAATCAATTAACGACCGCCAACGAATGACGCGACGAGACGGAACGCTTTCATCAGTACATAGACGGCTAACAACGCTACACCGACAGAAGTTACAACAGGAGCAACAGCATTTATTTGAGTTACAATCTGCGTACCGATATCGGCAATACCTTCAGCAGAAGCAGCAGCCGAACCAGTAGCCAACAGGGCAACAACGCCCGCTTTTTTAAAATTCAAGATTTTCATAAAATTTCCTTTTTTAAAAAGTGAGTACCGTTTTCAAAAGGCAAACGGAAAGCCCTAAAAATCATGCTTTCGAAGCCGAATTCTGACCACCGACAACCTTCATAGAATAAACTTTCTGAAGAACCCGTTTCCCTTTAATTTCGGGCATAAGTTCGATATCGACTTCCACAGGGAGCTTGCCGCGCAAATATTCCAATTCGACTTTTTTGGCTTCTTCGCCATATTCACACTGAATCAAATCAAAACCGAATTCGTTAGCCGAACTGTCAGAAATAGGGCGTTCAATAAAAACTCTCGTATAGTCAAAAATAACACCATTATCCGTCTGACCTTTATTCCAAGTTACTTTTCTTAAAATTGCTTTCATTTCATTTCCTTAAGTTAAAATTCGGCGTATGGTATTTACGCCACATATAGGCTAAATAATCGTCTTCCGACTCAAAATTACGCCCGAAATTTCCAAACTGTTCATTAATCTGACGTTTTTGACATTCGTTCAAATATTCGTCATATGTTATATGCCTGATAGCACTTCGTTCACTGCCGAACGCCATATCAATGACCGAATAAACATCACGCGGGACGCGATGACATTCGTGAATATAAGTCAGACTTTCCGTTGCACAGTCAAACGCCGCAGGATTCAGACGGCGGGGCATTTTTTTTTACCGTCTTTCAAAACTTCTACAATGGCTTCAGCATCGAGACCCATACGCTCAAGCAAATTAACCACCCCCGAAACCTGAATCGCGCCATATTTAACACAGTGTTCTGCCGATACGTCTTGCTGCTTTTTTACCCGCTCAACTTTAGCCGGAGCTTCTTCATAAGCTGAAAAAAGTCTTTCAAAAACTGGAAATGCGCCCGTCAAATACTGACCCGCATCTATCAGGATTTCATGAGGAATCACGATATCCCGATTGTGCAGCTCAAGCTCAACACGAACCCAAGGACTTTCAGAATCGCCAAGCTGTTTACCTTTCTCATAAACACGCACAAAACGACTTGAATTTTTACGGCTGCCTATATACAGGGTTTTTCCCGTACCGAGATAATGTAGCCAATCCCCGCCGACACATTCGGCAATAGGTTTTGTATGGCGTGATGTATATCCGCCGTTTTCCCAGTCTTTAGCGGCTACTTCTTCCTCCGTCCCGAGTTGATCAGGACGTACAAAAACGCTTTCAGGCATGACAACCGTCAAAGTATCAATAAATGCAGCAGTCGATTTACCGCGTTTCAAAAGGACTTCTTTTAATTGTCCTTTGACAACTACGAAATGTTCAAAGGCTTCGCTTTTCGGCAGTCCCCCCGTGTTACTAGTGGGGGGATAGATAACAGCTTCATTCATTTACACACCCTTTTGCGCTATTACAACACGTTAAATTAACGCGTTAACGCGTTAACAAATTTCCGATATGTTAACGCGTTAACACATTAAGTCAACAACAAATTACTTGTTAACACACAAGACATTGTTTTATATTGCATAAAAGATTTTAGGAATATGAAAAATGAAAGCACTAAGAATCAAAGACGATCAGGAAGAAAAAATCAGACAGCTAGCCGTAGCAGCAAATAAAAAACTGATACAACTAGGAAGAGAGCCACTCAGAGACAGCGAGTTAGCTCACATGCTACTAAACAAAGCCTTAAAAAGGGCATACATAAACGACGACGGCGAAATAGATATAAAGGACAAATAATGCTCAAAAAGGCATTAAAAATCATCCTTTTCGCCGTTTGTTTCATAATAAGCTGGATCCATGGATACTCAGAAGGCGTAAACAAAGGATACGAATGTCTAAAACCTGAAAATAAAAACCGACTAGACTGCATTTTAAATTCAGGAAATATAGAAATTATCGAACTTGACAAACTCGAAGAAATAAACCTACAAAATAAGGAGCAAACGCTCAAATAGAGAGCGTTTGCTCATTGAAGTAAAATAAGCCCCGAAAAGGGGGCTTATCATGGCAACGCAATCCGAACTCATAGACCAAATCAAAGACAGGCTTTTTATCCTGTCTGACTATGCTTTATCTCAACGCTGGCAGGTAGAGCCGACCCGAATCAGCCAATACCGACGCAACCGTCTGCGCCTGCCTGTACGTTTTATTGAAGACATTGCCGAGCAAATCGGCATTGACGCGCTTACGCTCATCAAAATGCTTGAAACGGAGCGACTGACCAAACAGAAAAAAGACGCCGCCAAAATCGTATTATGGCGACCAAACGAAAAAGTTAGACGTTATCCGCCGCCATGGGTAGAGCGAAAACACTTTTTCAGGCGGAAACGCTAGTTCGCATAATTT
>NZ_JBQCVS010000029.1:0-6989 GCF_051958155.1 Neisseria sp. P0014.S009 | reverse complement strand
AGCGGAAATAGACGAAAACCTGTTTTGGAGTTTCAGCTGTCGAAGGAAGGGCTTTTTTGCAAAGGTCTCGGCCTTTTATGTTCGCAGGCTGATTATTTAAACATATTTTTAATAATGCCCATTACGCTGCGGGAAATGGCGTTGGTTACTTGGCGGTTGATTTGGCTGCCGATGGCGTCGGCAACGTTGTAGCCCAAACCTTGGCCGGATTTTTTACGTCCGCCGCTCAAGCCGCCAATCAGTCCGCCGAGGATGCCGGGATCGGCATTGGCAGCTTCTTTTTCTGCGGCTTTTTGCGCTTTTCCCTGCTCTTTGGCGGCATTTGCGGCTTCTTTTTCTGCGGCTGCTTGGCTGTCTGCTTCGGCCAATGCTTCAAAAGCGGAGTAGTTGTCCACCATATCTTTATAGGTTGGATATAAATCGTCGTTTTGGAACAGGCGGTTGCGTTCCTCTGCGGTAAGCGGGGTTAAGGAAGATTGCGGCGGCAGAATAAGGGCGCGTTCTACCGGCTCGGGCATACCTTTTTCATCAAGGAAGGAAACGAGGGCTTCGCCGACGCCGAGTTCGGCAATCGCTTCGGCAACTTTGATGTTGGGGTTGCTGCGGAAGGTTTCGGCAGCTGCTTTAACCGCTTTTTGGTCGCGCGGCGTGAAAGCGCGCAGGGCGTGTTGTACGCGGTTACCCAGTTGGCCGAGAATGGTATCGGGCAAGTCGAGCGGGTTTTGGGTGACGAAATATACGCCCACGCCTTTGGAACGGATCAGGCGTACGACTTGTTCGATTTGTTCGACCAGTGCATTGGCGGCATTGTCGAACATCAAATGCGCTTCGTCGAAGAACATCACGAATTTCGGTTTGTCCAAATCGCCGACTTCGGGCAGGGTTTCAAACAACTCCGCCAGCATCCACAGCAAAAACGCGCTGTACATACGCGGAGAGCGCATCAGTTTTTCGGAGTTGAGGATGTTGATGATGCCTTTGCCGTTGTCGGTTTGCATCCAGTCTTGCAGGTTGAGGGAAGGTTCGCCGAAGAATTTTTCTGCACCTTCGTTTTCCAAAGTCAGCAGTTGGCGTTGAATCGCGCCGATACTGGCGGCAGAAACGTTGCCGTATTGCGTGCGGTATTCCGAAGCATGGTCGGAAACGTGTTTCAACATGCTGCGCAGGTCTTTCAAGTCCAGAATGTGCCAGCCTCTGTCATCAGCAACTTTGAACACGAGGTTGAGCAGACCTTCTTGCGTGTCGTTCAGATTCATCAGGCGAGCCAAAAGCATAGGGCCCATTTCTGAAACGGTGACGCGTACGGGAATACCGGTTTCGCCGTAAACATCCCAAAATCGCACGGGGAAATTTTGTAGCCATTGCTCGCCCAAACCAAACTCAGCGATGCGTTCGCCCACTTTGCCGCTGTTAGCACCGGCTTGCGCGATGCCCGACAAATCGCCTTTGACATCGACCAAAAATACAGGGACGCCTTCGCTGCTGAAGGCTTCCGCCATGCGGCGCAGAGTAACGGTTTTACCCGTACCGGTCGCGCCGGCGATCAAGCCGTGGCGGTTGGCCATTTTGCCTTGGATTTCGAGCGTTTTCCCGTCGGTACGCGCAATTTGAAATGTAGTCATGATTATTCCTTAGAATCCGTGATGTGAAACAATTTGTTGTCTTAAAAAACAAGCATTTTAACGTTTGCGGCGAGGGGATTCAACCAAGCAAAGTTTCAGACGGCCTTAAGTTTTGCAAAGGTTTTTTTGCAGTGATTGGACAAGGTTGAAATCTGCTATAATTCCATCCAATCCGCAACCGTCTGACAAGGCGGTTGTTTTCTTTGTTTGTTGAATATTTTTTACGAAAGCGAAAGTCGGAATGACTGCACAACAAGCCCCTTTGGACGAAAAAACCATGGCCGTGCTGATGGCGATGTTGGTCGCGCTGATGCCGTTTTCTGTCGATGCCTATCTGCCTGCGATTCCCGAAATGGCGAAGTCACTGGGTTCGGACATTCACCGCATCGAGCAAAGCCTGAGCTTTTTTATGTTTGGCGTGGCGTTTGGTCAGGTAGTTGGTGGGTCGATTTCGGATATTAAAGGCCGCAAACCTGTCGCCTTGGTGGGCTTGAGCATTTACTTTGCCGCCGTCATCGGTTTGACGATGGTGAATAATGTCGAGCAGCTGCTGAACTTGCGTGCCGTGCAGGCGTTTGGCGCGGGGATGACCGTGGTGATTTCCGGTGCGATGGTGCGCGATTATTATTCCGGACGCAAAGCCGCGCAGATGTTTGCCTTAATCGGCATCATTCTGATGATTGTGCCGCTGATGGCGCCAATGATTGGTGCAGGCTTGCAGAATTTGGGCGGCTGGCGCATGATTTTCGGTTTTCTGGCCTGCTATTCGCTGCTGCTTTGGGGTTTGATGTGGTATTTCCTGCCCAAGCCGCATCAAAAAGGCAAAATCAGCATGGACGTGTTCGGCGTGGTGGCCGGCAGGTTTAAACGTGTTTTGAGAACGCGCGCCGCGATGGGCTATTTGTTTTTCCAAGCTTTCAGTTTCGGTTCGATGTTTGCTTTTTTGACCGAATCGTCGTTCGTGTACCAACACCTGTATCATGTTTCACCAAACCAATACGCTTGGATATTTGCGCTCAATATCATTACCATGATGTCGTTTAACCGCGTTACCGCATGGCGTTTGAAAACCGGTACGCATCCGCAAAACATCCTCAAATGGGGCATTATCGTCCAATTTGCCGCCAATCTGCTGATGGTGGTTTTGGTGTTGTCGCTGTCTTTGCCGCCTTTGTGGGCTTTGGTGCTGTGCGTGATGTTTTCAGTCGGTACGCAAGGCTTGGTCGGTGCGAACACTCAAGCCTGCTTTATGAGCTATTTCAGTGCAGAGGGCGGCAGCGCAAATGCGGTTTTAGGCGTGTTCCAATCCCTCATCGGCGCATCGGTTGGCATGGCAACGACTTGGCTGCATAATGGTTCTGCCTTGGTAATGGCCGGTATGATGTTGAGTTCGACTATATGCGGTATCGTGCTGTTGTGGATTTGCTCGCATCAGGCTTGGGTAGAAAACGATAAAAAAGAGTATGTTTAACCTTCAGGCCGTCTGAAAAACGGTTTCAGACGTCCTCAACGCTATATTGAAGAAATTAACCATGAGTACCAGCAAACAACGCCCCATCGGCGTATTCGATTCCGGCGTCGGCGGCTTGACCAACGTCCGCGCCCTGATGGAACGCCTGCCGATGGAAAACATCATCTATTTCGGCGACACCGCACGCGTTCCCTACGGCACCAAATCCCGTGCCACTATCGAGACCTTCGCCATGCAGATTGTCGATTTCCTGCTGGAAAACGATGTCAAAGCACTCGTCATCGCGTGCAACACCATCGCCGCCGTTGCCGGACAAAAAATCCGCCAAAAAGCAGGCAATATGCCCGTATTGGACGTCATCTCCGCCGGTGCGGAAGCCGCTTTGCAAACCACCAAAAACAACCGAATCGGCATTATCGCGACCAATACCACCGTCAACAGCAATGCCTACGCGCGCGCTATCCATTCGAAAAACAACGACACGCTGGTGCGCACACAAGCCGCGCCCCTGCTTGTGCCATTGGTAGAAGAGGGCTGGCTCGATCACGAAGTCACCCGCCTGACCGTGCGTGAATACCTGAAGCCGCTCTTGGCCGACGACATCGACACGCTGGTGTTGGGTTGTACCCATTTCCCACTGCTCAAACCACTTATCGGCCGCGAAGCACAAAACGTCACCTTGGTCGATTCCGCCATCACCACCGCTGAAGCCACCGCCAAAGCCTTGGCGCAAGCAGGTTTGCTGAATACAGAAAACGACAATCCGGATTACCGCTTCTACGTCAGCGACATCCCACTGCGCTTCCGCACCATCGGCGAACGCTTCTTGGGTAGAAGTATGGAGCAGATTGAAATGGTAACGTTGGGTTGATGGGTGATATTAAAGGCCGTCTGAAATTTCAGACGGCCTTTTTGCTTTATAGTCAACTCAAACTTAAGCCATGAAATCTAAACCTATGTCCAACGAGCGGCTGCTGTGGGTCAGATAGCCGAGGGCGATGCCGTCCACGCCGGTTTGCGCCACGCGCTTCAGTCGGTCGAAGCCGATGCCGCCCGATGCTTCGCAATAGACGGTGTGAGGGTGGGCGGTTTGTGTGTGGCAGCGGTTTGCCGCTTCTTTTAAGGTTTCGTCGTCCATATTGTCCAGCAAAATCCGTTCCGCGCCCGCCGCGATGGCTTCGTCCAGTTGTGCCAGCGTGTCCACTTCGATTTCCACGCAAGTCAACGGTCCGACCGCCTGCTTTGCCTGCCGTACGGCTTGGGCGATGCCGTCACAATAGGCAAGATGGTTGTCTTTGATGAGGATGGCGTCGTCCAAGCCCATGCGGTGGTTCACACCCCCACCTGCTCTGACGGCGTATTTTTGCAGGACGCGAAGCAGTGGGATGGTTTTGCGGCTGCACACGATGTCCACATTGTAACCGGCAACTTCGGCTACTGCGCGAGCGGTAGCGGTGGCGATGCCGCTTAAGTGCGTGAGGTAGTTGAGTGCGGTGCGTTCGGCGGCGAGCAGGCTGCAGGCGTTGCCTTCGACGGCGGCAAGCGTCTGACCTGCGCGGACGGCTTGTCCGTCGTGGATTTTGGTTTGGAAACGGACGGACGGATTCATCGTCTGAAAGGCAAGACGCGCCAAATCCATGCCTGCTATTACGCCATCTTCGCGGCAGATCAGGAAAAGTTTGGCGGTTTTGTCGGGCGCGATGACGGCGGCGGACGTAATGTCGCCGCGCCTGCCCAGATCTTCGCTCAAGTCTTGTTCTACCATGGGGCGCAACAGGGTATCGGGGAGAGGAAGAAGGTTGTTTTCAGACGACATGAAGGTTCCTTTGTTGAAAAATATTGATATTGCCCGATGGGGCAAAATTTAATTTGAGGCCGTCTGAAAATCAGTTAGCGGCTACCCAGCGGCAGTCCGATATCAGAAATCAGCTGATCGGGCAGAACGTCGTCGAGGAAGCGGTAAAGCTGTGCAGGACGGCCTTTACTACCTGATACGCTGGTATCTGACGGCTCGATAAGGTTCTGCTGCTGAATCTGGCGGCGGAAGTTTTGCTTATGCAACAACCTGCCGCTGATGGCTTCGACGCTGTTTTGCAGTTGCAGCAATGTAAATTCGGGCGGCATCAGTTCAAAAATCACTGGGCGGTATTTGATTTTGGCGCGCAGGCGGGACAAGGCAGTCGCCAGCACGCGGCGGTGGTCGTGGCACATGGGCTGCCCTGTGAGTGCGAAGTTGAAGTTTTCCTGAGGCTCGGCTGCTTCCGCTATCAGGCCGCTTTCGTATAGTATTTCATAGCGTTGCAAAACGTATTCTTCCGACCAATTTTCAGGTTCTACCCCCCAGCACAAATGAATGCGCTTGAGCCGCTTTTGGCGCACTTCCTCCGTATCCGCCGAGTTTGCCCAAATGCGCAGGCGGCTGACGATGGTATCGCGCAGCCCGCTGTCAGTACGCAAATCTTCCCACGGAAAATAGCAGTAGCAGTCCTGCCATTTCGCATCGGGATGAAGGATGCTGTCGGCCGCTTCGCGCACCAGCCCTAGATAGCTGACGTATAAGACAGGCATGCCTTGCTCGTTTTGGCGGCGCGTATCGACAAAGGTATAAAGCTGTTCTACATAGCCCATAGGCTGCGATGTCTGCTTGGCGACCCACATTCTGACCCCTGCTTGCAAGGAGTGGCGAAACGGTGCAAGCAGGCCATTGGGTAATAGCTCTCCTTTGGCAACTGTCAAAACCCTCAAGCTTCCGTTTGTAATGGCGATCAGTACAGGAACAAGCTCGACGATACTTTGCGTATTGGCTGCTGTTTCAGGATAGGCATCCATGCGTGGCTTTCATTCAAGAGAAAACCTTATTGTAAACCAAAGCGGTTTTCAGACGACCTTGCACATTATACTCAAGTTGAGCATAATATAAAAATATTTCAAAATATAAACGGCAAATCTTTATGCCGTCTGAAAAACCAGCCATAAGGAAGTCTCATGCAAACCGCCGCCCGCCGCTCGTTCGATTATGATATGCCCCTCATCCAAACGCCGACTTCTGCCTGCCAAATCCGTCAGGCGTGGGCGAAGGTTGCCGACACGCCCGACCGCGAGACGGCAGGTCGTCTGAAAGATGAAATTAAGGCTTTGTTGAAGGAGAAAAACGCGGTCTTGGTGGCGCATTATTATGTTGATCCGCTGATTCAGGATTTGGCTTTGGAAACAGGCGGATGCGTGGGCGATTCGTTGGAGATGGCGCGTTTTGGTGCGGAACACGAAGCCGGTACATTGGTGGTGGCGGGTGTGCGATTCATGGGCGAGAGCGCGAAAATCCTCTGCCCTGAAAAAACGGTGCTGATGCCTGATTTGGAGGCGGAATGTTCTTTGGATTTGGGTTGCCCGGAAGAGGCGTTTTCAGCGTTTTGCGACCAACACCCCGACCGTACGGTGGTGGTGTACGCCAACACTTCCGCCGCCGTGAAAGCGCGTGCCGACTGGGTGGTAACGTCTTCGGTGGCGTTGGAAATCGTATCGTATCTGAAATCGCGCGGTGAGAAGCTGATTTGGGGACCCGACCGCCACCTCGGCGACTATATCCGCCGCGAAACGGGCGCGGATATGCTGTTGTGGCAGGGTTCGTGCATCGTCCACAACGAATTCAAAGGGCAGGAATTGGCAGCGTTGAAGGCGGAACACCCCGACGCGGTGGTACTGGTTCATCCCGAATCGCCGCAAAGCGTCATCGAGCTGGGCGACGTGGTCGGCTCGACCAGCAAACTACTGAAAGCCGCCGTATCGCGCCCCGAAAAAAAATTCATCGTGGCGACCGATTTGGGCATCCTGCACGAAATGCAAAAGCAGGCGCCCGACAAAGAATTCATCGCCGCGCCGACGGCAGGCAACGGCGG
>NZ_JBQCVS010000028.1:0-7067 GCF_051958155.1 Neisseria sp. P0014.S009 | reverse complement strand
TCGATCGGCTGCCAATCAATCACCTGATCCAACTTCAATAGTGGGAAACGGTCGATGTGCTTGGCGATCATGGCTTGTGCGGTTTGCTGGAAGAAGGTGCTCATGGAAAATCCCCTAAATGTCTTAGTAGGAATTTAGGGGATTTGGGGGAATTTTGCAAAGGTCTCCTATTGCCTTGATGCACGGTTGCTTAGGTTAAAACTTCATCTCCAAAGTCAGGGTGTAATTTCGTCCCGGTGCGGCGTAGCGGTTATACCTGCCGACATTATTGTGCCTATTGACCGCTCCTTCGGCAGTCTGCCTTACAGACTCCCAAGTGGTATACCGGTAGTTGAAGAGGTTATACACGCCTGCGCGCAGGGTCAGGTGTTTCTTGATATTGTAATATCCGGAAACATCCGTAACATGCCAAGGCCGCGTCCGCCGTGATGCTGCTTTTTTAGCATTGGCATTACCGTTCAACAGCGCCTGGCTGCCTAGCAGTTCGTCAACAGATTTTGCCTTGGAATAAGTAAACATCGTATTGATGCCCCATATTCCGTCAGGATGGTCGTAACCCAAACCCAATACATATCGTGAAGGTTGGACGGCATCAAAGAGATATGAAGTTACAAACGTCCTGTCGGCGCGTATATCGGCATCTTTGACCTTGATACGGTTATAGGCAAGCGTGGAATACAACCCGTCCGGCAACCCGCCCCATACACCGTGCCAATCGATTTTACCCAAAATATTGATACCGGCTATCCGTGCATTTTGAGCATTTCGGTATCCGGGGTCGCCAGAAGCCGAAGTTTGCCCGTTTTGAGTTCGGGTTTCATAACCGAATGCAATCAGGTCGCGATAAGCATTGTTGAAATAGCTGGCTTCCAAATTGCCGAAGTCCCCTTTAAATACAATACCTGTCTCTCTATTAAAGGATTTTTCCGGTTTCAGATCCAACGTTTTCAAAGACTTCCCGGCTCTCCAGCCGTACATTTCGGCAAACGACGGTAGACGGAAGCCCGTAGAAGCGCGATAAGTCAAATCCATCCAGGTGAAAGGCTTGAGGACTACGCCTGCGTTCCAAGAAAGGTTGCGGTGAGTGCCGGTAGAGACACTCTTATCTTCCGAATGCGTACTGCGGTAATCGTAACGTATACCTGCTCCGACATCCGCCCACCTGCCCAAACGAACATTGTCTTGAACGGCTGCATAATAACCGTTGCCACCGATATTCCTCGGTGTGCAGTCTGTATAGGTGTTATTGCCGAAACGGCATATCGGCGATGTATTGACCGTGGTCTTGCCGATAGACACCCAATACGGTTTGCCTTGGCTTCCATTGGGTGACTGCGCCCCTTCCGGGATTTTCGATCCATATGCCTGAACTGCGTTTTGAAGATAATAATCGCTGTGGGACAATTGCGACTTAAAGCGGTCGTACCCTAGATTGATACTCAGATTGTGACGGATTTTGGCCGTATCAAATGCCTTTTTAAATACTGCTTGGAACAGGTTTCGGTTTTCTTCATAAATCATCCGGTCGGATTTATAGAAGGAATACGGTTTATTGCCGTCGGGACGGCAATTTTTATCCGAACCGTCGTGAGAGCAATGCGTCTGCTGCAAACGGTTGTCCAAATCTATACCTTGCCGGTCATAAGAAAGTCGGGCGTAATCGGCCCAGGTATCCTTGTCAGCATTATGGTAAACATATTCGACCCCGTACCGGTTTTTAGTATGGCGTTCATCATAAAACACGCCGGTACCGTAACCGATACCCTGCAATGTACCGCCCTCTCCCTGAACAAACAGCCTTTCGGCCTTATTATTGCCCGAATATTTGCCAAAGCCGCTCGGCGTACCGTTTCTCCGGACACTTTCATTCAGATCGGCCTCGGTAAAATAGGCAGGAACAGTCATATCCCGTGTATCAAAGGTCTGCTGCGTACGTTCAAGAACGGCTCCGACATAATGGCGGTTGTCCAAATGCCAACCCGGTCGGAACAGCCATGATTGGCTGCCATACTCAAGCGGGTCCGCAAGGAAGCGGCTGGGGCCGGTATAATCCTGCGTGCTGGCGGTTTTGCGCTCATCTTTGGCCAAAGCATCTTTTTTCGCATTGTCTTTACAGGCCGCATATCCATTGGAACATTCCTCTTCGACAATGAAATTTGCGTACGGATGGGTATCCTCGACCGGCATCAGCCGGTTGAAACTCTGCACACCTTTACTAGCATCTTTATGCGCATGGATTTCCTGCCCCCGCCGTTTAGTATAAATAAGGAGGGCTTCCGCACCGCCGCTGCGTCCTGCAAGCGCAAGGGACTGTGTCAGGGCATGGTCTTTTCCAGAATAGGCAGTTTTACTCTGAATGCCCCACTGTTTTCCCTCTCCGATAATGTCGGCTGCGGTTTTGGTTTGAAATGCGACCGAACCTGCCAATGCGCCGTTTCCGTATTCTGATGAATTCGAACCCTTGCTGATTTCAACGGCCTTAACGTTTTCATACTCAATTTCATTGATTGCGCCGCTGCTGCCCGCCGTCCTCGTCCCACCCAATGCCGCCTGCGCGGTGTAGGACTGTATTTGCGAAACGCCGTCTACCGTTAAGGAAACGCGGTTTTTATCCATGCCGCGTATTGAATAGCCGGAACTTGCGCCCCGACCCTGTTCGACCACGGCAATACCCGGATCGTAACGGGTCAGGTCTCGGATATTCAAAACCTGTTCTTTACTTAGCGTCTCGGAAGATTTGACCAGCTTGCCCAGCCCGGTTACTTCGTTATCACGGCGGGTTTTCTGTTTTTTCGCATTGACCTGCACGGTATCGAGCTGCTTTTCCCACACTTGTCCGGACGGTAAAACATCCGCATAAGCAGGCAGCGCAGTCATCAGCGACAGGCATAAAATATTTAATCGGAACAAATGTTGCTGTTTCATATCATTTCTCTACTTACTGCCTTCAGACGGCATTTAAAGCCGATATGCCGTCTGAAGAACTTTCCTCTGTCAACCGGCAGCCCAGTTTACCGGACAAGCTGTTGGCGTTTCGTACCGAATACCACTGCCGCCTTGCCGCTTTCTCCCTCCAATGTATTTCCGGAGAACGATCCGCCCATCTCAATGGCGTTTTTGCCGTAGAAGCCGCCGGACACATCTGCACGGATATTCGTTCGTTTCGGATCGATGGTATTTTTCGGATCTAATGCAAAGCCGTTTTCACCGGTTTTCGCCACACCTGAAAAACCGTTGCCCTGAATCGTGGCAGTGATGGTGAATACGGGGGCAATGCGGTCTTTCGCCGTCAGCATACCGTTGAGGGTTTTCTCGGCAAAATTAACTTTAAACTCCGCCCGGTTACCGCCTTCCTTATTGGAAGGTTCGGCACTCCAGCTCGTACCATTAACAATAGTACCCGACCATGTACCGCGATATACCGCCTCTCCCGCCGTTACAGGCATATCGGAAACCGGCGTACGGCTGCCCTGCAGGAACATATCGTGCGAACCGCCGTGTTCCAACACCCCGAAATGCAGGTAATCCAAATTGGAGCAGCATACCGACACCTTCACACCGTCTTTCTCAAATATATGCTGGAATGCCGTCTGAGTGCCTTCGGACGGCACAAGCGCAAGCTCTACGCCGTCAATCAGCAGTTTGGCCACGTTGCCGAAGCTGTCTATCTGTTTTTTCACAAAATCCGCACCGATGCGGTAAGCGTCCATAAAGGTTTCAGCCAATGGTTTTTCTGCACCGTCTTTCTGTTTCGCGCTGAATACGGCAAGCACTTTCTTATCGTTTGCCAAAAACTTGCCGCCCAACTCATCGCCCTGAGGCCCGTAGAAACCACCTTCCAGACTATCAGAATCAGAAACGAAGGGATGACCGTTCCCAGTATCTTTATCTGCAGCCAACGCCTTACCTTTGAAACGGTTACCGTGCAGGTTAGCCTGAATGTCGTAACGTTTAATTTGTTTGGCTTTATTTTCGGTTTCGTTATGGGTAATCCGGTTATTGCGGTAGAGCACGCCGGTCATGGTCTTGGCGGCGAAGTCCACCTCAAACTCGCTGGTCAGCCCAAAATCGGTCTGACCTTCCGGTGCCTCGCTTTTATTGCGCAACACATCCGCTTCCTCGGCAGACAAAGCCCCGTACCTATCGCCCGCTTGCGAATTACCCAACTGGGAAAACTTCTGTTTTTCCTTGGCATCGGTTACATAATCCCAAGTGCCTTTGTAAATCGACTTGCCCATCGGCAGAGCTTGGGAAGGATTGCTGCCTTTGTAGAAAAGGTAGCCGTCCGCGCCGGAAAGGGCGATATTGTTTTTGAAATCGATTTTATTGGCACCGTTGCGGTAGATATAGCCCGAGCGGACATATTGGAAATCCGTGTATCCTTCCACACGGCTTTTGCCGTCGCCCGTTGTGATGGATTCGTTCAGCGTACCCTTATCCATCGCAAAAATCTCATTCTTTTGGGGAAACTCACCCGGCTCACCCGCACCTAATTTCTCCCAATCCGCTTCTGATAATGCCTTATGATCTTCTTTATTTTTCGGGTGCCAGTTCCGACGCGGTATTTTGGCTGCAAAACCGTAAACCGGACGGTCGTTTTCCGCCGCCTGCGCTTCATCGGGTTTTGCCGGTTTTTCAGTTTGTTCGTCTTGGTATTTCGGTGCTTCGGACTGCGGGTTGTGCTGTTTCGTTTCCACGCTGTCCAAATCGAAACTGCCGCCGCCCGCGCAGGCAGAAAGCAGCAGCACAGGCAGGATACCGGCTGCTTGGGCAATAAGTGAATTTTTCATATCAACTTTTTTAAAAATGATAATAGTTTATATTTTATTAACTTAAAATGTAATTTGCAAACATTTTCTGACGTACCTTCACAAAAAACACCCGCACATCCTTACTCCGGATATGCGGGTGTTTGAGCAAACCTTGCCTAACCCAAAGACACCATTTCAATCTGCTCCATCGTCCTACCCAGAAAACGTTCGCCTATCGTTCTGAATTTCAAAGGAATATCGCTGACATAAAAACGATAGTCGGGATTATTGTTGTCAGTATTGAGTAATCCCTCCTGCGCAAGGACGCGTGCTGTTTTTTCATCCGTCGTAATTGCAGAATCAACCAACGCGACATTACCCGCCTCCCTACCGATTAAGGGCTTGAGCAAGGGAAAGTGCGTGCAGTCCAACACCAGCGTATCGATGCCGTCTGCAAGCAATGGTTTGAGGTATTCGCATACGGTCAGGCGGGTAACTTCATGTTCCAAACCAACCTTCCTCCACCAAAGGGACGAGCAGCGGCGCAGCCTGCGTGCGGACGAGCGTATCAGGGTTGTTCCTATGGATGGCGCGCGCATAAGCATTGCTGTTGACTATCGTATTGGTGGCGATAATGCCGATTTTATTGTTGCGCGTCGTTGTCAGCGCGGCTTTCGCGCCGGCGGAAATCACGTTCAACACAGGCATATTGCCCGTCTTTTGACGGATTTTCTGCCCCGCCACCGCCGCAATCGTATTACACGCGATAACCATCGCCTTAACATCGTATTCCAGCAGAAAATCGACAATCTGCATGGAGAAATGCTCAATGGTCGCCTTCGACTTCGTCCCATAAGGCACACGCGCCGTATCGCCGAAATAAATGATGTTTTCCATCGGCAGCCGCTTCATCAGCGCGCACACATTGGTCAAACCGCCGATTCCTGAATCAAAAACACCGATGGGGCGCTGCCTGCCGATATTTTCCATCCTTCTTCCAATCTGTCCTAAACATACAATCCGCGTATTGTACACGCGCCGCTTTTTCTTGACAGCCATGCCGTCTGAAAGCAGAACGCGTATTTGGCTGTATAATGCTCGACAGGAAGCATCCGCCCCTCGGGTGCAAAGTTTGCAAAACCTGCAAAACTGCCCATAATACCCCAAACCTTACAACAAACCGTTTCCATGTCTGATTTACCCTCCATCTCCCGATTCCTTGCCGATGAAGCCGCCACACTCGATTTGGGTGAAGCATGGTCTTCCCGTTTAAACGCACCCCTGGTCATTTATCTCAAGGGAGACTTGGGCGCGGGAAAAACCACGCTGACACGCGGAATCCTGCGCGGACTCGGTCATCGGGGACCGGTCAAAAGCCCGACTTACGCCATCGTCGAATCCTATCCGCTTAAACCCTTTACCCTGCATCATTATGTTAAACACCAAAGGCGCAACCAGCTCCGCCGCCAAATTCTTGGAACAAACCCAAAATAATGCCGACGCGGTCGGCGGCGTACCGACCAGCGGCAACCGCAATGTCGATACCGCCCTGCTCGACATGACGCAAACCGCCACACTGCGCGACAGCCGCAAACTCAGCAATCTGGTGCTTGAAGAATTGGGTAGGCTCAACCACTTGCACAAAGGCAGGGTGGACGAAGCCAATTTCGCCGTTTTGCGCGCACCCGATATGTCGTCTATCCTGGTCGAAACCGCCTTCCTGTCCAACCCTGCCGAAGAGAAGCTGCTGGGTAGCGAATCCTTCCGCCGGCAGTGCGCCTAATCCATTGCCTCAGGTATCCAACGCTACATCAACACTTCCGTATTGAAGCGGGGGTGATTCCGAAAAATAAATGCCGTCTGAACATTTTTCAGACGGCATTTTTGTACACTTTCCTCAACTGTTCGATCCCTGCACCATATCAATCAGGAACAGGCGGCAATCGAGGTTGCCGTTATAAAGTGGGATTTTGCGTTTTGGCGACAGGCGCATAAATTTGGGCATTTCCCTGTCGCCGGTAAACATGCCGACCCGCCAGCCGGCATAGTGTTTTTTCAACCACGTACCCAACTGCGGATAAAGTGCCTGCAAAGCGTGGACTTCCTCAAGGCGTACACCGTAGGGCGGATTGGACACCATAATGTCGCCCACGCCGTTCGGCCGGACGGACTGCACATCGGCAACGCTGAGGGAAACGATGTCGTCCACCCCGGCACTGCGTGCGTTGGCCAATGCCGTCTGAGACCTTTGCAAAAAAGCCCTTCCCCCGACAGCCGAAATCCAAACACAGGTTTTCGTCTATTTCCGCTCCTAAT
>NZ_JBQCVS010000027.1:0-7317 GCF_051958155.1 Neisseria sp. P0014.S009 | reverse complement strand
GTTACTTCAACAGTATCACCGACTTCTGCATCACTTGGTACTTTCACTTTCACTGAGCCATCAGTACTTGATGGAGTCACTTCCGGTGCACTTGGTGCAGTGGTATCTGGTGTTGCAGCGTTATTACCCGCATTCGCTTTAGCTGGTGTGCTTTCGTTACCTGCTGGGTCTTTCGCCTGTGCAGTCACTTCAGAACCATCTTTCACTTTATCTTGTGGAATCGTGGTGCTGTCTTTACCTGCTTCAACGTTTGGTACTGTTTCAGGTTTGTCTGAAGTCCAGCTGCCATCCGGCTGTTTAGTTAAGGTGACTTTTTCAGGGGTGTCAGAGCCTTCAGGGGTTACTGTTACTTCTACAGTATCACCTGCTTCTGCATCACTTGGCACTTTCACTTTCACTGAGCCATCAGTACTTGATGGAGTCACTTCCGGTGCGCTTGGTGCTGTCGTATCTGGTGTTGCTGGGTTGTTGCCCGCATTCACTGTACCTTCTTCACCTGCGTTACCCGCAGTGTCCGTTGCTTTCGCTTTCACTGGCGAACCATCTTGTACTTTATCCGCCGGAATCGTTGCTTTGCCGGTTGCCGGGTCTACCGCAACATCCGGGTTGCTTGAAGTCCAAGTGCCGTCTTCACCTTTGGTTAAGGTGGCGGTTTTCGGGGTGCCCGCTTCATCGGTGTAGCTCACTTCTACAGACTTGGTATCCGCATCTGCCGGAGGAGTCACTTCCACTGAGCCATTGTCTTTCGCTGTCACAGCTGGTTTAGCCGGTGCAGTGGTGTCAGGATTACTAGATCCCTTTCCACCACTTGCAGCTGCAATAATGCCACCTACTGCAGCCACTCCGGCTGCAGCCCACAGCCAATTAGGATTAAACGCCCAAAATGGTGTTGCTACACTGTTACCACCCAATGCCTGAGGGGCAAATACTTGTTCTGCCAACAAGGTAACCGCATCACTTTCAACGCCGCTTTGCGGTACATAGGCGTAGTATCGGCCGTTTTCTGCCTTACCCAAAAGTAATTCGGTATTATTGTTTTCGTAATAGCCTTCCAATACTAAATCGGATTCTTGATTAATGTCGGTGCCTTCAAATGCAACGTGAAGGTCGTTACCAATACGTTTGGTATCGATAGTTTCTGGAGCGTATTGGGTATTGTCGTCAACCAATTCGTAGTTCACATTCGGTTGCGCTTTGATAATGACTTTTTTATTCGTTGCGTTCAGTTTGACGGTCTCAACGGTTTCGTTGCCACTATTGATTTTTACGCTG
This sequence comes from Neisseria sp. P0014.S009, assembly GCF_051958155.1. Lineage (NCBI taxonomy): Bacteria > Pseudomonadati > Pseudomonadota > Betaproteobacteria > Neisseriales > Neisseriaceae > Neisseria > Neisseria sp. P0014.S009. The sequence goes on along the minus strand of NZ_JBQCVS010000027.1, from coordinate 6,045 downwards.
ATATTCTTTGACATGGATTTTCCCTTTTAAATTTGTTTAGTTGGCCGCGCAGGCTGTTTCGTTAATGCGTGAAATTGTGTGGGCTTGATGCTTGAGTTTCTTTAACGCTTCTTGTGCTGTTGCTGCATCAACCTCTTTGATTTGAGGCACTGAAACGTTTGTTGCATCAATTTGATAATAGTGTACTGATTGTTCTGTTAGGCTTACGTTGAGTCTTGTTGCAGGCTTGGCTGCTACGTAATGCGCTTCGAAAGTTGTAGGTTTGGCGCAAATTTCTGTTTTTGCAAAACCGCCTACTTGGAGAGACGACAGGTATTCGCCATTGACTTTGATATTGACTGCCGTTGGGTTTACGCCCGTATCGACACGATAGAAAACCAATCCGGCTTGATTTGCCTGCAGCTTGATTTGGGATGATTGGTTATCAAAATTCGACCATTTGTTGTTGCTTAATGTACAGGCAGACAGCATAGATACTGCCAAAACTGCCGCAGCCGTCAGTTTGGAAAGTTGCATCGTTTAAATTCCTCGCAATTATTAATAGAATGGACATGAGTCCTTCCCTGTTTTAGATCTTATACGCAAACTGCCACTGGTCAGGCTTCAATCTTTACTCTTTACCCTAGAAATAGCCCATAAGAACGCAACTCGCATATATACTTCTAATTATATATATCATTTGTAATAAAAGCATTACAATTACAAAAACTTTATAAATAGTTACTGTAGTTTTATATTTTATATGCATTTTTAGGGAATTTTATTAACTGATGAATGTATGCATGTTTCTACTTAACGCCTTTAGCATGTTATAGTAGGTTGAAATTTAATGAAGATTTAAATCAAATCTAAAAACAAAAGCATAGATTGCATTTGTCATTAATATGATATTTAAAATAATGTGAACTGTTTTGTAATGAAGATTTTACATTAGATAAGAAACTCCAAATATCTACCCTAACTGCCTTCAATTGAAAAATATAACTATACTTTTCTAACAGCTTAATTACTGATAAAACTGGCCAATCTTAAATCTAAATCACTCTTTACCAAAATCCAAACGCAAAAAAACCTGCTTTTTTCAAAGCAGGTTTTTTTTTGCGTTTGGTGGGTCGTGAGCGATTCGAACGCTCGACCAACGGATTAAAAGTCCGCTGCTCTACCGACTGAGCTAACGACCCGATAAGCTGTGCATTATAGAGATGGGGCGCACAGCTGTCAACACCTTTTTTAAACTTTTTTATTCGACGACGATTTTCGGGAAGCGGCTGCTGAAGTCTTTGCCTTTATCGGCAATGGCCAGCGCGATTTGGAAGGCGGCTTCGGTGTAGATGTCGGCGATGGTTTGGTTGTTTTCAAACAAGGCCGAAGATGTGCCGCTGTCCATGGCTTCGCGTACAGGCAGGCTCAATGGAAGTTGGCCGAGCAACGGTACGTTCAAATGCTCTGCCAAGTTTTTGCCACCTTCTGCGCCAAAGATTGCTTCGGCATGGCCGCAGTTGGAGCAGATATGGACAGACATGTTTTCCAAAACGCCCAAAATCGGGATATTGACTTTATTGAACATATCCACGGCTTTGCGTGCATCAATCAGGGCAATGTCTTGCGGCGTGGTGACGACAACGGAGCCGGTCACGGGGATTTTTTGCGACAGGGTCAATTGGATATCGCCAGTACCGGGCGGCAGGTCGATGAAGAGATAGTCGACATTGTCCCACTCGCTTTGGAACATAAGCTGTTGCAAGGCTTGGCTGACCATCGGGCCGCGCCAAACCACGGCTTGGTCGGTATCGACCAGGAAACCGATGGACATCACTTGAATGCCGCTTTCAGCTTCAACGGGAATGAGTTTTTTGTTTTGTTGATCGGGTTTGCGGTCTCGTACGCCGAGCATGGTGGGCTGGCTTGGGCCGTACAGGTCGGCATCGAGTACGCCGACGCGTGCGCCCATTCTGGCCATTGCGGTGGCAAGGTTGGCAGTGGTCGTTGATTTGCCGACGCCGCCTTTGCCGGATGCAACGGCGATGATGTTTTTCACGCCTTTGATGGTTGCTACGCCGGGTTGAACTTTATGCGTACCGATTTCGGTATCGATACTCAAGTGAATGTGGGTATCGCCGGTATGCGAAATGACGGTTTCTTGAACGGCGTTGGCAATGTCTGCGGCAATATGGGCAACTGGGAACGCGAATTTCAGACCGATATGCAGGCCGTCTGAATGCTCTTCCAGAAGCGAAACGGCTTTTTCGCTGCCCAAAGTGCGTATTGTGGTGGGAATCAACACGGCATCGAGTGCGGTTCGGATGGCTGGAATATTCATAATCTGCCTCTTGAATGTGGGAAATTGTTTGATGTGCGCGATTTGCCTGCCTGACAAATCTGCTGAATTATACCCTTGAACGCCATGCAAGGGATACGCCCGAAAAACTTCAGGCTGCCTGAATCATCGGGCAGCCTGAAAAAAGGGTCAACTGAAACGCGGCCTTATTCGCTCAAGAGCGCAATGTCGGCAACTGCGTTCATTTGTTCTGCCAAGCGGTTCAGCAGGTTCAAACGGTTTTGCTTCACGGCGGCATCTTCGGCCATCACCATCACACCGTCGAAGAAGGCATCGACTTGCGGTTTGACGGAAGCCAGTTCGGACAAAGCAGTTTGGAAATTGCCTTCGGCAACGGCGGCGGAGATTTTCGGCTGCAAACCTTGCGCGGCGGCGTACAGGGCTTTTTCTTCGTCTTGTTGCAGCAGGCTTTCGTTAACCGCGCCCAACTCGGCATCGGCTTTTTTCAGCAGGTTTTGCACGCGTTTGTTGGCGGCGGCCAATGCGGCGGCTTCGGGCAGCTGTTTGAACGCGGCAACGGCTTGCAGTTTAGCGGTCAAATCGTCCAAACGGCGCGGATGTTTGGCGAGTACGGCGGCAACGATGTCTTGCGGATAATCGTTTTGCAGCAACACGGCCAAACGCGCCTGCATGAAGTCGGCGGTTTCAGACGGCGTTTTTTCGTTGAGCAAACCTTTGGGGAAGCTGTCAAAGGCCGTCTGAATCAGTTCGTTTACATCCAAACCGTACTGCATCAGCATCCGCAAAATACCCAAGGCGGCACGGCGCAGGGCGTATGGGTCTTTGTCGCCGGTCGGAATCAGGCCGATGCCCCAAATGCCGACCAAGGTTTCCAATTTGTCGGCCAAAGCAACGGCGGTTGCCACTTTGCCGTTCGGCAGGTTGTCGCCGGCAAAACGCGGTTGGTAGTGTTGCTCGATGGCTTCGGCGATTTCTTCGGTTTCGCCGTCCAAGCGGGCATAGTATTTGCCCATGGTGCCTTGCAATTCTGGGAACTCGCCGACCATTTCGGTTACCAAGTCGGCTTTGGCCAAACGTGCGGCGCGCTCGGCTGCGGCGGCATCCGCACCCAATGCTTTGGCGATATGGGCGGCGATGCTTTGCAGGCGTTCGATGCGTTCGGCCTGCGAACCGATTTTGTTGTGGTAAACCACGCTGGACAATTTCGGCAGGCGGCTTTCCAAAGTCGCTTTTTGGTCTTGCTTGTAGAAGAACTCGGCATCAGACAGGCGCGCGCGCAAAACGCGTTCGTTGCCTTGGATGATGTGCGACGGGTCTTCGGTTTGCAGGTTGGAGACCAGCAGGAAGCGGTTCATCAGCTTGCCGTTTTGGTCGAGCAGCGGGAAGTATTTTTGGTTTTGCTGCATGGTCAGAATCAGGCATTCTTGCGGCACGGCGAGGAAATGTTCTTCGAAACCTGCTTCCAATACCACAGGCCATTCGACCAATGCAGTCACTTCGTCCAACAATGCTTCATCGGCGGCAACGGTGGCTTTCAGACGGCCTGCCTGCTCGTTCAAGGCCGTCTGAATGGCGGCTTTGCGCTCGGCAAACGAAGCAACGACTTTGCCTTGCTCGCGCATTTGGGCGGCGTAGCTGTCGGCATTTTCAATGGCGATTTCGCCGCTGGAGAGGAAGCGGTGACCCAATGTTTTGTTGCCGCTTTGCAGACCCAAAACGCTGACGTTGACGATGTCGCCGCCGTGCAGCACTATCAGGCTGTGTACAGGGCGCACGAAGGTGAATGTGCTGCTGCCCCAACGCATAACTTTAGGAATCGGCAATTTTTTCACTGCAGCATTGATGATGTCTTCCAAAAGCTCGCCCAGCGGTTTGCCAGTTTGGACGTATTCATAGGCGTACACGTCTTGCTTGCCGTCGTTGATGACGGTCAAGTCTTCGATTTTCGCCCCCGCACCGCGCGCAAAACCTTCCAAAGCCTTAGTCGGCGCACCGTCTTTCATGGCATTCGCCACGGCCGGGCCTTTTTTCACGATTTTTTGGTCGGCTTGAACGGCCTTCACGTTTTTGACTTGAACGGCCAAACGGCGCGGAGAAGCATAGGTAGTGTATTCGGCTGCGCCGTCAATCAGTTGCGCCTTTTCCAAGCCTTCGGCAACGGAAGCGGCAAAATGGTTGCCCAGATTATTGAGGGCTTTTGGCGGGAGTTCTTCAGTGAGAAGTTCGATTAAAAGGGTTTGGGTTGTCATGTGCTTATCGTTAAATAGGAAATTGGTTGGCGTCTGAATACGGCATCATGCGGTTTTCAGACGCAAGGTTAATTGAATTGACGGCGATTTTATCATTTTCAGACGGCCTGTGGCTGTCTTTCACAAACAATTTGCCCGATTTTCAAGCCACTTTGTCCGCAACGTCTTCAATTTGCGGCGCGGATATACGGCAAACCGCTGGTTTCGTCGTATTCGGGAATGTCGCCTCCGGCAAACAGCGCACTGGCCAAACGCACGGCCGCACCGGTAACGGCTGGGGAAATCATAAAGCCGTGGCGGAACAGGCCGTTGACTTCAATCAGGCGGTGTTCGCGGTTGAAGCGGATTTCGGGATTGTGGTGGTTTAAAGTCGGGCGCAGGCCGGTGGCCAGTTCCAAAAGGTTCGCCTCGCCAAATGCCGGATGCACGGCATACAGCGCAGACAAAAGTTCCAAACCGGAACGCACGCTGGCCGGCGCTTGGCTTTCGCTTTCGATTTGGGTCGCACCAATCACAAAAATATGGTTTTCCTTCGGCGCGATATACAAAGGATAGCGCGGATGCAGCAGGCGCACGGGGCGGGACAGCTCAATTTCGGGGGCGTAAACGCGCGCCACTTCGCCGCGAACGCCGCGCAAAACACTTTCAGACGGCCTGTTCCACGCGCTCTTTGCACCATAACCGCGGCAGTCGATGACCCAATCATATTGCGCCGCCAAATCTTCGACTTCGCGTTCGCACGACCAATGACACGCCACATTCATTGATTCCAAAGCATCGGCAAGCGCATTCAATACTTGCCGTCCGTCCAGTTGCCCTTCTGTCGGCAGATACAGGCCGTCTGAAAACCGCCCTGCCAGTTGCGGCTCGTTTGCTGCGATTTCATCCGCGTTCCAACGTATGGTTTCATGTTCCGCCACGCCGCCGCGCTTCAAATGACGGGCAAACTCGGCAGAAAGCGGCTTGTCTTGCGTGTGCCAGACAATCAGGCTGCCGTTTTCCTGCATCATCACCGGCGTATTCAGACGGCCGACAATCGCGCGCCAAAGCGCAATGCTTTGTTTGCCCAAACGGATGACTTCGGGCGTTGCCTCCACCGCTTCGGCAGACGGCGCCAACATGGCCGCAGCAACATAAGCGGCGGCTTGCGCGCCGTTGCGTTCGCCTTTCTCAAACAACTCGACCAAAATGCCCTGCTCTGCCAATTGGAACGCAATAAGGCGACCGGAAAGGCCGCCGCCGAGTACAGCAATCTTAGACATTAGTTTCTCCTTGTTTTTAATATGAAAATGAACTGCATATTTTAGAACTTGTTTTGCTTTATCACAATATCGACACAAAATGAGAACAGTTTTTGCAGATCATGTTCGGGCTGAATCAGTAATACGTAAACAAAAATCTTCCCTCAAGCTGCCAATCAGCTTGAGACCTTTGCAAAATTCCCCAAAATCCCCTAAATTCCCACCAAGACATTTAGGGGATTTTCCATGAGCACCT
>NZ_JBQCVS010000026.1:0-7767 GCF_051958155.1 Neisseria sp. P0014.S009 | reverse complement strand
ACTCAAATGCATTTGACGGAAAACGGGATGGGGCAACTGTGCAGAGGGGCTACTCTTTGATACAGCTGTTGGTGGTGATGCTGTTGGCTTCGATAGTGGCGACGGCGGCCTTTACGGCCTATCGGGAATCGGTCCGCGCGGCCAACCTGCGTGCGGCGCATGCCGCCCTGCTGGAAAATGCGCGCTTTATGGAGCAGTTCTATGCGAAAAAGGGCAGCTTTAAGCTGACGTCGACGAAGTGGCCGGAGCTGCCGGTGAAGGAGGCGGGCGGTTTCTGTATCAGGATGAGCGGTCAGGCTAAGGGCATCCTGGAGGGTAAGTTTACCCTGAAGGCGGTGGCGCTGGATAGGGAGGCAGAGCCGAGGGTATTACGCTTGAACGAGTCGCTGACGGCGGTGGTGTGCGGGAAGATGAAGGGGAAGGGCAGCTGTACGGACGGTGAGGAGATATTTAGGGGCAATGATGCGGAGTGTCGGCCTTTTACGGGGTAGAAACCTAATCGAAAGGGAGGAAGTAAAGAAAAGGACGTGGGGGCACGTCCTTTGGGAAGAGGGATTATTCGCTCCAGCTAACCCAGCCCAACATCCAAGTAAGGAGAATCAGACCACCAAATACGATGCGATAGTAGGCAAAAGGCACATAGTTTTTACTGGAGACAAATTTTAGCAAAGCTTTTACTGCCAACAAACCGGCGATAAATGCTGCGATAAAACCGATGGCAATTTGTCCGACATCTTGTAAGGTAAAAAGTTTGTAGTTTTTTAAGATGTCGTAACCTGTGGCTGCAATCATCATCGGTACGGCAAGGAAGAATGAAAATTCGGTAGCCGTTTTACGTTCTAATCCCCACAGCATACCGCCCATGATGGTACTGCCTGAACGTGATGTCCCAGGGATAAGGGCACAAATTTGGGCGCATCCTACAACAAATGCGTCAATTGGGCGCATATCATCGACATGGTTGACTTTAGGTTTGGCTGTTGTTTGGCATTTTTCAACCCATAAAATGAAGAAGCCACCTAATACCAGCATGGTAGCAACAGTAATCGGGTTGAAAAGATGCAATTTAATTTGTTTACTGAATAAGAGGCCAACAATCGCAGCCGGTATGAAGGCAATAAATAAATTCAGTACAAAGCGATTGGCTGTTCGTTCTTTACCCAGTCCTTTTATGATATGGGTAAATCGTTGGCGGTATTCGAATACAACAGCTAATACGGCACCGAGTTGAATAGCAATTTCAAATACTTTTCCGTTGCTTTGAAAGTTCATTAAGTCACCGAATACAATCAAGTGACCGGTACTGGAAATAGGGAGAAACTCGGTTAAACCTTCGATGATACCGAGAATAAGTGCTTTAAATAAAATCAGAATGTCCATAAGTTTTCAGACGGCCTTGAGGCCGTCTTTCTTTTGTTGAATAGTTAAAGTGGTTTTGAGGATTGTTCGCGACGGACTTTGACGATGAGCTCGTCTATGGTTTTCATACCGGCTTTCCAGTCGGTACCGTTGAAATTGACTTTGTATTTACCACCGACGATGACAGTTGGTGTGTTTTCAATTCGATAAGTTTCCGTCAATTGCTGCATTTTTGCAGCAGTCGATGCGGCAGCAGGACTGTTGTAGGCTTGAAGCAGTTTTTGACTGTCAAAACCCGTCTGTCTACCCGCCCATGATCGGAATACATTGGTATCGGCCAGGTTGATTTTTTGTTCGTAAACTGCTTTGAAGATGACTGGATTGGCTTGATATTTCAAACCTGAAAGATTGACGGCTGCGGCCACCTTGGCTAAACCCAACATTTCAGGCATCCAAACGACGTGCTCTGTCCGTAAGGAAACATCTTTGGCAAAGGTTTTGCTATGTTGCAACAAAACTGGATCGAGATGGTAACAATGGACGCAGAAGTAGCCGAAAAATTCTAGCACTTCAATTTTTCCGGCTCGCTGCTGCGGGATAGGGTGACTAAGAACGGTATAGTCCACGCCTTCGGTAGCAGCCTGCGCACTCAGGTTGAGCAGGCTCAGGCTGAGTGCGGCAATGGTTTGTTTTATACGCTGCTTCATCAGTGATTCCATTATTTGGTAGAACGAATCAAGCTGTTGATATTATGGCCTTGCAGGTTTTTTTGCAGTTTTACAGCGGCTTCCTGCGGCATGGTGTTACTTTGAACTCGGTAAATAGTTTTGTCGCCGTTTTGCGATTCAACCACTTTGGAAGAAACACCTAAAATAGCCAGTTTGGCACGTTGTGAGTCTGCGCTGGAGCGGTCTGCATATGAACCAAGTTGTAGGAAGGCTTTTTTACCGCTGTTGGCAGCTATTTCGGCTTTTTCTGCTGACTGTTTACTTGCAGCGTTGCTGCTTTCTTTTGTTGCAGAGGCATTTGTAGCTTTACGTGCTTTTTCGATGCTGCCGCTGTTGAGGATTTGCTCAGGTGTCGGCTTGTTTTGTTTTTTGGCTTCGGCTGCTTTTTTCTCAGCCAATTTGCGCTCGGCACGCTCTTTTTGTTTGTCGGTCAGTTGGTCGGCCGCTTTTTTATCTTTTGCAGTTTTATCAGCAGCTTCTTTTTCAGCTTTGGCTTTTTCTGCGCGTTTTTTTTCTAATTCGGCTTTTTTCTCGGCCAGTTTTTTCTTGGCGGCTTCTTTTTCTGCTTCCGCTTTTGCGGCTTTTTCTTTGGCTTCACGTTCGGCTTTGTCGGCGGGAGTTTTGTCTGCTCTTTCTTTGGCTTCGCGTTCGGCTTTTTCTGCTTCAGCTTTATCCGCTTTTTCTTTGGCCTCGCGATCGGCTTTTTCCTGAGCCTCTTTTTCTGCTTGTGCCGTTTTCTCTTCAGCTTCTTTGGCAGCCTTTTCTGCCGCTTCTTTTGCTTTGGCTTCTTTCTCTGCCGCTTCTTTTTCAGCCGCTTCTTTTTCAGCTTTGGCTTTTTCTTTATCTGCTTGGGTAGATGAAGTGTCGGTAGCTGGGCGTTTCTCTGCTTTGTCCTGAGGTTTCAGGATTTCAGGTTCTTCGCTTTGTTTAGGCTGAGTCAGCTCTTTGAAAACGTTTTGGTTGCCTTGGTTCAAGAAGAACAAAATACCGGCAATAATACCTGTTGCCAGTATCAGGCCGAAAAAGAAACCGGCCAAGCCTTTGCCATATTGTGTAGATTTTTTCATGACTTACCTTGTAATAATGTGTTCAGACGGTCTGAAGGGAGACTGTCTGAGTTTGGATTCGATATTTTATCAATAACCGTTATGGACGGCAAAATCCTGATGCTTTGTTTACTCTAGTTTTACTTAAACATAAAGATTCAGGCCGTCTGAAAAGTTAAAGGGCGCGACGGAAGCCGATGGCTTTCATCACATGGGTTTTGCTAACTTCTTCGTCGCCTGCCAAATCGGCCAGCGTACGGGCAACGCGCATGATGCGGTGGAAACTTCGTGCGGAAAGGGACAATTTTTCAAGCATGGTTCCCAAGGCTTCTTGTGCTTCTTTTTGGATGCGGGCTTTGCCATCGAGTTCGCCGACACTCAGTTCTGCATTGACTTTGCCTTGTCTGTTGTATTGGATTTTGCGTGCGGCGGTAACGCGCTCCAATACGGTGGCACTGGATTCGCCTGCTTCTTGTTGCATCAGCTCGGCAGCAGAAAGGCTGGGTACTTCGATGGTTAAATCAATACGGTCGAGTAATGGCCCTGAAATTTTGTTGCGGTAGCGGGTAACGCTTTCAGGCGTGCAACGGCAAGGCTTGGACGGATGGCCAAGATAGCCGCAAGGGCAGGGGTTCATGGCGGCGACAAGTTGGAACTTGGCTGGATAAACAGCTTGACGTGCGGCGCGGGAAATATGGATTTCGCCGTTTTCCAAAGGTTCGCGCAATACTTCTAATACTTTACGGTCAAACTCGGGCAATTCGTCTAAAAACAACACCCCGTGATGCGCCAATGAAATTTCGCCCGGACGTGGGTCTGAACCGCCGCCCACCATGGCAGCCGAGCTGGCACTGTGATGAGGACTGCGGAAAGGACGGTTGCTGTCAAGTTGCTGTTGATGGTTGGGCAGGAGCGAACGCAATGCCCATACTTCGATCAATTCGTCTTCGGTCAAAGGCGGAAGGATACCGGGCAAACGTTGCGAAAGCATGGATTTGCCTGTACCCGGCGGACCCATCATCAGCAGGCTGTGTCCGCCTGCCGCTGCGATTTCCAAAGCGAGGCGGGCGGTATGCTGGCCTTTAACATCGGCTAAATCAGGAATTTTACTTTGTTCAGAGGGCCTTTGCGTCAGCTTGCATTCGGTTTGTGTCAACGGTTCGATGCCGTTTAAATGGGCGGCCACTTCGCCTAAAGAACGTGCGCCATAAACCGCGATACCGCGCATGACGGCAGCCTGTTCGGCATTTTCTTGCGGCAAGACGAATGAACGGCCGGCCTGCATTCCCTGCCATGCCATGGCCAGCGCGCCACGTACGGGACGCAGCAAGCCGGACAGCGCCAATTCCCCGGCAAACTCATATTGGGAGAGCTTTTCAGGATTAATTTGTCCCGATGCGGCAAGAATGCCTAAGGCAATCGGCAAATCGAAACGGCCGGATTCTTTTGGGAGGTCGGCCGGTGCGAGGTTGACGGTAATTTTCTTGGCGGGAAAGTCGAAGCCGCTTTGGATGATGGCGGCACGCACGCGGTCGCGGCTTTCTTTGACTTCAGTATCGGGTAAACCGACGATATTGAAATGTGGCAAGCCGTTGGCAAGGTGGGCTTCCACTTCGACCAACGGCGCATTCATGCCGCTTAAAGCGCGGCTGTAAACCAAAGCAAGCGACATGTTTCAGACGGCCTTATTCGGCAGCTTCAGTTTGTTGTTTGATTTCGGCAACAGCTTCCTCTGCAGCAGCTTCGGCCGCTTTCAAAGCAGCTTCTTCAGGCTCTTGAGCGGCTTCGAGTTTGGCCAAACGGGCTTCCAATTCAGCCAGTTTCGTACGGGTTTTAATCAAAACCTGTTGTTGGATGTCGAATTCTTCGCGGGTCACCAAATCCATGCGGTTGAATGCGCTGCCGAGCATGGCTTTAACGTTTTTTTCCATGTCTTTGGCAGGGCTGTTGGCGATGGTTTCGCTGATTTTGGAGCTGACTTCTTCAAAAAGTTGTTTGCCGAACATAATCCGTATCCTTTATTCAGAATGTATATAGAAATTCAAGTGGCTATTGTATAAGGAAAAAGGCCGTCTGAAAACGTTTTGCTTTTCAGACGGCCTAAAATGCGGAAGTTTACACGCCTGCGGCTGCTTTCAATGCGGCTGCTTTGTCGGTGCGCTCCCAAGTAAATTCGGGCTCTTCGCGGCCGAAGTGGCCGTAGGCGGCGGATTTGCTGTAAATTGGGCGCAAGAGGTCGAGCATTTGGACGATGCCTTTAGGGCGCAGGTCGAAATGTTCGCGAACCAGGGCAATCAGTTTTTCTTCGCTGATTTTGCCGGTGCCGAAAGTGTCGATGGAAATCGAAGTCGGTTCGGCAACGCCGATGGCGTAGGAAACTTGGATTTGGCATTGGGTTGCCAAACCGGCGGCTACGATGTTTTTCGCAACATAGCGGCAGGCGTAAGCGGCGGAACGGTCCACTTTGGACGGGTCTTTGCCGGAGAATGCGCCGCCGCCGTGCGGAGCTGCGCCGCCGTAGGTATCGACGATGATTTTACGGCCGGTCAAACCGCAGTCGCCTTGCGGGCCGCCGATAACGAAGCGGCCGGTCGGGTTGATCAGGTATTTGGTTTCGGCAGTCAGCAGTTCAGACGGCAGAACCGGTTTGATGATGTGTTCGATCACGGCGTTTTTCAGTTCTTCGTAACCGATAGACGGATCGTGCTGGGTAGACAGGACGACGGTGTCGATGCGTTTTACTTTGCCGGTTTCGCTGTCGTAAACCACGGTCAGTTGGGCTTTGGCATCAGGACGCAGCCAAGGCAGGCGGCCGTCTTTGCGCAATTCGCTTTGGCGTTGCATCAGGCGGTGGCTGTAATAGATGGCAAACGGCATCAGGGTAGGGGTTTCGTCGCAGGCATAGCCGAACATCAAACCTTGGTCACCCGCGCCTTGGTTCAAGTCGATGCCTTCGCCTTCGTTCACGCCTTGGGCGATGTCCGGAGATTGTTGGTCGTAGTACACGCCGACTGCGCAGCCGTTGGCATCAAAGCCCAGCTCGGAGGAGTTGTAGCCGATGCGTTTGATGGTTTCGCGGGCGACTTTGATGTAGTCCACTTGGGCGGTAGTGGTGATTTCGCCTGCCAATACGCACAAGCCTGTGTTGACCAAGGTTTCCGCGGCGACACGCGCTTTGGGGTCTTGCGCCAAGATGGCATCCAAAATCGCATCGGATACTTGGTCGGCAACTTTATCCGGATGGCCTTCGGATACCGATTCGGAAGTAAACAGATATTCGCTCATTGCTATTCTTTCATTAAAAACAGGCTGCTGTGTTTTCAGACGGCCTTTTATTTCGGACAGCGGAAATCATAACAAAAACTCCGCTTTTTCTCTATACAAGTGAGAAACATTCGCACTTGTCTGCTGTTTCGGAATCCTGTTGCACGTTTCTTACAGGCAAAAAAATTCCCGCATTAAGCGGGTTTGGATTGCTCTGGCGAGCCACATCGGTTTTTCAACCGTCCACCTTACCTTTCTTTCCGAAAAGCAGGTTGGCATGGAATTCCCAACTCTTAATGCAGCGCGGATAGTAGCAGAAAAGCAGGTGTGCCGCAATATATTTGCCCGAAGTCTGTTTTGTTCAGACGGCCTGTTTCGTTTACAATCTGTCCACTTCATTTTGGTAAAACCTTATGCAAACGCTTGTTACCTTTGTTTTTAAATTTTTGGCCGCGCTGCCTTTGGCTTGGTTGCACAAATTAGGCAACCTGCTGGGCAGTTTGGGTTTCCGCTTGCTGTCGAAAGATCGCCGGCGGGTATTCGAAAACATGACACTTGCCGGATTGAACCCGACGGACGAGGCGGTGAAAAAAGTTTTCCGTGAAACGGCAAAAGGCGGCTTGGAATTGCCGGTGGCGTTTTTCAGACGGCCTGAGGAAATTGAAAACCTGTTTGTCAACGTCAACGGTTGGGAATATGTTCAGACGGCCTTGAGTGCGGGCGAGGGTTTGCTGTTTATCACGCCGCACATCGGCAGCTATGATTTGGCGGGCCGCTACATCAGCCAGCAGCTGCCGTTTCCGCTGACGGCGATGTACAAGCCGCCGAAAATCAAGGCATTTGATGCGGTGATGCAGGCAGGGCGCGTGCGCGGCAAGGGTAAGACTGCGCCGACCAGCATTCAGGGCGTCAAACAAATCATCAAAGCGCTGCGCGGCGGCGAAGCGACCATTGTGTTGCCGGACCATGTGCCGTCTCCGGAAGAAGGCGGCGACGGCGTGTGGGTAGACTTTTTCGGCAAACCTGCCTATACCATGACGTTGGCTGGCAAGCTGGCGCAAGTCAAAGGCGTAAAGGCTTTGTTTTTCTGCGGCGAGCGTTTGCCCGACGGCAAAGGCTTTGTCTTGCACATCGAGCCTTTGCGCGGCGAATTGAACGGCGATAAGGAGAACGATGCGCGCGTGATCAATGAAAATACCGAATATTGGATACGCCGTTTTCCGGAACAATATTTGTTTATGTACAACCGCTACAAACATCCCGAAGGCGCGCCTTTCCCGCAGGAAATATAGGCTGAGACCTTTGCAAAAAAGCCCTTCCCCCGACAGCCGAAATCCAAACACAGGTTTTCGTCTATTTCCGCTCCTAAT
>NZ_JBQCVS010000025.1:0-8728 GCF_051958155.1 Neisseria sp. P0014.S009 | reverse complement strand
CGCAACTTGCCGCGCTTAATGGCAAGACGGCTGCGGAAAACATAATTCGGCATGGCTTACAGCTCCCAGGCTGTGAGGTTGATCAGCAGGCCGGCATGATTACTAAAACATTTGACATACATCCATTCATCGCCGGAATTGTCCAGATTGTCGTAAACAGTACCTTGCGGAATAACGTTGTTACTCGGCATCGCTTCGTTGGTGCGCATCAAACCCGGAACCAAGCCGCGAAGCGCATATCCACCATTAACTCTCTCAAAAAGATACAGGTCGGAAGCCGTAAAGCCGCCACTGATGGGACTTGGGTAATTGGTAGAGGAGTCAGCCGTATTTGAACCGCAATAAAACCCACTTGGCGCATCCCCTTTGTAATCGCGCATGGCCGAGCTATAAAATCCGTTGTAGGAAGAACTTACACCAGAATTAAAATATTTTTCTGATCCGTTCGCCCCCACCCCCAATAGGTTTTGATGCTCATCCGCCACCGCCAGGCTTGGAAACTCCCCAAAATAAAGTACAGGGCTGGCGGACGAATTGCCCGGACTCAGCAAAACAAGGGCAAAGGCACGTGCATGACCTACTAAAACCCATTTCAATCTGAAACTATTGTCGTAATAATTGGCGCTAGCAAAGCGAATCCTATTCGAATCACGCCAAACATACTGAACCGCCTTGCCCGCTGTAGCGGATGTCGGCTCCAAAATCCCACAGACATCGGTATAACGATTATTTCTGTCGCCGCCTGCAAGATACTTCGTATCATCCACCCCCAGCCACCACTTTGTCGCCTTCGGGTGCGTACTGCGGAAACAGGCTTCCTGCGTCTTTTCAAACGCCATTTCCCAGCCCAGCCCGTCCTTGCGTTTATTACCCTCGCCATAACCGGTAACCAGGCAGGCTTTTAAAATCGTTTTAATACTGCCTGCCGCCGATTCAACCTGCGGCGCACCCTCGTCATCCCAGCGGTAAACCTTTACCGGCACACGTTGCGTATCAAACATTTCAGACGGCCTTTCTTTTTACTTCAATGATTTAAAACCCCATTAAAACAAAAGCCCCGAAAATCGGGGCTTGGCATAATTGCACTCACTTGCTTGTTTCTATTTTGTTTTATGAATTTCAGCGGAACAAAAAAGAAACAAACGGTATAAAGGCCGTCTGAAAGCACTATTCAGACGGCCTTGTCTTTTATTCGGCCACCGTATTGCCGCGCAAACACGCGGTAAAACCATCGCGGCCGTTTTGCTTGTCCGGCGAAGGCTGGACACTGCGCAAAATCCAAACGGGCAACGGCGTGCCGTAGGTATTGAAGCGGATACAGTTCTGTACCGACCAGCCGCCGCCGAATGCGGCCGCCTTGAGCGTGAAATAAGGCTTGCCGGTTGCCGGATTGGTCGGCGCAAGATCGGTCAGGGTATCGCTTTTTGCGACCAAGCCCAGCCGTTCGCCGTAAAGCTCGAATTGGGTTGCAGTAATGAATTTAATCAGCCAACGCTCGGTAATCGCGCCGTTGCCGGCCAATTTAATCGGGTAGTCTTTGACATTGGCACGCGCCAAAATAGGCTCCCCGCGTTGCGCGTCACTCCACACATTGTCCCATGCCTGTTGCGAAAACGGCTCGGTAGCGCGCACCAGCAAATCGCCGCCGATCAGGGCGGAAGACACAAATGTATGCTCCTTCGGATAATTGCGCCCAATCGCAAACTGGAGTTTCAGACGGCCTGAAATATCGACGCCGGTCACACGGTTTTCCTCTTCCCATGCACAAACGGCAGTCAGCGGCAGGGTATATTGCGACAAGTCCAACGGCTCGGCAAAAGTAATGCTGCCCGCTTTGAGGTCTGCCGTGTATTTCTCGGCGAGGACGTGCTTGCCCTTGCTGTCGACCAAGCATAGGCGGTCGATATTTTGACGGTTGAGCGTGATTTTCTGGGCGGCGGTAAACGCGCTGCCCAAATCCTGCTTTAGGCGGTTGGAAATCACGACCATATCGCCCTTGCGGAACACGGGGACGCGTCCGTCGGCAGGCAGGCGCACGGCATCGATACCGATAATCGACGAATCCAAAGGCAGGTTGTCTTGTGTCACGGCGTTGTAGCGTAAGTCTTCGGGGTAAAAACCCTCATCGCGCTTGATTTCGTAGAAACCTGTCTCGTAGTCGATTTTGCCTGTAATGCCGCCGGTAATTTCGCCTGCGGCGTTGCTTCTGCCGACAATTTCGCCATTGCCCGCGTAAACGGTAAAGCTTTCAGGCTTGACCGGCGCGGCAGGTGTGCGGCCTGCATAACCATAACCCTTGATCTGTGGCTGACGTACGATACCGCCTGTAATTTTAAGATTCAGGAAGGCAATATTACGGTCATTGATAATGACTTTACCGTCAGTAGTCAACGTACCGACTGCATCGCCCGAACCTTCTACTGCATTCCAATTCTTATAAAGCGTACCGCCTCGTTCAATAATCTCTGTCTCGCCGTCATGAAATGACCAGGTATCAAAAACACAGACGCTTCCTTGATCAAAGTCGTTCAAAACATTAAATAACAAGCCGCCATTCAAGCTGCCACGACGTTTTTTTATTGAGGCAGGATCACTAGTCAGGTAATCCGCATACCAACTGACTATTTTTCCATAACGGTTTATTGTTTTGGTCTCAAGCAATTCTAGGTACTTATATTTTGTACCCAAAATATTTCCTTCGACTATCCGTCTTTCTTGACCGGCAACCTGTAACACCGTTTTAGGTACGATCATTGTCGAACCTACACCACTCACACCCTCGACTTTTCGACCGCCGATTGTGAACTCGCCATTTTTCGCAGGGTTGGCGGACAATACAATTTTAAAGCCGCCTGAACCAGTTTTGATTCCCATTACTTATCCTATCCCAATGCTGCCGCATAACCAGAATAACTGTTTGAAACAGTTGTACTTGTATATTCTTCAAAGCTTCCCAAAGCAGTTAAAGAAACAGTGCGCCAATCAGGTATCGCCGTCCCCAGTGTGATATTCCAAACCTCTCCTTTTTCCTCTGCGGTCAAGCCAAGACCATCAGCAAGGCCAACTTGAATACGATCAGGCTCATCACAAACATAATCAACTGAAGTAGAGTCAATATAAGCTGGCAATTTAATCGTGCCGTTCAAATAATCCACATTGCCAGTTGCATCACCTGTTAATTTTCCTGCGCCATCGTCTTGCGCTCTTTTCTTACCGTTATTTTGCCAAGTAAGCACCAGCGTTCCCGGCTTAATCGAATGCCCCAGGGAATAAGTACACTCCCCATTTGCCGCCTTGGGCAGATTATTCCCACCCGTCTTCCCACCATCAAAAGACGTAAAACCAGAGGAATCTCCCCATTGAAACACCAAACGGCTGCCAACATCCGGAAGAGACGGTAGATTAAGCAATACACTGCCTGTTGCAGACGACACCGTACCTACACTTTTACCGGCCTCATCCCGTAATACGCCGTCGCCTGTATCGGTCAAAACATACCAAACTCCCAAAGCCATAAAAGACACTTTTAAACTACCAAAAGCAGGATTAGGTCTAAGCAGAGGGGCAAATGATGTACCGTGATTGGTTTCTTTAATTTCTACCGCAAAAGCATATCGCGCTGATGACGATTTAGCACCCGGAACCGCAGTTACCGTGTAATAACCTGTCGGCAAACCACTCAAACGCCCATTGGCGTAATCAGCATTGACAACATTGTCGCCACTTTTAAGTTGACCCAAGCCATTGTCTGTGTAGTTCCCAACTTTAAGACTGCCTGGCAAAATAGAACAAGGCAAAGTCAACGCCCCATTGCTGACACGCCCCGCAAAAAGCTGCTTTTCTGGCGCAGCGGCGACCCATGCTTCGCCGGGAACCGGATATTCATCCGCATAAGGTGTCTCGACTGTCGAGGTCGGTACAAGCTTTTCGTAAATGCTTGACACCGTCAGCGTGGCATCTCCTGCCGAAAGGCCGTCAGATACAGGTTTTACGCCATAATAAGCCGCGGAATCTGCAACTTGGGTTTCCAAAATCTTAACTTTAGGCGCGGCATACCCCTTAACCGGATAATCGACACCATCAAAATCTCGGGTTAACGGATTGCTGATTTCCATTTTGACTACACGGCGCGGCACTTCCTCGACCTCACCGTTTGATTTTGGGATCTCAAAAACTCGCACTTCATCTTCGATGTTGATAATGCGGAAATACTCCGTGATACGGCGCGTCACATCTTTGGTTTTTTCCTCATATTGCAGGCAATAACGCTCGCCAACCTTCGGCAAAGGAGCCTCTACGCGCTGATACGCCTGCACAAGGCGCACGCCTGCCAAATGGCGACCCAATAACGTCATGCGACTTTCCACTGTCGGCACGGAATACGCCTCAATGCGCGGCATAATATCCGCGCGGCTCTCGCCGTAGTTGAACGCCTTAAACGCCAAAAAAGACACGTTTTCAGAGGTCGGCGGCTCGGTAATGACAAAATGCCCGCCATAGAGCGGCTCGGAGTCGTTGCGCAGGACAGCAGGGTAGAGCAAACGGGCGTCCAAACTGCCCATCGTGCGGTCAACGTCCGAAACAGGCGGGAAAATCTCGTTATCCTCGCCGGTCAGCGGCTGACCGACCATCAAACCGCCGCCATCAGGCGTATCGGTCATGCGCTGGCTGGGGTAAATCTGCAGATCCTGCTGCGTCAGACGCGTTGTTTTTTCCATTTTTGAAACCTTTTTAAATCCTGTTTAAATCTGTTTTCAGACGACCTTAAAATGTCATCAGGCAGAGCTGGGCAGTGTATCGCTCGCTATCCGTTTCCGGCGTTGAGTAATGCACCGGCTCGACATTGTTCAAAGCCGCGTTATGGGTGCGCCAAATAACATTAAATTCGCGGCCGTCGTAGTGCGTCAGCGTCATTTCCAATTCGGGGACGTCCGTCCAGTCACGCAACGTACGCAAGATACTCAAATCAAGCCACACCCAATCGCCCGACAGCGTAATTGGGCGACCGTTTGCCTTAATTCCTTGCTGGATGACCAATCCGCCCGACAAGGTGCGCTGCGGCGCGGCCTGCGCCACCTTGCTCCATTCAAATTCATCGTCCCAGCGCATATCCTGCGGCAGATGTACGGCCACGCCATTGTCTTTCCGTTTCAGCGTCCATTCTTGATTTGCCATTTCAGACGGCCTTTGCGTATTTTTCTCAAAACCCTATTAAAACAAAAGCCCCGAAAATCGGGGCTTGGCATGGTTGCAGTCAGATGGTTGCAGGCCGTCTGAATTATGTCGTGCGCTTTAATGAAGCTTGTAAACTATTCATAAAACCGTTAACAGCTTTCTCGGCAACCGCTTGGTCGCGCTGCGCCAAAATTTGGTTAAGCTTTTCCGGGTCGATATTAACCTGCGGATTGCCGATTTGTTGCAACCGCTGGGCGGCATTACTGTTACCATACGAACCTTGGTTGCGGACTTGCTCTTGCGCGGCAGATTCGGCGCGCTTGCTGCGCTGCCTGTTGTAAATCTGTTGCTGCAAATCGATTTGACGCTGATATTCGCGCGCAACGTCGGTTTGTTTGAGGCGGTTGGCATTGTCAAGTTTTTGTTGCAGCTCACGGATTTTTCTTTCTTGCTGCAAAGAATAAATCGCTTCCGTATTGCCATTAAGCTCGGCAAGTT
Organism: Neisseria sp. P0014.S009; assembly: GCF_051958155.1. NCBI lineage: Bacteria > Pseudomonadati > Pseudomonadota > Betaproteobacteria > Neisseriales > Neisseriaceae > Neisseria > Neisseria sp. P0014.S009. Next base: position 3,055 of record NZ_JBQCVS010000025.1, on the reverse strand, counting down.
CGGCCTCGAGCGCGCGGGTTGCATCATGTGCTTCTTGGCGCAGGGCATTCAACCGGCGTTGGGCATCGGATATCGCATTGCGGAATTTTGTCAGCTCAGTATTCCCCAATTTATCGGCAGCACGAGATGCCGCGCTGGCCGCATCGTTCAAGATATCCTGTGTCACTGCGCCTTGAGCAGCAGCATTGGTCAGCCTTTGCATCGCGGTATTCGCGCTGTAAATCTGTTGCGTGTACTCTTTCATCTGAGCAGCGCGGAATGTGGCCTCCATGCCCAACTTAATCCCGGAGAACTGTCGGTTCATCAAATCCAGCTGCTCATTATTGAGCTTGTAAAAGCCTGCTGTTTGCGTCAGACGGTAGCCGTAATCACTAAACGATTTAGATGCATTTGCCGCTGCTTTGGCTGCATTGTCTGCCTCCGCTGCCGCCTCTTTGTTGGCTGTCGCCACTTTTCTGACCGATTGGGCATGGTTTTCCGCCGCTTGCGAGCCTTTGTCATGCGCGGCTTTCGCGGCTTCGCCTGTTTTAGCGGCAGTATCGTTCAGCCCTTGATAGGCGGCTTTTGCTTTTTCCGCACCGCCCGAAGCTGCATCGCCCAAACGGGCAAGCTGCTCCTGCGTCAACAGTGCCGCGTCGCCGCTGGCTTTGAGCTGGTGTTGAAACTCGGCAAATTCCTCCTTGCTTTTAAGTTTGCCCATCATAGCCTCAAAGGCTGCCTGTATCAGCTTGGCATCTTTTTGACCGGCGGCCGCCGCTTCTGTCGAGGCTGTCTGAAAATCAGTGAATGCCTGCCGCGCGTCGCTGCTGATACCCGTCATCACGGCCTTGCTGTCCACGCCGATTTTGGCGAAGGCGTCGGCAACCTTGTCCGTCGACTCCCTTGCCGTATCTCCGATTTTCTTAATTTCCTCGGCCGTCAGCCCGGATTGCTTGCCTACCTTTTCCAATTCGGCCAAAAGAGCATCAGTTGATTCTTTGCTGTCCATCTGCTTGAGCGCGGCTTGAAACACCCGGCTCATCTGCTCAGCATCATTACCAAACTGAGAGGCAACACGCGAAAAATTGGCAATACCTTCCGCCGCCTTTTTACTCATGCCGGTGGTTACCTCTTCCGCCGTCAAACCCAAAGCCTCAAGGGCTTTTTGTGCTGCGGCAAGCTCGCCTGTATCTGCGCTGATTTTGACATTTTTCTTGTCAAGTTCGGATTTCAGTTCGGCGGTTTTGGTGCGCACATTTTCCAGCTTGATTGCCAGCTCGCTGTAAAAGTCGCTGGTTTCGCGACCGTCGGCACGCAAGGCCGCCATACTGCGCTCCAACGCAGCTTGTTCGGCAGCGGAAGCACGATATTCGGCTTGCAGGGCTTTGACGGCGGCTGCCTCTTCTTCGGCAGCTTTTTTCTTGGCGGCGGCGGCTTTTTCGGCGGCTTCAGTAGCCTTTTTGTTTGATTCTGCAAGCTCGCGCTTGATTTCGGCGTCAGTTTTGAAAAATTCGTGATATTTATCCAAACTTCCCGTTGTTACCAGACTCTCTATCATGGCGATCGGGCGTGCTATCTCGTCAAAAATACCGCGTAGGCCTGGGATGTGTTCGTATAGGTCCTGAATGAATGATCCGAGGGCTTCACCGGCGGTTACCGCCAACGTCCCAATCAGTCCCCATCGGGAGGCGACCGCAGAGAGTCCCGATGCCAAACCACTCAAGCCGCGTGTTTGCGCCGCACCTGCCGCCGCCGCACTTATTCCATATTCTTTAGCCGCCAAACCGGCTTTGCCATATGAAACGGTCAACGCATCGACAGCAGCTTTTTGAGACACCAAACTTTTCAGCGCGGCAGCACCACCAAGACGCACAACTGCAGAATACGCCTCCATTGCAACACGGGCGGCCGCAAAGTAAATCGCCAGCTTGGACAATACCGGGAAATCTTTTGTGAAATCGCTAATTGCCGTTGCAACCGTTTCAACTGTGGATGCCGTTATTTTTAAAATAGGCAATAAGGCATTACCCAGTTCTCCCGCCATATTGGAAACTGCCGCCTTGGCCTTATTTATTTGCCCTTCGGTAGTATTTAATGCAGCTGCCGCCTCCTTCTGCATCGCGCCTTGTATTTGTGATTGGTCGTTTACCAAGCCCAAAGCCTTTTCGTACTCGCCGAGCGAGCCGACCAAGAGGGCGATGTCGTCGCTGTACTCGGTGCCGAAGAGTTGCGAGAGCGTCAGGGCGCGGCTTTGTTTGTCCAAGCCTTCAAGTTTATGCAGGAACTCGGTCAATGCCTGCTGCGGATTCGCTGCGATATTGGCTGCCATCTCGTCTGCGGACGTACCGATACCTTCCAAGGCCGCCTGAAAGTCTTTGCCCTGGCTTTGCGCAGTTTGCAGTTTTTGCAGCATTGCGTTGATGGCGGTCGCAGCCACTTCGGGCGGTTTGCCCAATGCGATAAATGCGTCGGCAAGCGCGGCGGCTTCGTCTGCGGCCAAGCCGAACTGTTTCGCCGTACCGCCGATACGCGCCATTGCGGCGACAATGTCTTTTTCTCGTGCGGCGGTATTGTTGCCCAAAACGTTGATGGCATCGCCGAGCTTCTCGACTTCTCCAATCGGGAGCTGGAACACGTTGGCAATCGTCGCGGCGGCATTGCCTGCCTCTTCAGCGGTCATGCCGAAGGCGGTTGCCATAGTCGCGGTAACGCGTGCAAATTCATCCAACTTATCGGCAGCAATACCTAACTGACCGCCAGCGGCAACAATTTCAGCCATCTGCTCCGGCATCATACCGAACTCTACCGCCAGCTTTTTAACTTGCTCGCCCAACTGTTCGATCTGCTCAGGAGTGCCGTCCACGACTTTCCGAACACCTGCCATTGCGCTTTCAAATTTTACTGCCTCACGTGCAGCGTACGTCAGCCCGGCAGCACCACTCGCCACCCCTCGGAACTCATTGGCAAAGTCGGAAAGTGTAGGACGCAAATCCGATAAGCTGAGACCTTTGCAAAATTCCCCAAAATCCCCTAAATTCCCACCAAGACATTTAGGGGATTTTCCATGAGCACCTTC
>NZ_JBQCVS010000024.1:0-9092 GCF_051958155.1 Neisseria sp. P0014.S009 | reverse complement strand
ACCTGATCCAACTTCAATAGTGGGAAACGGTCGATGTGTTTAGCGATCATGGCTTGTGCGGTTTGCTGGAAGAAGGTACTCATGAGAAATCCCCTAAATGTCTTGATGGGAATTTAGGGGATTTTGGGGAATTTTGCAAAGGTCTCTTATTATTTGATCGGCTGCTAACCAATTACCTACTCCAACTTTAACAATGAAAAGTGGGCAATCTACTCAATCAGTTTATGCCGCACCAACGCTATACGTTTCGCCCTTGCTGTCCGCTTGGCCGACAATGGTAGCAACGGCAGCGGCCAAGCCATTGCGTGTCATGTATTTTTGCGGAATTTCTTGGGCATTTTGTGTCAAGGTATAGGCATTATCTTCGCCATCGGCAAGGCCGCAGGGGCGCAAGATAGTCCAATTCAAACCGCTTTGTTTGAGATAGATTTCGGCTTCTGTTTTGGCACGGACGGCTTCGCCGAGTGCCTGTTTGAACGGCTCGCTCATCATGTCCCATTGTTCGCCACAGCCCATGCTGGTAATCAATACAAAGCGGGCTTGCGGATTGACGGCTTTCGTAGCGGCAATGATGTTGATATTACCCAGCGCATCGCTGCGGATACCCTCTTCGTTTTTGCCGCCGACAAAACTGATCACGGTATCGGGACGATATTGTGCCAACGCTTTATCGAGTGCGTCGACATCAAGCGCATCGGCGACGACGGTTTGAATATTGTGTTCGGCAAAAAAGCTGTCTTCAGACGGCTTTCTTAATACGGCGACGGTATCGGCTGAGTCAGTCAATGTGCGGATATAGGCGCGGCCGGACGGGCCGTTGGCTCCGAAGATGAGTTGCATGTTTGAGATTCCTTTGTATGGTAGATGTTTATTGTTAGAAAATCCGCTCCTCTATGCAACAAGGAACGGATTTTCAGGCCGTCTGAAACCGTTTAAGCGGCATCAAATAGTTTACGCATGGCTTCGATTTGGTGTTGTTTCAACTCGCCTGCTTCGTCGCGGCCGACGAAAATTTTAAACATGGCGCCGCCGTTGCGGTTGATAAAGTTGAGCGAGCAAGTGGCTTTACCCATAAATGGGCGTTCCAAAAGGTAGATGGAGGCGCAGTTTTCATAGTAGATGTGGCCGTGTACGCCGCCGTCGGTTTCAGGATGGTCAAAGTTATAGAAACCGCGGCCGACTTTGCCGTTAGGCAGTTTGCCGCTGACTTCGACGATGGCATCGGGGGTGTGGGCGATGAAGGTAACGGATTCATTCCATGCGGCAACGGCTTGGAGGATTTCGACTATGCGGCTGCCTTCGGTTTGACGCACATTCTCTTCCGGCAGACAGCGGATAACGTCTTCAAAACTGCATTGGTTTTGCGCAGCCAGCATTTCCAGCACTTGGCCGGGATTTTTTTCCAATGAGTGACGTAACATGGTTTGTTGTTCGGCTGAAAGTTTTTGCATGGTTTGATCCTTTTCTTGAGTCGGAAGAGTGAGCATGAGTTTGCGGATAAGGGTGGGCGACCAATAACGGCCACTGGTATTCAAACGGATCAGGCCGTCCGAATCGGGTTCTTTAAAAAGCTGCATTTCCTGCCATTGGGCAATCAGCTTTTGCGCTGCTTTGTTGCCGTCGAACAATAATGGATTCAGACGACCTGTTTCAATATCGTGCTGAACTTTGCTGAGCAGTGCTTTATTTGGACTATGACCGCTCATAAACGCGATGTTTTTCTCGTCTTTCGGCGTGGCGAGATAGCTCTCCAAATCGCCCTGCACCTGATAGCTGAAACCGCCGAAGTTACCGCCTGCGCCGGAGCCGAACGCCAAACAGGGAATATCGGATTTGATCAGGGTATTGTAGCGGTTGCGCTCGCCGCGGCCGGGATAGGCGAAGTGACTGTTGCTGACCTGTTCCCAGCCTTTTTCCAGCAGTGTTTCAACCGTGTAGGCATATTGGTCTGCCTGAATATCGAAACCCGGTGGTGTCGGAAATGCGCCTTTTTCAATCATGCGATTGATGGGCAGCATGGGATAAAGGTTGAACGCGTACGTATCCAAACCGGACAAGGGTAGCTCGGTGGCGCGAGCAATATCGTTTTGCCAAACGTCATCGGTTTGATTGGGCAGGCCGAACATCAAATCGGCCACAATCACGGCATCGAGTTCGCACAATTTTGCCAAATATTCAAACGCCTCGTCGCCGCTGTGTTTGCGGCCGAGACGGCGGCGGATGGCGGTATTGAAGGTTTGCACGCCGATGGAAATGCGGTTGGCGCCTGCTTCGATGCAGGCCTTTGCTTTTTCCAAATCGAAATGGCTCATGCGCCCTTCGATGGTGAACTCGCAATCTTCGGCAAGCGGCAGATATTGGTAGCAGGCACGAATCAGGCGGACGAGGTCTTCCGTAAGCAACGCGGTCGGCGTACCGCCCCCGAAATAAACAGCTCGGATTTTGCCCTTACCTGTACGGACTTCGGCTTCAGCGGCCATTTCTTCGATAATTTTGTCGGTGTACACGCTGCTTTGGCTGTCCTTCCACGCATTACGGTAGAAGCCGCAAAAAACGCAGTGGTTGGCGCAAAATGGAATATGCAGATAAGCAAGCGCGTCCACATCCGTGGCATGGGGAAGCTTTTTCTTCCAAATGTTCTGCCACTGGGGACGCGGCATTGGAACACCGCCCCAAACGGGCATCAATGCCTGACGTTCGGGAAATGCCTTGGGCGCGGATTGTTTCGGAGTCCAAACAAGCTGCTTTACCATGATAATGATTAATAAAAATTATTAATAAGATTTATATATTAAATAACTATTATTATTTTCTTGTCAATATTTTTGTATAATTAAAAATTAGTATTATTTTAAGATATTGTATTCTATAAATAATTAAATGTATTTCTATTTGATGGAAATCGGCATTTTACTTGTGAAATGTGCGAAATTTGGTTCTTCAAGTCGAGAACATCCTCCCATCTCATTTTATTTTTGAACGATAAAATAAATTTTCTTTATCGTTTTTCAGGCGGCCTTTTGGCGCTCAGCTTCTGAAATAAAACCCTGCATCATCTTCGCAACGGCGTATCTGCCAACCGTAAACCGATTCAAGCAAGTCGGGGCGCATCACTTCGCCCACCTTGCCTGATGCAACGACTTTTCCCTTATTCATCAAAATAATATGTTCTGCATAACGCGCGGCGAGGTTTAAATCGTGCAATACCATCATTGATGAGGCACGGTTTGAATGCTCGACCAAATACTGCATCAGGCGGTGTTGGTGGCGGATATCGAGATGGTTGCACGGTTCGTCCAAAAGCAAGACCGGCGCGTTTTGCAACAGGGCGCGGATGATGTTGGCGCGTTGCTGTTCGCCGCCTGAGAGCTTGCCGATACGCTTATCCGCCAATGCCGTCAAATCAAAATAATCGAGCAACTCGTCCGCCCATTCATGGTTCAGACGGCCTTTTTGTACGAATGACGCCAACGCAATGTATTCGCGTACGGTCATCGGCATATTGTAACGGCCATGCTGCCCGACCCATGCCACCCTACCCGCACGGATTTGCGGCGCAACGGCCTCACCGAAAAGCGTGATTTCCCCCTGCCCTATTTGCCCGATTAAGGCACGCAGCAAAGTGGATTTGCCCGCACCATTCGGACCGATAATAACGGTCATGCCCGAAGGTATATCCAGTTGATCGATTTCAAGCAGGGTTTTGTCTTGGACACGGACGGAAAGATTACAGATTTGAAATAAGGTGTGCATGGCAAAAGATATGGGGCAATGAAGTTTCAGACGGCCTGTTTAGGCATCAACGGCTTTTCAAAGGCTTGATAAACAAATACATAAAAAATGGTCCGCCCAATAAGGCAATCACGATACCGACCGGCAGATCGACAGGGTATGTCAGCCAGCGCGCCGCTCCGTCCACCACCATCAAAAACACTGCGCCCAACCAAGCCGACAGCGCAATCAGTTTGCGGCGACTGCCACCGACGGTTTGCGCCAGCACATTGGGGATCATCATGCCGAGAAAACCGATGATGCCCGAAAGCGATACCGCTGCCCCCGTCATCAATGCCGCGCCGATTACGGTTTGCACACGCAATGCCTCAACTGATACCCCCATACTGGTAGCCGTGTCTTCCCCCGTCATCAAAACGTCCAACCGCCTACCTGCGGACAACAAAATCAGAAAACCGGGCAACATGACCGCGATTGCCGCGACAGGTGATGAGAAACCGGCTTCGGCAAGGCTGCCCGACAGCCATGTGGTCGCGCTGCGCAATACCAAATCGTCAGATAAAAACAAAATCATGCTGACTACCGCGCCCGAAAACGCGCTCAACACAAACCCCAACACCAGCAATCCCAAAGTACCGCCGCCGAGCAGTTTGTGCACCGCCAAAATCAACAGGCACACACCCAATGCACCGAGAAAAGCCGCCGCCGGCACACCCATCGCGCCGCCGCCCAAAGCCAATAACACAATCACGCCCAAGGCCGCCCCGCCCGATGTCCCGATCAAACTCGGATCGGCCAGCGGGTTCTCAAATAAAGCCTGCAATGCCGCACCCGAAGCGGACAAACCGGCTCCGACCAAAAGCGCGGTATAGATGCGCGGTAAACGAATTTGGCGGACGGTTTCATCCATCGCCAACGGCGACTCCCACGCACCAAAACCGATGCCGCAGCACAAATAAACGGCGGCGGCAGTAAGCAGCAGGCAGAGGGTAAGGATATGCGGTTTCATGACATCATGCGGTTCAAGCGGATTGAGGGACGGTTTCAGACGGCATTTTTAAGACAACCGTTTTGCTTCCTCCTCAATAAGAAGGAACAAATCAAGGCCGTCTGAAAACAAAAATCAGACAGGTTTTTCAAAACAGGCGCGTTTATTTCGCCAAACCGTGCAAACGCTGAATCACTTGCGGCGTATCCAGCCCGTAACGGAACATATCGTTGGCCTTCCACAAATAAATCTTGCCGTTTTTCGCGGCAGGCGAGCCGGAGATTTCGGGACGTGCGGCAAAGGTTTTGACGTTGCCTATCATGGCGGTGTTGTGGTCGGCAATAATGATGATGTCGGGTTTGGCCGCAATCCATGCCTCACGCGTCATCGGTTTGAGGCCGTCAATGGCGGCTGCAGCATTGATACCACCGGCGCGGCGGATGATTTCGTCGGCGGCAGTATTTTTGCCCGATACGATGCGCCCGTCGTAGCTGAAGAGGTAGCGTTTGCCGCTGGAAGGCTGCTGTTTCATATCCGCCTGCCACTTGCTTGCCAACTTGTCCGCCTGCGCGCTTTTGCCGATAAGCTGACCAATGTTGAGGATACTTTGCGGATAGGCGGCGATGCTGTCATCGGGCGCAACATTGACGGCTTTAATGCCTGCTTTTTGCAGGTGGGCAAAAATATCGGCAGGCTGCGCCATCCATGAACCGATGGCAATGTCGGGTTTGGCGGCCACAATCGGTTCAACCGTCAGGCGGCGATGAATGCCGATACTGGGCTTGTTTTTCAACGCCGGATTTTGAACGGTCTGATCACGGCCGACGATTTCGTCCAATGCGCCGAGCGCGGCAACGATGTCTGCCGTATCGGGGGTCAACACGACGATGCGTTGTGCGTGTGCAGTGCCGGCCAACGAAATAAGCGCGGAAAGCAGAAGGAGTTTGAGTTTCATTGTTTTTTCCTTGTCGCATGCTTTCAGACGGCCTGCTCGTTTTCTCAGGCCGTCTGAAAACGGTTGAATCACATTAGAACTTCAGTTGTACGGTTGCGGCAAAATTACGGCCGGTTTCGGTGTACAAGTCCATCACACTGGTACGGCTCATGCCGGCAACGTCGGCGTGTTGCCAGTATTTTTTGTTGCCGACGTTGTAAATGTTTGCGCCGATTTCGAGGTTTTTAAACGGTTTGTACCACGCGCCGACATCCCATACGCCATAACCCGGCGCTTGGAAAACAGTGTCGCTGCTGACGCGACTGTGTTTTTTCGACCAACGCAGCTTGGTGCCGACACCCCATTTTTCCTGCGTGTAGTCCAAACCCAAAACACCGTTGAGCGGATAAGCGGAATCCAACGGTTTGCCGTCCTGCTGCTCACCGCGCATCCAAGCGATGCTGCCGGAGACTTGCCAGCCCGGCAGGAATTTGTAGGCGGCAGAAGCTTCAGCACCGTAGGTTTTGACGTGATCGAGGTTTTGATATTGGTACTGGATAATCGGGCGTCTGCCAACGGTGGAGGTACCGACTTCAGTGCGGTTGATGAAATTGCGGTAACGGTTGTAGAACGCGGTGACTTGCGCACGGGCGCGTTCGTTTTTGAACTTCATCCCCAATTCAAAGCTGTTGGAGCGTTCGGATTTGAGATTCGCATTCGGGATGACGGCATAGCCGTAGGTTGTATTGGCAAACGCCATGGTCGCGCTGTCAAACGGCGGCGTACGGAAGCCTTGGGAATAAGTAGCGAAACCGGTGAACTGCTCACCCATAGGCACGCTCAGGCGCAGGCTGGGCGTAAACGCAGAATCGCTAAAGCGCGTCGCCGTTCCGCCGGGATTTGCGTTGAGATAGGCTTGGTCGGTCGACGTGTTCAGCTTGTCTTTTTCGTAACGCAAGGCCGGAGTTAGAACAATGCCGTTGCCGAAGGTCAGGCTGTCTTGTGCGTAAACACTGAACGTTTTGCGCTTGCTGTCGGGGAAGGTTTTATTCGGATAGGTGCTGCCTGCATAAACTTTGCTGACGGCGCCGGTCAGATTGTCTACTGTCAGACTGTCGCGCGGACGGGCGGTCTCGGTGTGTTTGTATTCGGCACCGGCAACGACGGTTTGTTTGACCGCACCGTCAAACTCCCACACGCCGCGTCCGTTCAGCCCGCGTATGGTCTGATTGAAACCATAGTCGGAATAACGGGTCGAGTTACCTAATTGGCGCGCGCCCATACGCGTAATGCTCGCATCGACGGCATCGTCTTCCGTACGCAGTTTTTGCTGATAGGCAGTCAGGTTGGCTTCTTTCAGATGGCCTTCGCCAGTGTAGCGGTAGCCTGCTTCGATACGTTGACGGCGGATACGGTCGCGGGCATTGCTCTCAGATGTTGCGATGGTTACCGGCCCGCGCGATTGCGAACCCAAGCCGTTTGCCAATACGGTATCGTTGGCGTGGTAATACTGTTCGTACAAAGTTTCCAAGCGGTGGCGTTCGTTGCCGATATTGCCTTTCACCAAGATATTGTAGGCATTGTTTTTCTGTGGATTGGTGGCAGTACGCGCAGTCGAGTAGCTGGTATCACTGCCCATGTTTTCGGTTTCATGACCTTGACGGCGCGTCAGCATCAGCAGACCTTCAGCGTTTTCATGGAAACCTGCTACAGTCGCCGTCACGCCATGGCTGCGGTCGCGGCTGCGGTAGCCGTGTTTCAAACCGAAATAACCGCGTTTGCCTTCATCGACGAAATCACTCGGAGAGAGCGTCACCATGTTCACCACACCGCCGAGCGCGTCGCTGCCATACAGCGCGGAATAAGGGCCTTTGACAATATCGACCTGCTTGAGTGTGTCGCTTTCGACCATATCGCGTCCCGAAATCGCGCCGTTGGAGCCGCCACCTGCATAAGATTCGGGAATGCGCACGCCGTCTACCATCATCAGAATGCGGTTGCCGTCTATGCCTCGGATATTGATACCGGCATGACCGCGGCGGTTGTTGTCTGACGGCACGCTGACGCCGGATTCATACATCACGATATCGTCCAAATTCTGCGCCGAGGCTTGATTCAAGGTTTTACGTCCGATAACCGACACATTCGGCGCGGCTTTATCCAAGGTTTGCGCATTGCGGTCGGCCGTAACCACCACAGGCTCTATTTCTGCCTGAGCCACCGGCATCTGAGCCGCATATAACTGTCCGGAAAAAACCGCCCCTATTACACAGGCAATCGCTTTCTTTTTCATTACACAACCTTATCATTTGAATAATAATGGTTTGCATTTATAAAATAAATAGGCGGTTTTTGCAAGTTTAGAAATCTCAAGATAGCACTAAAAACCACTTCAAAAACGCAAAATATAGTATGACGTAGCTGGATAAATAATTCATGGATCAGAAGCAAAGTGCCTGACCGTGTCGGCATAGAAAACAGACCTGCCGTTGTCGACCAAAAATCCCGCATCGGCGATTAGGAGGCCGACACCATCATCGACAATGATCGAGAAGTACATCGCAGAGAAAAGCATTTAGCCACGAAACGCCAAGAGTTTTATTTTTGAATCTGTTCCAACCACTGGGATCCGGATGTTGCATTTGAAATTCGAATCCAAGCCTGTCTGAAATATTCAAACAAGGTTTTATTTGTTCCTCTTATCCCTCACCCTTCTATTTACCTCAAACTCAAAAAACATTTCCATATTATTAAAAATTAGTTAGAATTTCACAAAATTATAAATAATAATCAAACTTATTTGTATTATTTTAGTCAGAGTGTAATCGCATCTATTCGGTCTGTCTTGTTCAGACGGCCTTACCAATCAAGCTATATGGATACATTCTATGCAACCGATCAAAGTCACCACCCTCTCCGCCTGCATCGCCGCCATTGGTTTCGTCCCTGCCGTTTATGCTGCAGATAATTCGACAGTTATTCTCGATACCATCAATGTCAAAGGCACACGCAATAAAGACGAAATCGGTAAAAACCGAGTTTATGCCCGCGAAATCGTCAATCTTTACAAAGGCAAAAACGAAGTCGAAACCTTCAAAGGCAACACCGTATCCGACCTTTTAAGCGGCATGTCCGGTGTTTACAGCGGTGACGCGCGCAACAGCGGCGCGTTGGATCCCAATATACGCGGCGTACAGGGACAGGGACGGATTCCCGTTACCATTGATGGCACGGAGCAGGCGATTACCGTCTGGCGCGGCTACGCAGGCGCAAACAACCGCAACTACGTCGACCCCAACATCATCAGCAGCGTTTCCATCGAAAAAGGCCCTTCGTTCAGCCGTGAATTGTGGCAACCGACTTGGGCATCCTGCACGAAATGCAAAAGCAGGCGCCCGACAAAGAATTCATCGCCGCGCCGACGGCAGGCAACGGCGG
>NZ_JBQCVS010000023.1:0-11197 GCF_051958155.1 Neisseria sp. P0014.S009 | reverse complement strand
GAAATAGACGAAAACCTGTTTTGGAGTTTCAGCTGTCGAAGGAAGGGCTTTTTTGCAAAGGTCTCAGGCCGTCTGAATATTTCAGACGGCCTTATATCTCTTTTTTATCTTTAAAATTTTGGTAAATATGAATGAATCAATACTGCATATTCAGATATAATCTTTGAAATCTAGGAAGCAAAGTTATCCAATATAATGACTAGCATCCTAGACATCTAATTGTATTAGAGAAGTATATATCCTACATACAAAAGTACTCATCTTCCCTGCTACATTTTAAGGTCCAAGCGCTCTAAGCTAAACTCATTTGAACAGTTTGGTAGGAACTTGTTTAATTCGTTTTGAACTTGAGGTATTTTATGAAAAAACTGGTCATTTTTGTATTAGCAATTCTATCTACTTCTGCTTATGCAACACAGCCACTAAAAGAAAGTGTTTATCCTTCAGTAACAAATTTTCCTTTTGAAATTAGAGTCAATCCGCTTTCCGATATAATTTATAAAATTAGCATTACAAATAAAAAAAATAAACAAACCCAAACTATTGAGAGTATGTCAAATCCTCCGCTTACCGCAGATCATTTGATTCAAATAAAAGATCTAAATAATGACGGATACCCTGATATTATCTTAAAGGGCTTCCCTGTTGCAGCATCGGCAATTAATGGCAATGAACTTTACATGTTTAATCCCAAAACTGAACAATTTGTGGAAACTGAAGATATTACACAGCTCGGGGAAATTCATGCTAATAGAAAAAATTGTATTTATGTTGATTATAGAAAAAATGCAATGGAATACGCCCAAGACCATTATTGCTGGCGTAATGGAAGATGGAATTTTATTAAAACCAAGTGAATTTTTATTAAGAGATAAAAAATAAGAATGGCTGTTAAAACCAGCGACTTTTATTCTAAAGGTATTTTAAACTCACAAGGCCGTCTGAAAGAGATTTCAGACGGCCTTTTTTATTCAAGTTAAACAACCATTTTTATCATTAGTCGCAAGATACCTACTACCCACTCATTTCTAATGAAAAAAGTACAAATTTAATGGAAAATACACACCTTCAAACTTAATTGCCTTTAAAAAAACGAATGCGCTCCTTTCTCCACATCCTCAAGAAAATCGGCAAAATAGCGCTGATTATCCCTATTTTTGCCCTATTGTATTTTTTGTCTGCTTGGATGATGGCTTCATTGCCGCTTAATGAAGAGCAGCCCAAAGGGGAAATTACTTTATTTTTAGTCAGTAACGGTGTGCATACTGATGTAGTCATGCCGCTGAAGAATGATATTTTTGATTGGTCAGATGTCGTCAATCCGAAAAACACGCTCTCTGCTGATCCTCAAATAACGCATATCGGTTTAGGCTGGGGGGAGCGCAATTTTTATTTATACACGCCTGAGTGGAAAGATTTGACTTTCTCCAATGCTTTAGGTGTATTAAGCGGGCTGAACCGTACGCTGATTCATGTTACTTATTATCCTTTTGAACCACGAGAAAATAGCCACGTCGTCAAATTTTTGGTCACGCCTGAGCAATACAGGAATTTAACAAAATCGCTCTTGGCCGGTTTTCAACAAGAAAATGGGCACCCCATCTTGCTAAAAGGAATCCATCATCAATCTAACGATGCTTTTTATGAAGCCAAAGGACGCTATCATTTATTCAATACTTGTAACACTTGGCTGAATGACAAATTGGTTGAAAGCGGCCTTAAAGGCGTGTATTGGACTCCTTTCTCTTCGCCCTTGCTGGAACAATATCGATAGCCTTCACGCTTCTCAATTTATGGGTCTATGTAAAACTTCAGGCCGTCTGAAATTTTCAGACGGCCTGTATTTTGATAAAAACTCAAAGCCCTTTATTATATAAATGAAATTTTTAAATAGCATTAAATATTAATTTTTATAAACAAACTGATTTTAAGTTCTATAAAATAATTAAAATAAAGAAATTTTAGAATAAAATTGCTAAAACAAAAAACTAAGCCTTGTTTAATTCCGCTAAAACCTGTAACCTGTATCAAAAATAAACAAGAGAGTTCATCATGTCCCAACACCACCCTACCGACGATATTAAGATCAAAGAAGTCAAAGAGTTACTCCCTCCAATCGCACATTTGTATGAACTGCCTGTTACGCCTCAGGTTGCCAATTTGGTTTATAAAACACGTCATGAGATTTCGGATTTGGTTCACGGCCGCGACAACCGTTTGCTGGTCATTATCGGCCCATGTTCGATTCACGATACTAAGGCGGCGGTTGAATATGCGCAAAAATTGCTGCCCTTGCGCAAAAAATATGAGAAAGAGCTACTGATTGTAATGCGCGTGTATTTTGAGAAACCGCGTACAACCGTTGGCTGGAAAGGCCTGATTAACGATCCTCACTTGGACGGTACGTTTGACATCAACTACGGCCTGCGCCAAGCGCGTCAGTTGTTGCTGACTTTGAACGAAATGGGCATGCCTGCTTCGACTGAATTCTTGGACATGATTACGCCGCAATACTACGCCGACCTGATTTCTTGGGGCGCGATTGGTGCGCGTACGACTGAAAGCCAAGTACACCGCGAATTGGCCAGCGGCCTCTCCTGCCCTGTCGGTTTTAAAAACGGTACGGACGGCAATCTGAAAATCGCCATCGACGCCATCGGTGCCGCCAATCATCCGCACCACTTCCTGTCTGTAACCAAAGCCGGTCATTCCGCGATTGTCCACACCAGCGGCAACCCTGACTGCCATGCGATTTTGCGTGGAGGGAAAGAGCCTAATTACAGCGCGGAACACGTTAAAGACGCGGTTGCGCAGCTTCAAAAAGCCGGTGTGAGCAGCAAACTGATGGTGGACTGCAGCCATGCCAACAGCCGTAAAGACTTCCGCAAACAAATGGATGTGGCGTGCGATGTTGCGGCGCAGCTGAAAGCCGGTGAAGAAAACATCATGGGCGTGATGGTGGAAAGCCACTTGGTTGAAGGCCGTCAAGACAAGCCTGAAGTTTACGGTCAAAGTATTACGGATGCCTGCATCGGTTGGGATACGACTGAAGAATTGCTGGCCCTGCTTGCCGAAGCGAAAGGTCATAAAGCGTAAGTGCGACATCATTAAAAAGACCGGATATGTTCCGGTCTTTTTTACGTCTGTCATTTTGATTTCTTTGCTCAAGATCCCGAGCAATTTTTAGTCAGGTTTGACATCAAAACAATATGAGAAAAAAATTCAGGCCGTCTGAAAACCCGATGATTCAGGTTTTCAGACGGCCTGTCCTACTTCTGCTATTCAATTAAAACGTATGTTTAACCGTTGCAGTCACACTACGCGGCGTGCCGTAAACGTGAATATCCGGCATGGTGCGATAGCGTTTGTTAAAGACGTTTTCAAAGTCCAAACTGATGCGGGTGGATTTGCCGATTTTGTAATGACCGGTCAAGTCCAGCGTTGCATACGGACGTTGGGTCAATGCGGCGGCGGCGGCTGGATTGATGTCTGCAGGGTATTCGTCCAGCGTGTGGCTGCGGCTTTGCCAGTTGACGTTGGCACCCAGGTTCAAACGGTCGGTTACGTCATACGCGGTAAAGAGTTTGAACAAATGAACCGGATAAGACGGATGCAGTTGAACCCCTTCGCTGTCTTTGATTTTAGAACGTGCATAAGACGCATTCAGCAGCCATTTATCACTCAGGCGGCCGCCGACAGAGAGTTCCACGCCTTTTGTTGTGGTGTTGTCGGCTGCGCGGTAGTATTCCTCGCCATTCGCGAATTTGCCTGCGACAACGCCCAAATGGTCGCGTTTGTTCATAAAAACGGAAGCGGAAGCATTCAGACGGCCTTCAAACCATGACGCTTTCAAACCGGTCTCGTAGGTTTTGCCGCGCTGCGGTTTGAGCGCCGCGCCGTCTTTGGTCAGGTAACGTACTTGCGGACGGAAAATGGTGGTGTAAGATGCATAGGCGGTCAGATTGTCGCCGATGTCGTAGGTTACGCCCAAATAAGGAATGAAAACATTTTGTTTGTGGCTGCTGTGTGCGAATTTGTTACGGCTGGTGCTGTAACGGTAACGCCAATCCACAAAACGGCTGCCGCCGATAAAGGCGAGTTTGTCGGTCAGTTTGAAACGGGTCGAGCCGTAAACCGACAGGTTTTTCATGCGTGAAAAACCATCGCGCAGATACGGCATATCGGGTTTGGCGATATTGCCGTTAAAGAGGCGCAAATCAGGAATCGTCGATTCGCCTTCTTCATAGAAAGACAGGTTTTCTTTGTTGTCCTGATAGCTGATGCCCGCATTGAACTCATGCGAACGGCCCAACGCTGGATAATTGCCGTCCAAGGTCAATGAAAAATTCTGGTCGCGGTATTTGCTGCGGTCGCGGTCGGATGTAAAGAGCGCGGAGTAATCAGAATTAATGACAAAAGTACCGGCAATGCCTGAAACAATGTCGTTTTTACCCGAAACATGGCTGTAATCGCCTGTCAGTTTCCAGCCGTTATCAAACTCATGGCTTAGGGAAGTGAACACTTCGGCGCTGTTGTCTTTGCCGTATGCCCAGCGTGCGGACGAATTGCTGCGCGGCGAAGACTCAAACGGTATGAATCCAGTACGGCGCGAACCTGCTGCGGTCAGGTAGCTGAAACGCGAGCTGCCGGTATTGCGGAAACGGTGTATTTCCGTACCGAGGCGCCATTCGGTTTGCGGCGTGATATCGTAAGACAAAGTGCTGTAGAAAGTGTGATTGTGGCGCGAAGTGTTCGGCAGGTAATCACCGCCATGGTCGCTGACCAAAATAGCGCGGCCGCGCAAGGTATTGTCTGCATTCAAAGGCTGATTGGCATCAAGGACGAAGCGGTAGTGGTTCCACGAACCGACACCGGCTTCTACGCTGATGGCTGGCTTGGCAGTCGGTTTTTTGCGTTCCAAAGCAACCGTACCGCCCGGCTCGCCCATACCGCCGTTTGACAAACCGCTTGCGCCGCGTACAACGACGACTTGTTCGTACAACGTGCTGTCCAGATTGTTGGTACCGCGGCGGATGGCTTTACCGTCGTAAAGGAACTTGGGCGCACCGTCCACGGAAATGCTGTCAATCGCCTGACTGCGCGAAATAAATTGGCTGTGGCCGGATACGTTGTTGCCCATTTTGCTGTGGAACACGCCCGGCGTTTGTTTCAACACGTCCTGCAAGGTATCCAAACCTTGGTCGTCCATTTGTTTTTCTGTGACAACGGACAAGGACTGCGGCGTTTCGCGCTGGGTCAGGCGGATGCCTGTCGCGGCAGAGGAAGCGGGAATGGTGTAGTTGGAAGTAGTCTGTTTTCCGACACCTTGGACGGTAACTGTCGGTAAATCGACACGCTCTTGCGGCTGGGTATTTTCTACTTCGGTCGCGAAAGAATACGCCGAACACAGTGCCAGACTGACGGCAAAGCTTAATTTGCCATAGGGGAATACAGGTAGTGACATAGCCTCTCCAATTAGCTGATGTTTCAATTTGGTGGCAGATTCTATCAAAAAGATGTAGTCCGATGAAACTATGTTCTAATCACTATTTTCTAAGTAGTTCGTTTAATTCAAAATATTTATTTTTAATCTAGTCCTAATTAACTAAAAAGGCCGTCTGAAAACCCGCATCATCAGGTTTTCAGACGGCCTTAATCTTTTTATTACAAGGTAATCAGTCTGCCAATTTTCGTGCCAATTCTGCCAAACGTTTACCTTGTGCAAAGGCAATGTCGTTTTCTTCGGCAGTCAATGCCGGCTTGCTGTCGTGGCCGGAAACATGGCTTGCGCCGTAAGGCGTGCCGCCGCTTTGAGTATTGCTGAGCGCTGACTCGGTATATGGGATGCCGCTGATGACCATGCCGTGGTGCAACAGGGGCAGCATCATGGTCAGCAGGGTGCTTTCTTGGCCGCCGTGCAGCGAAGATGTGCTGGTGAATACGGTGGCAGGTTTGCCGACAAGTTCTGCGCCGAGCCAAAGGGGAATGGTGCCATCGATAAAGTATTTCATTGCGGCGGCCATATTGCCGAAACGTGTCGGGCTGCCGAGCGCAAGGCCGGCGCAATTTTTGAGATCGTCGGCAGTCGCGTATGGCGCGCCTTCATCGGGAATGGCTTTTTCAACGGCTTCGCAAATGGTGGAAACTTTGGGAACGGTACGCAACACGGCTTCGCAACCGTCCACGCTTTCGATACCGCGTGCGATTTGGCGGGCAAGGTTGCGCGTGCTGCCATTTTGGGAATAAAAGAGAACGAGGATTTTCAGAGGATTTGGGTTCATTTGGGGTTTCCGTTACAATGCTGTCAGGTTTCAGACTGCCTTTTGAATACTCGGGCCGTCTGAAAAGAAGAAATTTCAATTTAAAAGTGGGAAAAGGTTATGCCGTTTTCGCAATGGTGGCAAGGTTTTTTAAAGAGTAAAGGCGTGGCGTTCGCTTGGTTTGTCGTGCGCCGTTTTGATGAGGAGCGTGTGCCGCAGGTTGCGGCAAGCATGACGTTTACGACGCTTTTGGCTTTGGTGCCCGTGTTGACGGTGATGGTCGTCATCGCTTCGGCCTTCCCTGTTTTTGACCAATGGTCGGGGGAATTTGTCTCTTTCATCAATCGTACCATTGTGCCGCAGGGCGCGGATATGGTGTTTGACTACATCAATGCGTTCCGCGATAAGGCCACCAAGCTGACGGCCATCGGCAGTGTGATGTTGGTCGTAACCTCGCTGATGCTGATTCGGACGATAGACAATGCGTTCAACCGGATTTGGCGCGTCAATTCGCAACGGCCTTGGATGATGCAGTTTTTGGTGTATTGGGCGTTGCTGACGTTTGGACCTTTGTCTTTGGGCGTGGGCTTGTCGGTCGTGATCGGTCAGGTGCAAGTAGTAGGCGGCTCGGAATGGCTGAGGGTCATCACTACGGTTTCATTTATTACGCTGCTGCTGTGGGGCTTATACCGCTTTGTACCCAACCGTTTCGTGCCTGCCAGCCATGCTTTGGTCGGCGCGGCCGTAACGGCGTTTTGCTTGGAAACGGCACGCTTTTTGTTCGCTTGGTATATGGGCAACTTTGACGGCTACAAATCGATTTACGGCGCATTTGCCGCGGTACCGTTTTTCCTGTTGTGGCTCAACCTGTTATGGACGTTGGTATTGGGCGGCGCAGTTTTGACCTCGTCCCTGTCCTACTGGCGCGGCGAAGCATTCCGCCGCAGTCTGGATGCGCGCGGCCGCTTTGACGATGTATTGAAAATCCTGCTGCTGCTCGATTCTGCCCAACAAAGCGGCAAGGCATTGCCGGTGCAGGAGTTCAGACGGCATATCAATATGGGCTTTGACGAATTGGGCGAGCTTTTAGAAAAGCTGGCGCGACACGGTTATGTCTATTCCGGCCGTCAGGGCTGGGTCTTGAAAATGGGAGCGGAGTCCATCGACTTGGCTGAGCTGTTCAAACTCTTTGTCTACCGTCCGCAAACGCTTAATAAAGACAAGGTCAATCAAACGGTTGATCACATTATGCAGCCCTGCTTGGAAACCTTAAACATGACGCTGGCCGAGTTCAGTGCCCATACGAAAAAACAATCCTCTTAAACCTGACGCCGTCTGAAAGCAAAAATATCAAGTTTCAGACGGCCTTTGCTATAATCAGCACACTACTGAATACTACATTCAACCTACAAGGAAAAATAGATGAAAACACCAGCCCTACTCTCGCTGCTCGGTCTGATTCCATCTGCCGCTTTTGCCGCCCACGGCGTAAGCCTTGGCCAACCACCGAAATATCCGGCCAACTTCACCGCTTTCGAATACGTCAATCCCAACGCCCCGAAAGGTGGCTCGTTTACCACGCCTTTCCTCGGTGCTTTTGACACGCTCAATCCCTTTACCCTCAAAGGCAACCACGAATACGGCATCAGCATGCTGACGCTCGACACTCTGACCGAGCAAAGCATGGACGAACCTTACGCCGTTTACGGCCTGATTGCCGAAGACATCGCCCTGGCGCCGGATGGCCTTTCCGTTACCTTCAAAATCAACCCTAAAGCCAAATTCCACAACGGCGACCCCGTTTTGGCCAAAGACGTTGCCGCTTCATTTAACATCCTGACCAAAGACAAAGCCGCCGCCCCCATGTACCACTTCTACTGGAGCGACGTAGCCAAGGTGGAAACGCCCAGCGATCGCACCGTCGTGTTCCGCTTCAAACAGCGCAACTCAGAATTGCACATGATTCTCGGCAGCCTGCCCGTCTTCTCGCATAAAAGTTATCCCAAAGGCCTGGCAGCCGCTCCCAACAGCCTGCCGATCGGCTCCGGCCCCTACCGTTTTGCCAAAGCCGAAAACGGCCGCATCAGCGAGTTTGTCCGCGACAAAAACTACTGGGCGCAAAATCTGCCCGTGCGCAAAGGCCGCTACAACTACGACCACATCCGCATCAAATACGTCAAAGACGAAGTTGTCCGCATCGAAGGGCTGAAAGGCGGCCAATATGACTTCGTACAAGAAAACGTCGCCCGCAACTGGGCGCGCGCCTACTCCGACGAAGTCCTCAAAAAACGCAATCTGTCCAAACACGAATGGATACAAAACAGCACGGCCGGCATGCAAGGCTTCGTCATCAATATGCGCCACAAGCCCTTGGACAATATTTACGTCCGCCGCGCCTTGATTGAAAGCTTCGACTACGAAAGCGTCAACCGCCGCATCTTCTACGGCGCATACCGCCGCACCGACAGCTTCTTCACCAACAGCACCATGGCCGCAACCGGCAAGCCGGACAGCGCGGAAACCGCATTGCTCAAATCATTGGGCACCAAGCTGCCCGACGGCGTATTGGATCAAGACGTCCCTATGCCGCCGGTTACCGACCCCAAACTGGGCGTGCGCCCGAACCTGCTCAAAGCACGCGCCCTGCTTGAAAAAGGCGGCTATCAATACAAAAACGGCAAAGCAGTCGACAAACAAGGCAAACCGCTGACCTTTGAATTCCTCGCACCAAGCAAAAACTACGAACGCATTACCTCCAAATGGCAGAGCGACCTCGCCAAAATCGGCATTACCATGAACGTGCGCACCGCCGACTCCGCCGTGTACCAAAAACGCATGAACGACTTCGATTTTGACGTGACCACCGGCTACTACGGCAACAGCGAAAGCCCCGGCAACGAGCAATACGACTACTTCAGCTGCGCCGCCGCCAAAACCGAAGGCAGCCGCAACCTATCCGGCGTCTGTCATCCTGCGGTTGAAAAACTGTTGACCCATTTCAACAGCTTTACCAACCGCCAAGAGCTGCAAACCACCTCGCGCGCGCTCGACCGACTGATCCGCCACCAATACACCATCGTTCCAAACTGGTTCGCCGACCGCTACCGCGTCGTGTACCGTAACGATGTCGGCATTCCGTCCAAGCTGCCGAAATACTACGACCCCATCACCTTCGCCATGACCGCAGGCTGGAAGAAAAAGTAATCGCATTTCGACAACACGTCCAAGCGTCTGACAAGCCCTTGGCGTGTAGTCCTAAGCATAGAATCATAAAACCTAGTTGTTTGTTTAAAAACAATCAATTGGCTGATTCAACACAAACATAAAAGAAAAAACAACTTAAAGCCAAATCAAAGGCCGTCTGAAACATCCGTCAGCAAAATCATCTGCAACGGAACATTTCAGACGGCCTTTTCGTCTCTTTTCAATCCATTTTCACAACCGAAGCAAAATCTCGAAAATGAACAAAAAATTGCAAAACAATGTCCTCAAATTTTACAAAACCGTGTACACTGCAAGGTAAGAGTTTGAATTATAAAGTTAATCTTAATAAAAACCACAATCATCCAAATTTAACCCAAATCAAGCATTCATATAACAGACAAAAGGAACAATAATATGGAAATCAAGCGTCTCTCTACCATTCTCAAACTGATTGCCAACCCCGAACGCATGGCCATCCTTTTTCTACTGCTTAACGGCGACCGCAGCATTACCGAACTGGCACAAGCGCTCGACTCCTCCCCGACCGGCATCGCCAACCACCTCGCACGCCTGCGCACCGAAGGCATCATCGATTTCACGCGCTACCACCGCATCATCGAATACCGCCTCATCTCCGAAGAAGCCACCACCATCCTCAATACCCTGCGCACGCTCAAAGACCAAGCCGAATAAACACATTATTCCACATCACAACATCAAAGCCGTCTGAAACATCAGCTTTCAGACGGCCTGCCACTTTCAGCCCATATCGAAAAATAAACCAATCCGCTATACAATACCGCCCATGCCCACAGGCGCAATCAGCCGCCTTCCCACCCAACAGCACACACGGAAACATCATGAAAATCGCCACTTGGAACGTCAATTCCCTCAACGTCCGCCTGCCCCAAGTACAAAACTGGCTGGCCGACCACCAAGCCGACATACTCGCCTTACAAGAACTCAAACTCGACCAAGACAAATTCCCGGCCGCCGCCCTGCAAATGATGGGCTGGCACTGCGTCTGGAGCGGCCAAAAAACCTATAACGGCGTCGCCATCATCAGCCGCCACGAACCGCAAGACGTACATTGTGGCCTTCCCGCCCTTCCCTACGACCCGCAACGCCGCGTCATCGCCGCCACCATCAACGGCGTACGCGTCATCAACGTCTATTGCGTCAACGGCGAAGCCCTGGACAGCCCCAAATTCCAATACAAAGAACAATGGTTTGCCGCACTGACCGAGTTCGTCCGCGCCGAAATGGTCGCCCACCCCAAACTCGTACTGCTCGGCGACTTCAACATCGCCCCGGCCGATGCCGACTGCTACGACCCCGAAAAATGGCATGAAAAAATCCATTGCTCCTCCATCGAAAGACGATGGTTTAAAAACCTGCTCGACCTCGGTCTGACCGACAGCCTACGCAAAATCCACCCCGAAGGCGCGTTCTACACATGGTTCGACTACCGCGGCGCCATGTTCCAACGCAAACTCGGCCTGCGTATCGACCATATCCTCAGCAGCCCCGAACTCGCCGCCACACTTACCGACGTCACCGTCGACCTAGAAACCCGCGCCCAAGAACGCCCCAGCGACCATGCTCCGGTAATCGCCGAGTTTGACTGTTAGATTTTGAAGCAATATAGACAATAAGGCTGAGACCTTTGCAAAAAAGCCCTTCCTTCGACAGCTGAAACTCCAAAACAGGTTTTCGTCTATTTCCGCTCCTAA
>NZ_JBQCVS010000022.1:0-17828 GCF_051958155.1 Neisseria sp. P0014.S009 | reverse complement strand
GCTCATGGAAAATCCCCTAAATGTCTTGGTGGGAATTTAGGGGATTTTGGGGAATTTTGCAAAGGTCTCGGCCTTTGCTTTGCTTCAAATAATCAACTCAAAATTAATTTGAACCGACTTTGATTTTTTGCCACAAGTTAACAGACAGTTTTTTCGCATCTGCGCTCATTTGAGGCATGACGAAACCGTCTTTCATGTCTTGCTCGTTCGGGAAAATAGAGCGAGTGTTCACCAGCTCTGCAGGCATTTTTTCGCGTGCAGGTTTGCTGGCCGGTGCGAAGGTTACGGCAATACCGTTTTTCGCAGCCACTTCGGGATCAAGTGTGTAGTTGATGTATTTATGGGCATTGACGATGTTTTTCGCATCGGCCGGAATCAGCCAAGATTCAATCCAGAAGCCCATGCCTTTCGGCGTCAACACTTCAATACCGACATTGTTTTTCACTTCTTCAGAACGCGCTTTAGCCAAGTTCAAGTCGCCGCCGTTACCTGCTGCCAAGCAGATGTCGCCGCGCGCCAGTTCGTCAATGATGGAAGGGCTGAAACGTTTTACATCAGGACGGATAGACTTCAACACTTCCGCCGCCGCTTTCAAATCTTCAGGATTCGAGCCTTTAGGATCTTTACCCAAGTAGTTCAACAAGATTGGGAACATTTCGCTCGGGGTATCCCACAAAGCGATGCCGCAAGATTTCAGCTTGTTGGTGTATTCAGGTTTGAACAGCAAATCCCAGCCGTTTTCAGGCAATTTTCCGCCCAAAAGCTCCTTGCCCTTCGCCGTAATCGCAATCGTATTCACACCTGAGAAGTATGGAACGGCGTATTGATTGCCCGGATCGGCGGTTTCCAACATCTTCAGCAATTCAGGGTCGATGTTTTTGTAGTTCGGAATCAGATCCTTATTGATTTTTTGGTACGCACCTGCCTCAATTTGACGTGGCAGGAAGGCAATACCGGGTACAACCAAGTCATAGCCGGATTTACCGGTCAGCATTTTGGCTTCCAGCGTTTCGTTGTTTTCATACAAATCATAAGTCAGCTTCAAATTATTGGCTTTTTTGAAGTCTTCGACTGTACTTTCGTCAACGTAGTTTGACCAGTTGTAGATATTCAAAGTATCGGTAGCGGCTGCCTCGGCATTGGCAGCAGGCGCGCTGCCTGCTTGAGGTTGCTCGGCTTTTTTCTCGCCACCGCCGCACGCGGCCAAAGACAATGCGGCCAATACGGCTAATACAGATTTTTTCATACGGGCAGATTCCTGATGAAAGAGTAGTTAATGTCAATAAATAAGAAACCCTGCACCCCATAAACACCCCGGCGCAGAGTTAGGCTATTGTAATGGAAACGTAAGCAAACGAAAAGCAATATCCATCTGATTTTTATTGAAATAAGGCAAAGCAACATCATCTTTTTCCCAAAAGCGTTGCACCGGCTGTCGTTTTTGGGCAAAATACGGCTGATTTGCGCGCGTTTATAGAGAAAAAGCTTGCATATAAGGAAATCTGTCTTTAGAATTGCGCGTTTACAGATACAGAATTTATTTTTCAGGAGATATTCAATATGGCAAACAGCGCACAAGCCCGCAAACGTGCCCGCCAGTCGGTTAAACAACGCGCCCACAACGCCAGCCTGCGTACTGCATTCCGTACCGCTGTGAAAAAAGTGTTGAAAGCAGTTGAAGCCGGCGATAAAGCTGCTGCTCAAGCAGTTTACCAAGAATCCGTTAAAGTCATCGACCGTATCGCTGACAAAGGCGTATTCCACAAAAACAAAGCAGCCCGTCATAAAAGCCGTCTGTCTGCTAAAGTAAAAGCCTTGGCTTAATACTGACGCAGATGCCGGAAATCCTGACAACCAAAGCAGGATAATCGAGCTGATACGATGCCCCTGAGGTCTTGCCTTTCAGGGGCATTGCCGTATTCACAGCCTAAACCGACTAAATAAAACCATTTACCCTTTCATCAGGCCGTCTGAAAAACAACGGAAACTCTCATGAACAAGATGTTGAAACATTCCCTAAGTATCGGATTCATTGCCGCCGCCCCACTGGCCACCGCCGATACCGCCCTACACTGCACCACCATTCAAGACAACGCCACCCGTTTGGCGTGTTACGACAACATCTACTCGGCGCAACTCCCTCCGCAATCCCCACTGCCGCAAACGCAAACTGAAACTGCCAAAACACCGGTTGACCTCGAAAAAAGCGTGCGCAAGAGCATTGAGAAAAAAGAAGCGGCCATCGTATTCGACAACCCTACCCATCCGAATATTTCAGACGACGTATTAAGCGAAACTGCCGACAGCTACACGCCTTTAAGTCTGATGTACGATTTGGATAAAAACGACACGCGCGGCCTGTTAAGCGTACGCGAGCACAATCCTATGTACCTCATGCCCGTTTGGTACAACAGCAGCCCCAACTACCACCCGAAATCCCCCAGCCGCGGCGTAACCACACAGGAAAAATTCAGCGAGCAAAAACGCCTTGAAACTAAAATGCAGGTTTCCTTCAAAAGCAAGATTGCCGAAGATTTATTCAAAACCCGTGCCGACGTATGGTTTGGCTACACCCAAAAATCCGACTGGCAAATCTTCAACCAAGGCCGTAAATCCGCTCCGTTCCGCAATACCGACTACGAGCCCGAAATCTTCATTACCCAACCCGTTAAAGCAGACCTGCCTTTCGGCGGCAAACTGCGCATGGTCGGCGCAGGTTTTGTTCACCAGTCCAACGGTCAAAGCCGCCCCGAATCACGCTCATGGAATCGGGTTTACGCCATGGCCGGCATGGAATGGGGCAAGCTGACCGTCATTCCTAGAGTTTGGATGCGCGCCTTCGACCAAAAAGGGGATGACGATGACAATCCGGACATTAACAAATACATGGGCTACGGCGACTTGAAAGTCCAATACCGCCTCAATGACAAACAAAATGTTTATTCCGTCCTGCGTTACAACCCGAAAAGCGGACGCGGTGCCGTTGAAGCGGCCTATACTTTCCCCATCAAAGGCAAACTCAAAGGCGTTGTCCGCGGCTTCCACGGCTACGGCGAAAGCCTGATTGACTACAACCACAAACAAAACGGCATCGGCTTCGGCCTGATGTTCAACGACTGGGACGGTATCTGATTCCCTCATATTGTTTCAGACGGCCTTTGCAATCAAGACTGCCGTCTGAAACAATAAAACAAAACAAGCCATTCGTTTAAAATACTCGTTTCCTAGCGTCCAAACGCGTATAATGCAAAGTTTGGGCAAAACTTGCCGGAATGAAACAAAGATGACAGAAGCCGCAGCCGAAAGCGGAAAAATCGCCAAGGCTTTAAAGAAATACCTAATTACAGGCGTGCTGGTTTGGTTGCCGATTGCCGTAACCATCTGGGCGATGAGCTATATCATCTCCGCCGCCGACAAACTGATCAACCTATTACCGGAAAGCTGGCAGCCCCAGCATTTCTGGGGGTTCAACATTCCCGGCTTGGGCATCGTCGCCGCCACAGTCGTCTTGTTCGTTACCGGTGTATTCGCCGCCAACGTATTGGGCAGACGGATTCTCGGCGCATGGGACAGCCTTTTAGGACGCATTCCCGTCGTCAAATCCATCTACTCCAGCGTTAAAAAAGTTTCCGAATCCCTGCTCTCCGACAGCAGCCGCTCGTTCAAAACCCCCGTACTGGTTCCCTTTCCGCAACCGGGCATTTGGACGATAGCCTTTGTTTCCGGCCATATCCCCGCTAAACTCAAAGGCAGCCTGCCGCAAGATGACGACTATATTTCCGTTTACGTCCCAACCACGCCCAACCCGACCGGCGGCTATTACATCATGGTTAAAAAAAGCGACGTTCGCGAGCTGGACATGAGTGTGGATCAGGCATTGAAATATGTGATTTCACTGGGCATGGTCATGCCGGACGACTTACCGGTTAAAGCCCTACCTGCCCAAAAACCGTCTGAAGACGGTGATACCGAACATAACAATTAAGGTCTTCTTTTTTCAGACGGCCTTTCCTTCTTTTTCAAATTGAACAATATAAAAAGGTGATTTTATGCGTACCAACTATTGCGGCCTTATCAGCGAGCAATACTTAGACCAAACCGTTACCGTCAAAGGCTGGGTACACCGCCGACGCGACCACGGCGGTGTGATTTTTATCGACCTGCGCGACCGCGAAGGCATCGTTCAAGTCGTTATCGACCCTGACACTCCGGAAGCATTTGCCGCTGCCGACTCTTCCCGCAACGAATACGTTTTGAGCATTACCGGCCGCGTACGCAACCGTCCTGAAGGTACAACCAACGACAAAATGATTTCCGGCAAAATCGAAATCCTTGCCAAAGAAATCGAAGTCTTGAACGCTGCCGCTACGCCTCCGTTCCAAATCGACGATGAAAACATCAGCGAAAACGTTCGCCTGACCAACCGCGTTATCGACTTGCGCCGTCCTGCCATGCAACGCAACCTGCGTCTGCGTTACCAAGTGGCCATGGGCGTTCGCCGCTACTTGGACGCGCAAGGCTTCATCGACATCGAAACGCCGATGCTGACCCGCTCCACTCCGGAAGGCGCACGCGACTACCTCGTACCAAGCCGCGTTCATCCGGGCGAATTCTTCGCTCTGCCTCAATCTCCGCAATTGTTCAAACAATTGCTGATGGTTGCCGGTTTCGACCGTTACTACCAAATCACCAAATGTTTCCGTGACGAAGACTTGCGTGCCGACCGCCAACCTGAATTCACTCAAATCGACTTGGAAACCTCGTTCCTGAACGAGGATGAAATCATGGACATCACTGAAGGCATGGCCAAACAAGTCTTCAAAGATGCTTTGAACGTAGATTTGGGCAACTTCCCACGCATGCCTTACTCTGAAGCCATGTTCTACTACGGCTCTGACAAACCGGATATGCGCATCAACTTGAAATTCACCGAGTTGACCGACCTGATGAAAACGGAAGAATTTAAAGTCTTCCGTGGCGCCGCCGACATGAAAGGCGGCCGCGTGGTCGCTCTGCGCGTACCGAACGGCGCGAAATTCAGCCGCAAAGAAATCGACGAATACACTAAATTTGTCGGCATCTACGGCGCAAAAGGTCTGGCATACATCAAAGTAAACGATGTGAGCAACCTTTCCAACGGCGAAGACAGCGGCCTGCAATCTCCAATCGTGAAATTCCTGTCTGAAAACGCCCTGAAAGAAATCATCGAGCGTACCGGCGCGCAAAACGGCGACATCATCTTCTTCGGTGCGGACAAAACCAAAGTCGTGAACGAAGCCATCGGCGCATTGCGCATTAAAGTCGGCTTGGAACACGGCAAAGACAACGGCTACTTCGTAGACGAATGGAAGCCTTTGTGGGTTGTCGATTTCCCAATGTTCGAATACGACGAAGAAGCAGACCGCTACGTTGCCGTACACCATCCGTTTACCGCGCCAAAAGAAGGTCATGAAGACCTGATGGTTTCCGACCCTGCAAACTGCCTGGCCCGTGCCTACGACATGGTATTGAACGGCTGGGAAATCGGCGGCGGCTCTATCCGTATCCACCGTGCGGACGTACAAGAGAAAGTGTTTGCTGCGCTGAAAATCAGCCCTGAAGAGCAACAAGAGAAATTCGGCTTCCTCTTGGATAACCTGAAATTCGGCGCACCTCCGCACGGCGGCCTTGCATTCGGCCTCGACCGTCTGGTTACCCTGATGACCGGTGCCGAATCTATCCGCGACGTGATTGCCTTCCCGAAAACACAACGTGCACAATGTCTGCTGACCAATGCACCTAATGTGGTCGACGACAAACAACTTCGCGAGTTGAGCCTGCGTCTGCGTCAGAAAGCAGTTGAAACAAAAGAAGCATAATTTACCGGCTTAACCTTTAAAATATCAAGGCCGTCTGAAATTTTTGAAATTTCTTTCAAATCTTTCAGACGGCCTTTCTACATTTTGGTCGTTTATATATAATCAACTCGCAAACTGTTTTATTTTAAACGTTTACTTCAATGACGTTAGAGTATTAAAAACAACCGTTTGTAAGAAAAACAAACAAATAGACTTCGCAAGCAATATCATAGCTGTTATAACAATAAAGGAACCTGACAATGTTTCTGATACTAATGGGGCTGATACTGATTTTTTTTGTTACGTTGTTTATTATTACTTCGATTATTCATAAAAAACAGTTCGCCTACGACACACACAAAGATTATAACTATCCCTCCCTTCCCTCTACCGCGTATGCCACCCTCAAGGGTGGCAGCCTGACTTTGCCTGCTACTATCAGCGGACAAGATACCGTTATTGCCAAAATCCGCATCAAATCGACTTGGGCAGGATTGCTGATACTGCCTTTTGTTGAAACCATTTCATCTAAAGGAAAATGGAAGCAATATTTCGAATACAGCGCAAAAGGCGTGCGCTATATCAATCTGAGCGACACCTTTTCCGACAACGACAAAGCCATCCGCTTGGAAGGCAAATACCTGTCCTTGCCAGATCAAGAAATCGAACTCTCTGTTTATCCGCGTGAAAACCTCGACGGCAAAAAAATCCTTGTCCTCGCGCCTCATGCTGACGATGCTGAACTCAGCGCATACGGTTTGTACGAAAAACACGCCGCCAATTCAATGATCTGCACTTTAACCGCCAGCGAAGGCGGCAGCTTCCACTATGGCAATCTTTACAGCACATGCGACTTCGATACCCAGGCACAATATCTGCAAAAAGGCCGGATGCGCGTTTGGAACAGCCTAGCCGTTCCCCTTTTGGCCGGCGTGCCGTCTGAAAACATCCTGCAATTGGGCTACTTCGACAGCACATTGACCGCCATGCGCCAAAATCCGGAAAAAGAGATTAAATCGACCAAAATCGATACGACCGATGTCGATATTTTCCGCAGTGCCAATACCTCCCCATTGGCGAAACACCTCAAGCCCGGCTCAACTTGGAACAGCTTGGTAGACAACCTTGGCTATCTGATAGAAACGTTCCAGCCGGATATTATCGTGACGCCGTCCCCAAATATTGATACGCATCCCGACCACCAACATACTGCGCTGGCCGCCATCGAAGCCCTGCGTAAAATCGATTACCGCCGCGGCAATCTGTTTTTGCACACCATACATTATCTGAGCGACGACTTCCCTATCGGCAAAGTAGGGTCTTCCCTCAGCCTGCCGCCGCCCTCCGAGCAACCGTTTTACTTCCAAAGCATCTATTCCCATCCTTTGGATAAAGAAGAACAAAACCGCAAACTTCTCGCCCTTGATGCCATGAACGACATCCGCCCCAATTCAGACGGCTATATGCGTTGGAGCACCATGATATTCAAAGGTTTAAACAAACTACGGCACCACGTCCTCCATCTCGACAAAGACTTGGTCAACCGCTTTGTCCGCAGCAACGAATTCTTCTATACCGTCCCCATCAGCGATTTGTACCAAGAAGAGACGCTGAAACAAATCACCTATCAGGGCAAAGCCCAATAAACCGGAAAGGCCGTCTGAAAAAATGTTTCAGACGGCCTTTATCACACCTAATCAAAACAATAAAATCACCGCATTACAACGAAAAACACCAAGCCCAAATCCAAACGCGGCAACCCAAGTTATAATAAAACCCTTCCCATACGCCCCACATCATCATGCCGATTTACTTCATCGCCGATTTACACCTGAGCGAATCCCATCCTCAGCTGACCGCACTCTTCCAAAAATTTATCCAAGAAAAAGCCGTTCACGCCCAAGCCGTATACATTCTTGGCGACCTTTTCGATTTTTGGATCGGCGATGACGAAAACAGCCCTTTGGTTCAAACCATCAAACAAACCATCCGCGGCCTGACCGAGCGCGGCATTGCCTGCTATTTTATCCATGGCAACCGCGACTTCCTCATCGGCAAAGCCTTCGCCTGCGATACCGGCATGACCTTACTGCCCGAGTACGCCGTTATCGACCTGTTCGGCACACCCACCCTGCTCTGTCACGGCGACACCCTCTGCACCGACGACCATTCTTATCAAAAATTCCGCCGTACCGTCCATCAAAAATGGCTGCAATGCCTGTTCCTGCTCCTGCCACTCACACTCCGACTGAACATCGCCACCAAAATCCGCAAGCAGAGCAAACAGGACAAACAACACAAAACCGCCGACATCATGGACGTCAATCCAACCTTTACCCACGAAACCGTCCAACGCTTCCACACGCCCCTGCTCATTCACGGCCATACCCACCGCGAAAACATCCACCGCAATGCCGATTACACCCGCATCGTACTCGGCGACTGGCGCGACAATTACGCCTCCATTCTCGAAGTCGATGCCGAAGGCTACCGTTTTATCGCCTTATAAAACATCAGGCCGTCTGAAAACCGGTTTCCCGATTGTTCAGACAGCCTGACTGACAAACACCCTCAAACGGTTTACGCAAACCAACCGCGTATCCGCTCCAAACCACCAAAGCGCACGCACGCATCCGCATTCGCTTCGGTTTTCGGTTTCGCCCGATAAGCAATACCGAATCCCGCCTCCCGTATCATCGGAATATCATTCGCACCATCACCCATCGCCACCACCTGCCACGGAGCCAAACCCAGACGTTCACGGTATTCGCGCAACAAATCCGCCTTAGCCTGCGCATCGATAATCCGCCCTTTCAGACGGCCTGTCAGCTTGCCGTTTTCCACTTCCAACACATTCGCAAAATGGAAATCCAAGCCCAAACGCCGTTGCAGACGTTCCGTAAAGAACGTAAATCCGCCCGACACCAGCATAAACTTCACATCATTCCGTTTACACTCTTCCAACAAAAATTCCGCGCCCGGCGACAGCTGCAACACATTCTCGTACACTTCTTCCAACACACGCTCGTCCAAACCGGCCAGCAAAGCCACACGCTTACGCAAAGACTGCTCAAAGTCCAGCTCACCGCGCATCGACTGCTCCGTAATCGCTGCCACTTCATCCTTTAGCCCGACACCGGACGCAATCTCATCCACACACTCAATCGTAATCAGTGTCGAATCCATATCGCTGACAATCAGTCCCAAATCAGCAAAAGCCACATCCGGCAACACCGCACCATCTATCTGCTGCGCAATCAACGCAGCCCGCATCTCGTCCGTCCATTCAAAATCATCATCAACCGGCAGACGCAATACCGACTTTCCTAATGGTGCAGACACCAAACCGCCAAACGCCGACCAGTCGCAAACGCCTAAATCCCCATGCTGCAACACCAAAACTTTCTTCATCTCATTCTCCTCATACCCCAAAACCTTTACAAACATATCGGGTACACATTCAGCCTAAAACCCCAAACCGTATTTTTGCAAAGGCCTTAAAAAACCAAAACAACATTATAGCCGAACAACCCCGAAAATTTTCAGACGGCCTGTCGCTTGATTCCCTTAACTAGTTTAATTTCAAAAATACCTTCAAAAACCATAAAAACAACATAAATCCGCTAAAAACCCTCAAAATCTTGTTATTAAATTACAAAACAACAAAATTACCGTAAAATATAATTATTATTATTTTATTTTAATTATAGAAAGACGTTCATGAACGCCCCAACCCTTAAAACATTAGCACTCATTATTGCCACTCTGCCCTATGCAGCCTTAGCAGAAAACACGGCAACACCCCGGCCCGAACAAACTGCCGAGCTGCAAACTGTCAACGTAACCGGCAAAAACCGTTCTACCCGCACCGAAAACCGCGACTCCTACACAACTTCAGCCATGCGTACCACCACCGGGCTTGCCTTGTCTCCGAAAGAAACGCCGCAGTCGGTAAGCGTGATTACCAAGACACAAATCAATGAGCAGGGGATTACCAACTTGGTTGATGCCCTGAAAACCACC
This sequence comes from Neisseria sp. P0014.S009, assembly GCF_051958155.1. Classification (NCBI taxonomy): domain Bacteria; kingdom Pseudomonadati; phylum Pseudomonadota; class Betaproteobacteria; order Neisseriales; family Neisseriaceae; genus Neisseria; species Neisseria sp. P0014.S009. The sequence continues at coordinate 7,968 of NZ_JBQCVS010000022.1, read as the reverse complement.
ACCGGCGTAAACGTCATCCGTGATGCCGGCATTCCGCGCTTCCAATCGCGCGGGTTCTATATCGACCAAATCGAAGAGGACGGAATCTCATCTACCGTCCCCGGCGCCATCAACAATCCGATGTATGACGCGCAAAGCATGAACGACATCGCCGTTTACGACCATATCGAAGTCGTGCGCGGTGCGACCGGGCTGACGCAGGCAAACGGCGAGCCGGGTGGTACGTTGAACGCCGTACGCAAACGCCCCACCGGCGAACGCATTATTCAGAGTGAAGCCCAAATCGACCGCTTCGGTAAAGTCCGCACCACGGGGGACTTTTCAGGTCGTCTGAACGATGAAAGCACTTTGCGCGGCCGCGCCGTCGTCGCATTGGAACGCGACAAAAATTTCAAAGACCGCGTCAAAGGCGGCAATGCCACGCTTTACGGCGTGATGGACGCATCCGTCGGCGACAACACCAAAATCACTTGGGGCGGCCTCTATCAACGCAAACACACCAAGCCCGACGATTGGGGCGTGGCATTGAACCTGCCGCGCGATACTTATCTGAGCTACAACTGGAACAAAGGCGTTTACGACAAAGCGAACGCATTCGCCGAAGTGGAACATTATTTCAATGACAACTGGCGTTATACCGGCAAGCTGGATTACAACTACAACGAAAATACCAAGAAAAACAGCGGCATTTACAATACGTCCACGTCCTACGCAGGCTACACGCCCGGCGGCGCATTAGCCTCTGGCTGGTTAAGCCGTTACGACAATGATGAGAAACAACTGACCTTCAAAAATAATTTGAACGGCAAATTTGAAATTATAGGCGTGCCGCAGGAAATCTTTACCGAATACACTTACACGCACACCAAAAACAACGGCAGCCGCCGTCAATACAACCCGGGAGTTTCCTTCGACCCGATGACCTTTACCGGCAACGAAATCGCCGAACCCGCCGACTGGCACGCCACACCTTATCAGATGTATTGGGAAACCCATTCCAAACGCACCACCCACGCGCTGCTTTTGGGCTTCCGTTTCAATATGTTGAAAGAAAAACTGCACATCATGGCAGGTACGCGTTGGAACCACATCAAATCGAAATATATAACCGACTATTTCTACACGGGCGGCAAGATAGACAGCGATCCCGATTCGGTTACCGACCGCAAAACCGTCCGTTTCAATCCTTATTTCGCCGTTACCTACGATTTGACGTCGAACCAAAGCCTGTATGCCAGCTACACATCCATCTTCAAACCGAACAGCAATCAGCGCAAAGACAAATCCTATCTTGAACCCGTTACCGGCGCGAACTACGAAATCGGCTGGAAGGGAGAATGGTTTGACCGCAAGCTGAATACCTCGCTTGCCCTGTTTGACATCGAACAGAAAAACCGCGCGGTGCAGGTTTGGGATACGGCAGACCAAAAATGGTATTGGGAACCCGTCGGCAAAGTCCGCAGCCGCGGCATCGAAGCCGAAATATCCGGCAACCTGAGCGAAGATTGGAAACTGTTTGCAGGTTATACGTTCAACCGGTCCAAATATCTTGAAGCGGAAAGCAAAGGCACCGTCCCCGCAGGCACTAATTTCAGCCTGCACACGCCAAAACACATGCTGCGCCTCCACACCAGCTACAACCTGCCGTTTGACGGCAAAAAATGGACCATCGGCGGCGGCGTAACCGCACAAAGCAAAACCGCCAGCCTCTACGGCGTGAAGCGCGGCGGTCATGCGGTATTCAATGCCAACATTGATTATCAGGCATCGAAAAACCTGAAACTTGCACTGATTTCGACCAACCTGTTCAACCGTTACTACTACGAGAACAACAAAGTCAGCAGCAAAGGCGCGAACAACTACTATGGCCAACCGCGCAACGTCATGTTCAAAGTCGATTACAAGTTCTAATCTCACTTGATTCAAAGGCCGTCTGAAACCGATTCTTTCCGTTTTCAGACGGCCTTTTCCAATCAAACTCTTTTAACCTTGATATAAAGCAAACAGTCTAAAAAATTTTCTCAACCGAAAAAAATTCCTGTTGATTTTTTTCACCGTTTCGATATAGTTATTTATGGCTAGTTTGATACTACCCTTTGTATCTAGCTTTCATTGCATTACCACCTCCATTCGTTGCCAACGGCTCCCTTTCCGGCGGCAACTTTTTTTGACCCGATGGTTTGGCAAAATCAAAATTGAATCAAATAAAATGATTCGGAGATTTAAATTTAATTTTTAAAACAAAACGGATTATAAAAAATAACTGCTCAATTTAAACAGATATTGCCGCTAATATTTAAAAACAAACAGATCTTTCTTTATCAAGGACCTCATCAAATGCATCATTCTGAAAAACTATTCAAACTGAGCACACTTGCCCTCTGCCTTGCCGCATTGCCCCAAGCCGCACAAGCTGCCGAAGAGGTACAACAGGCTGAAGTGGAACAAGTTACCGTAGTGGGTAAAAACAAAAGCCTGCGCACTGAAAGTCAAAACAGCTACACAGTATCCGCCCTGCGCTCAACCACGGGGCTGGTCCTCTCTCCGCGGGAAATTCCCCAATCTGTCAGCGTCATTACTAAAAAACAAATTGAAGACCAGGGCATCACCGACTTAGAAGGTGCGTTGCAAAACGCTACCGGCATCAATGTTTTCAAAAGTGGCGGACGCACGCATTTCATGTCGCGCGGCTATTTTATCGAACAGTTTGAAGAAGACGGCATTGCCACGCAACTTGGTTCGCCCGGCGGATTCGGCTTAGGTGGCCCGGCCGGCGACCCGACCAGTGCAACCGATATGGCAATGTACGACCACATTGAAGTGGTACGCGGTGCGGCAGGTTTGACACAGGCAAACAACGAACCCGGCGGCACGGTAAACGCCGTCCGTAAAAAGCCGACTGCAAAACGCCAGCTTTCCGCCGATTTGATGGCAAACTCATGGAGCAAAGTAAACAGCGTCTTTGATGCATCCGGTACCTTAAGCCAAGAGCACGGCCTGCGCGGACGCTTTGTCGGCTCGGTAGGCAGTAACAAAACTTTCAAAGACCAATCCGGCGGCCGCGACATCCTGCTTTACAGCGTAATGGACAAAGACATCGGCGACAACAGCAAACTTACCTGGGGCGCAAGCTATCTCAACCAAACCGAAACACCCGATCCGGACGGCCTGCCTATGCGTGCAGACGGCAAAGAGTGGAAACGCAGCCGCTATCTGGGTGCGGATTGGAACGAAGCCCGCCTGAAAAAATACAATCTTTTTACTGAGTTTGAACATTATTTCAACGATAACTGGAAACTGAGCAGCAAGTTGGACTGGCGTAAGAACACCAGTTCAAAAGAATATTACACGCTGGGTGGCACAGGCAAAGGCATCGGTACAGACGGCCTGGGAACCACATACAGCTTCGACCGTTACGATGCAGGCAACCGCCAGTTCACTTTCCAAAACAACCTGACCGGCCGCATCTTCGCGTTCGGCCAAAATCACGACCTCTTCTTCATGCACAGCTATTCCAAAGAGAACGTGAACTCAAGCAACCGCTGGCTCAACGACAGCAGCAACTATGACGCAGATGCCTTTAACGGCAGCGAGAAAGCCAAACCCGATTGGAATTCTGCCACAGCAAAAGCCCGTGGTGGCGACGGCCGTTATACTACCCATGCCTTTGGTTTGGGCGCGCGCATTAATCCTACCGACAAACTACACATCATCGCAGGCGGACGCTATACCAGCTGGAAACGCGACTTCTATTGGGATCGCGACCTCAAAGACGGGGTAGCAGGTTCATCAGACTCGCTCAAACGCAACCGCTTCGTTCCTTATGCCGGCATCACTTACGACATCACGCCTAAACAAAGCGTTTACGCCGCCTACACGTCCATCTTCAAACAAACGATGAACCGCGACTACAACGACAACCTGCTGCCTCCGATTATGGGACGCAACTACGAACTCGGCTGGAAAGGCGAATGGAACGAAGGCCGTCTGAACACCTCGGTCGCCCTCTACCGCACCGACAAAGACAACAACAACCAACGCGTCAATGCCAAACCACACGCCTACTGGGAACCGCTCAACCAAAGCAGCCGCGGCCTGGACGCCGAAATCTCCGGCAGCCTGACCGACCGTTGGCAAGTTTACGCAGGCTACACCTTCAACCGCAGCACCAACCGCAGCAGTGTTACCGGCAATGTTGAATCGCGCCAAAAAGGCTACAACTTCAGCAGCCATACGCCGAAGCATATGTTCCGCCTCTACACCAGCTATATCCTGCCAGTGGATGACGGCAAATGGACAATCGGGCTGGGCTTGAAAAGCAGCAGCAAAACCGCTAATTCTTCCGGCTCACTCAAACAAGGCGGCTACACGGTTTGGAACACCAACGTCCAATACCGCCCGAGCAAAAACCTGCAACTGGGGCTGGCAGTCAACAACCTGACCGACAAACGCTACTACGAAAACCAATACAGCCGCAGCTTAAACAGTGGCAACTTCTACGGCGAACCACGCAACGCCGTGTTCAGCCTGAAGTGGAAAATGTAAATAGCGGCGATTTTCCTCTACTCTTCAAAAGCATATAAAAACCAATCATTGCTTATAAACAAGGCCGTCTGAAAGCAAAATTCTGTTTTCAGACGGCCTATCACGCACATTCACAAGCATTCATCATGAATATACTCAAAAAATTCTTTTACCTTGCCCGCCCTTTTTGGTCGGGGGCACACGGTCGCCTCCAATGGCTGATGCTCGCCGTTTTGATAGGGTTTACCCTATTCTCTATTACCATCAGCGTTTGGATTGCCGCATGGGACAAACGCTTCTACGACGCGCTGGCCGCGTTTGACGGCGCATCCATGCCTTCGCTCATTGTCGAATACCTCGGCTATATGGCGATGGTTATCGGCTGTATCGTTTGTGCCGACTGGCTGCAAAAACGCCTCATCTTCCGTTGGCGCACCCATCTGACCGAGCAATTTCAAAAAAACTGGCTCGACGGCCACAAACACTACCGCCTGCGCCTGACAGGCGAACCGGACAACCCCGACCAACGTATCGCCGAAGACATCTACCTGCTTGCCGACAAAAGCATCAGCCTCTTTCGCTCCTTCATCAATAATATTGCCAAATTCAGCGCGTTTGTCGCCGTATTGTGGACGCTCTCCGGCGTACAGACTTTCAACATAGGCGGATACAGCATTACCGTTTACGGCTATCTTGTTTGGGTTGCACTGATTTATTCCATCTTCAGCACCATCATCGCCCATCTTGTCGGCCGCAAACTAAAAAACCTCAACATTGACCGCCAGCACCGTGAAGCCGACTACCGCGCCGCCCTCCTGCGCGTACGCGACCATGCCGAACAAATTGCCTTCTACAACGGTAGTGAAGCCGAAACAGGTCGTCTGAAACAGCGTTACCTCCGCATCCGCGACAACTGGCGGCGGCTCACCAACTGCGAATTCCGCCAAGAAACCTTCTGGGCGACCTATGTGCGCATCAGCATCTTCATCCCCATCCTCGCCACGCTGCCCATGTACCTCGCCAAAACCATGACCTTCGGCGACATGATGCAGACCCGCACATCGTTTGCCCGTGTTCAAGACAGCTTCGGCTGGTTTACCGACTCCTACCACCGCCTCATCGAATGGGCGGCAGTCGTCGAACGCCTCTCCGGTTTTCAGACGGCATTGGAACAAGTAGAACAGGAAGGCAGAAGCCCCACCCGCCCAGCCTCCGAACCCACTCCGACTTTAAACAACCACCGCCACAGCGGCATTCTCGCTCTGCAAAACCTCACCGTCCACACCCAAACCGGCAGCCCCCTGCTTACTGATATTCACCTCCAAGCCCATTCTCCGGAATGGGTATTGCTGGAAGGCAGAAGCGGCATCGGCAAATCCACGCTGCTTCGCGTGCTTGCCGGTTTATGGCCGTATTATCACGGCAGTTTTTCCCTCGAAGGTAGCCGCCTGTTTTTCCCGCAACGCCCTTACCTGCCTGCGGACACATTGCGTCAAACTGTCAGCTATCCCTATACGGCCTGCCAAGACGACCATTTGATTCAAACCATTTTGGAACAAGTAGGCTTAAGCAGCCCCACGGGTAGGTTGCACACGTTGATGAACGATTTGGACACTTCACACGAATGGCACGGCATCCTTTCCGGCGGAGAGCAGCAACGCCTCAGCCTCGCTCGCGCACTGCTGCACAAACCGCAAATCCTGTTCCTAGATGAAGCCACCAACCAGCTCGATGACGAATCCGCCCTGATGTTGATGCAGACCATCAAGCAACATTTGCCCGATACTTTGGTCATCGGCATCAGCCACCAACCCAAGATCCAAGCCCTGTTTGATAGCTCACTGAATTTGAATGAAAAAATTATTTGAATGTTAAAATGTGCAAAACGCTTGCTTTCGATCCTAACAAGGGATATAGTACCAAGTAACTAGTTCTTATTGATGAGAGCTACTCCTTGGATACTTGCCTCCGGTTCTCCAACCCGGGGGCATTTTTTTGCGTTTTTATTTTATATTTGTATGAATAGGATAAAGACGGAATATAAAAGGTTTTAAAAATATGAGGTCTATAATCTTCATAAGAGATTGACTATAAATAAAAAACACTAATCTCAAAGCCATAGTCAAATAAAACCGCAAATCACGTTTTCCCAAACTTCCAGGCCGTCTGAAATCCTCTCTCCAATATCGTTAATCCCATATTTCAGACGGCCTGTTTAACCCTCTATTGCAAAGCTTGGCACAAGCACTGCTGACCGACGGCAATTAATTACTATATAATCAAACGCATTGTTACCCTACAAAGGAGCCACACCATGACCACAAAAATTAAAATTGGTATCGTCGGTGCAACCGGTTACACAGGCGTTGAATTGTTACGTCTGCTCAGCAATCATCCTAACGCAGAAGTTACTGCCATCACCAGTCGAAGCGAAGCCGGTCTTGCGGTTGCCGACTACTTTCCCAGCCTGCGCGGCATTTACGACATTACATTCCAAATGCCCGAGGATGCCGGCCTTGACCGCTGCGACCTCGTGTTCTTCGCCACGCCCAACGGCGTGGCCATGAAAGAAGCACCGGCCCTTGTGGAAAAAGGCGTACGTGTGATTGACCTGTCTGCCGACTTCCGCATCCGCGACATCCCCACATGGGAAAAATGGTACAAAATGACCCATGCCGCGCCGCACCTCGTTTCCCAAGCAGTGTACGGCTTGTGCGAACTTCACAAAGACGACATCGCCAAAGCCATGCTGGTGGCCAACCCGGGCTGCTACCCTACCTGCGTTTCCCTGCCATTATTGCCGCTGCTTCAGGCTGGCCGTCTGAAAACCAACGCGCCTCTGATTGCCGACTGTAAATCCGGTGTTTCCGGTGCAGGCCGAAAAGCCAGCACCCACGCCCTATTGTGCGAAGCAGGCGACAACTTCAAAGCCTACGGCGTCGGCGGCCACCGCCATTTGCCTGAAATCCGACAAACCCTGTCCGGACTTCAAGACCATGTTTCAGACGGCCTGATTTTCGTGCCACACCTTGTTCCGATGATACGCGGTATGCACGCTACCCTGTATCTGCACCTGCAAGAACACATCGATCCTGAAGCCTTGCTGCGTGAATACTACCGCGACAGTCCTTTTGTCGATATTTTGCCTTCAGGTTCGACACCTGAAACCCGCAGCGTGCGCGGTGCCAACCTCTGCCGTATCAGCATTCAAAAAGCGCCCGATCAAGACGATGTGTGGATTGTTCTTTCCGTCATCGACAACTTGGTTAAAGGCGCAGCCGGTCAAGCCGTGCAGAATATGAACATCATGTTCGGCCTACCCGAAACCACCAGCCTGACTAATGCACCATTGATGCCTTAATATCATCCTGAGACCTTTGCAAAAAAGCCCTTCCTTCGACAGCTGAAACTCCAAAACAGGTTTTCGTCTATTTCCGCTCCTAA
>NZ_JBQCVS010000021.1:0-27842 GCF_051958155.1 Neisseria sp. P0014.S009 | reverse complement strand
AAATAGACGAAAACCTGTGTTTGGATTTCGGCTGTCGGAGGAAAAGGAATTTTGCAAAGGTCTCAGGCCGTCTGAAAACATTCAGACGGCCTTTCCTTTCCCCTCACAAAAATAGTATAAAATCCCCTTATCGTTCAAACCACAAACCCAAAACACCATGGTCAACAAACTCACTCCCCCTCCAAGCCTGCCCGATCCGCAAGACCTCCGAGCCGTTATCGCTTACAACATGCGCCTCTATCGCGTTAATCACGGCTGGTCGCAAGAAGAACTGGCACGCCAATGCGGACTTGACCGTACCTACGTCTCCGCCGTCGAGCGCAAACGCTGGAACATCGCTCTTTCCAACATCGAAAAAATCGCATCCGCACTTAAAATCGCCCCTTACAAACTGCTCCTTCCGCCGCAAGAAATGCTCCGCCAAATGACCGAGCCTGCCGATACCCAAGCCTAATTCACAACCAGGTACCATCATGACCGCCGCTCAACAAGCCATCCAAACCTACCAGCAGCAAAAAGCCGCAGCAGAAACTACCTACCGCCAAAACAACCGCCCTACCGCTTACTTCCGCGACCATATCGCCGCTGCCGAAATCCTGCTGCAAACCCTCTGGCAAATCCACTTTCCCGACAGCAACGACATCAGTCTGATTGCCATCGGCGGCTTTGGGCGTTGCGAACTCTATCCCCATTCCGACTGGGATTTAGCGATTATTTCCTCGGTTCCATTTTCAGACGGCCTGCAACAACAAACCGCCCAATTTATCCAAACCCTTTGGGACGCACGCCTCAATCCGGCCATCAAAAGCGGCAGCATAGAAGAAATCCTCCAAAGCACCCAAAACGACATTACCGGCGAAACTGCCTTTCTTGAAGCACGCCATCTCCAAGGCAATGCCAACCTTACCGCCCAACTTCTAAACAAACTCAACACACGCCGCGACACAGCCGCCTTTATCGAAGCCAAACTCCTCGAAATGGAGCAACGCCATACCAAATCCCAAGGCACAGGTGCACAACTCGAACCCAACATCAAAACCTGCCCCGGCGGCCTGCGCGACATCCACACCCTTATCTGGACAGCCAAAGCACAAGGCATAGACAGCAACCCCACCGCCCTCGTTACCGCCGGTGTCCTTACACGCACCGAAGCCGGCATGCTGGCCCATGGCTACCGCCGTCTCGCCAATATCCGCATTCACCTCCACCTTACCGCCGACCGCCCCGAAGACAGGCTGCTTTTCGACTACCAGTCCCAAGTCGCCGAAAGCTTAGGCTATACCCAACCCGACATCCGCGGCAGAAGCGAAGCCCTGATGCATACCTTCTACCGCGCCACCAAAGCCATCAAACAACTCAACGGCATTCTTATTCCGGTTCTCAAAAACCATCAAACCTCCAGCCGTCCCCAACATATCCACCCCATCGACAGCCACTACAAACGTATCGGCCACCAAATCGCCGCCAACGATCTTGCCCTGTTTGAACAAAATCCCGAACACATCTTCACCATCATCCAAACCATGCAGGAGCAAAACATCACCACCATCGAGCCGCAAACCCTCCGTGCATGGTGGGCGGCCACACGAAAAATCAACACCCGTTTTACCCAAAATCCAGAAAACCGCCGCCGCTTCATCCAATTCTTCAAACACGGCACCGGCCTTACCCAAACTCTCCGTTTTCTCAACCTCTACGGCGTACTTGGCCGCTATCTCCCCGCATGGGAAAAAATCACCGGCCTGCTCCAACACGACCTCTTCCATATTTACCCCGTAGACGACCACATCCTGACCGTCGTCCGCAATATGCGCCGTCTCGCCATCGAAACCCACAGCCACGAAATGCCCGAGGCCAGCGCCATCATGCAGGCCTACCCACGACCGCACATCCTCTACACCGCCGCCCTGTTGCACGACATCGCCAAAGGCCGCGGCGGCGATCACGCCAAAGAAGGCATCAAAGACGCCCAACAATTCGCCGCCGACCACTACTACACCGAAGAAGAAAGCCACCTCCTCGCATGGCTGGTTGAAAACCACCTGCTCATGTCTACCGTTGCCCAAAAAGAAGACATCCAAGACCCGCACGTCCTCCAAGCCTTCTGCCGCCGTATTCCCACACGTGAATACCTCGACGCACTCTACCTGCTTACCATTGCCGACATCCGCGGCACCAACCCAAAACTTTGGAACACATGGCGCGCCAGCCTGCTCCAAACCCTCTACCACAGCACCGCCGCCGTTTTAAACAGCAAAAAACACGATCCCGAACGCCTCCCCAACCGACGCGAACAAGCCGTGGCCGACCAACTCACGCGTGCGGCCGTTCCCCTCAAAAACCAACAAAAACTCCGCCGCATCCTCGGCAGCGCATACTACGTCCGCCATCAGACACGGGAAATCCTCTGGCACACCGCAAACCTCGCCTACGACACCCAAAGTCCGGCCGTCCGCAGCCGTATCCTTCCCCAAAGCAACAGCCTTCAAGTCATGGTGTTCATGCCCAATGGCGACCGCCTCTTCGCACGCCTCTGCCGCATCTTCAGCAGCCACCGTTTCGACATCCAAGCCGCCCGCGCCTTCATTACCGAGCACGACTACATCCTCGACACCTTTATCCTGCAACTTCCCGACAATCTCCCGCCCGAAGAATATCCCGACCGCCAAAGCGCACTCGAAGCCGAACTCAACAGCTTCATCCACGGCAATACCACCGTCCAAAAACAAAGCGGCCGCCCGCACATCAGCCGCCGCATCCGCCATATTCCTATTCCGCCTACCGTAATCATCACCCCCGAAGAAGATTATCCCGGCTGGCACACCATAGACATCACCGCCGTCAACCGCCCCCATCTCCTCGCCGACATCGCCGAGACCTTCTTCGCACACAACATCAGTCTGCGCTACGCCAAAATCACCACCTTGGATCAGCGCATTGAGGACAGCTTCATCACCTACAGCCCATCCCTCCAAGACCCGCAAACCCAAAACACCCTAAAACAGGCATTGATCGAAGTCTTGACCCCATAAAGGCTGTCTGAACATCTTAAAAACATAGGGTGAGCATTTTTGCTCACCCTAATCACATCCAAACATATAAACATCCTGAATATACCCTTCTAAAACACTCAAGAAATCCAAAGCCTTAAAATGCGAACCAAAACTTCCTTCTGACATAAAACTACATTCCAAAATCATAACTCAAATGAATATAATTCCAATAACAAATTTTCATTCATCTATTACACCAAACCCTCTTTAAAAATCCTTCCTTCCAAATTTTCTCCTTATCCGTATTCAAACAAAATACGCATACAAAATAAAACCTATAAAAAACAAAAAAACAAAAAAATAAAATAAAAAAATATTAAACTTACCGATTAATCCATAAAGATACCGCCCATCTAAATCAATTAACATATTATTAAACAAGCTTAATTTCTGACAAAAAACGTCACACACCCAAACTTATCTCCCTTTCCTGTCACAAAAAACACAAAACTGACAAAAAACGTCAACCCCCTATTTCCTTAAAATCCTGAAACTTTCAAACAAAACCTCATAAAACTTAAAAATTAAAAAATAAACCCAATAAAAACAATAAACAAAAAATAAAAAATAAATTTTTTAATCAATTTTGCGCACTTGGCACACAGACTGCTTGAAACAACACGTCCGATAAGGCCCAAGCCTCAAAGCAGCAAGCCCGACGGAAGCTGTATATTCCTTCTTACTTTATGGTTTACTCATAATACATAGTGCCAAGCACATTACGGACTTTTTACTTAAATTAAACATAATTATTCACACTTTCAAACTGGAGTTTTAATCAATGAAAGCAATCCAAAAAGGTTTTACCCTGATCGAATTGATGATCGTCATCGCGATTATCGGCATCTTGGCAGTTATCGCCCTGCCTGCATACCAAGACTACACTGCACGTGCCCAAGTTTCTGAAGCCATCACTTTGATGGAAGGTCAAAAGTCTGCTATTGTCGAATACTATGCAGATAAAGGTGACTGGCCTAAAGACAATAAAGCGGCAGGTATTGCAGCGGCTACTGATATTAAAGGTAAATACGTTGCTAAAGTTAATGTAGCTGATGGTGTTCTGACAGCAACAATGAAAGATAAAGATGTAAATAAAGATATCCAAAATGCAACTATTTCTCTATCGCCCGAAATTACTAATAAAGCAGCAAACTCCAAAGGCTCCTTCACTTGGACTTGTACTCCAGGAAAAACCAAAGGTGTAGATACAAAATTCTTACCTTCTTCTTGCCGCCCAGCTGCGAAAAAATAAGCTAGCTAATCTAATTTAAATATCTAACAAAAGATATTCGACTCAAAGCAAATCCCATAATAATTATGGGATTTGCTTTATAAAATAAAAATAAGAAAACGACATACTCAAAAAATGAAAAAACTACGCAACGCCCAAACCGGCTTTAGCCTGATTGAGTTGATGATTGTTATCGGCATCATCGGCATTTTGGCAGTAGCAGCTCTTCCCGCATACCAAAACTATGTTGCCAGAGCACAAGTAGCAGAAGGCATTATGCTGGCAGGCAGTATGAAAAGCTACGTCGAAGAAGCCTATGCGGATAAAGGCAGCTTGCCGCTTGACCTCAATATCAAGCAACTCGCTTCAGACGACAATAAAGTCGGTAACTATGTAAAGATTGTCCGTATTGAAGATAATGGCACTATTGTTGCCGCCATCGGTAATCAAGCCGCTGTTCCTGTGAAGAATACCGAAATCCACTTGACACCAAGTTTTGCAAAAACAGGTAGTACTAAAGGTACAACAATTTGGTCTTGCGGTGGCACCATGGATACACACTTCCTTCCCGTATCCTGCAAACAAAGCTTGTAAGCTTATTTCCCAAAACACAAAAATACATTGCGAAGAAAACCCCCAAACAAAGCCAAATACAAACGCGGAAAACGAACAAATCAAAAGAACAAAACTCTCCAAAACAAGGTCATTAAGAGCCTGAATCATCACATTACGAAAATAAATGCCGTCTGAAATCATTTTCAGACGGCCTCTTTATATCCAATCCTAATATGACATAAAACTTTTATCTTGATTAGTTTCAGACGGCCTTCATCTTTTCACAACTACATAAAACAAATTCGCAACACTCCTGATAAGACAATTTGTCGCCCATCTGAACTCAATATATAATTTAACCATACAAGTCTTTATTTTTAAGCATTTTTCATTTTTAAAACATACATTGCCTACATTGGGAGAAACATCATGCCTCATCTGAATTTAGATAAAACAGATTTAAAGATTCTGCAGGTTTTGCAGGAAAACGGGCGGTTGAGCAATGTTGAGCTTTCTGAAAAGGTGGCGCTCTCCCCTTCTCCCTGTCTGCGCCGTCTCAAACAGCTTGAAGATGCGGGCATTATTCAAAAATACGCGGCCCAGCTTTCTCCCGTATCTTTGGGCTTGGGCTTGCAGGCTTTTATCCGTGTATCGATTAGCAAGGCAAAAGATGCGCGTGAGGATTTTTCCGAATCTGTCCGCGCTTGGCCTGAAGTATTGAGCTGCTTTGCTTTAACGGGTGAAACCGACTATCTGCTCCATGCCTTTTTTACCGATATGAACGCGTTTTCCCATTTTGTTTTGGACACGCTGCTTTCGCACCACGGCGTGCAAGATGCGCAATCGAGTTTTGTGTTGAAAGAAATTAAAAACACGACCGCTCTGCCTTTGGTTCATTTGGTTCAGGATTGATGATTTGAAACTGATAAAGGCCGTCTGTTGTTCAGACGGCCTTTTAAATTCCAATGGTTTGCTTTCACGTCCATACACTTGTATACTTTTTAAGAATAATTCACATAAGCTTTTACTATGACTGACACCGCCCATCTTGATACCAATACTGTTTCAGAACATACCAAACAATGGCTGGAAAAAGCCGTTATTGGACTGAATCTCTGCCCGTTTGCCAAAGCGCCGCACGTTAAAAACCTAGTTCGCATCGTTGTCAGCGAAGCCCATCATTTGGACGGTTTTCTTGAAGATTTGGATCGTGAATTGCAGCTTCTGGGCAATACGCCTGCTTCGGAATTGGAAACCACTTTACTGGTTCATCCGACGTTGTTCCCTGATTTTGAAACCTTCAACCAAATGCTGGAAATTGCGGATGATGCGGTTGTAGAAAACGAATTGGAAGGGATTGTCCAAATTGCGCCGTTCCATCCTGATTTTCAATTTGAAGGCACGGAAGCCAACGACATCAGCAACTACACCAATCGCTCACCCTACCCGACCTTGCATCTGATTCGTGAAGACAGTATTGCCAAAGCGGCTGAAGCATTTCCCGATGCCTCGGCAATTTTTGACCGCAATATCGCGCTGCTGGAAAAAATGGGGCATGAGGGCTGGGATAAATTAGACATTCCGCGTTGTCCATTTCCGCATCACAAGCCATCTGAAAACAAATAATTGGTGATGGGAAGATGGTTCGCTATTTATTGATTTTTTGCGGCGCATTGTCACTCGTCTTGGGCATTATCGGCATTTTCCTGCCATTACTGCCGACTACGCCTTTCATTTTATTGACCGCCGCCTGCTGGGCAAAAGCCTCGCCGCGCTTTCACAATTGGCTGTATCATCACCACCATTTCGGTCCGATCATACAAAACTGGGAAAACAACGGCGCCGTGCCACGCAAGGCAAAGTTCTTCGCTATCGGCATGATGGCTCTTTCTTGCCTGTTTATGTTTTGGCAATTTCCAGAACGCTGGTGGATTGGTGCCGTATCATCAGTCTTCTGTAGCTGCGTAGCAGTGTGGATGTGGTTACGGCCGGAGGCATAAAATAAAACAGGTGGGCATTTTTGCTTACCTGTTTTTGTTTTCATACCCAATTTATCTGTCAAAACAATCAGTAATACCTAAAACACCCTATTCGACCCTCATTTTTCAGACGGCCTCCATTTATTCAATTAAATGTAAATTTTAGCTAAAATTAATTCAAAGTATTTTTTCGATAGCATTATTTCCGAAATTTCAAACTCCTGTTTCAAAAACATTTTTTTACTACTTCCAACTACGCCCATCGCTTTTATTTCTTTATTTGCATCAACATTTCTTTTGATTCCAATATTCTAAACCATCCCTTAACACTTGCTTTGCGTTATACTTTCCCCTGACACCACCGCGCAGTTCGTCTGGATATTTTCAGACGGCCTGAATATTTCACCGCCGTGCTTTCTCAACGAAGTTTCTAACGGTGCAACAGAATAAAAAGGAAATACTATGCGCTCTCTCTCATTTTTACTGCTTCTTGCCGCCTTTCCTGCTGCGGCATCCGATTTTGACGGCTCATCCGCAAGCCTGCTTTGGGGTCTGCCGTTTGCACTGATTCTCTTGTCCATTGCACTCGGACCTCTGTTTTTCTCCCATATTTGGCACCACCACTTCGGCAAAATTACAGCGTTTTGGACGCTGCTGTTTTTAACGCCGTTTATCATCACCTTTGGTTTCGGAGCCGGCATACATACCGTTGCCCATGCGTTGGTTGAAGAATATATCCCCTTTATCCTGCTGCTTTTAGCGCTCTATACCATTTCAGGCGGTATTTTTGTCAGCGGCGATTTGCACGGCTCACCTAAATTGAATACAACCCTGTTGGCAGTCGGCACGGCTTTGTCTTCCATCATGGGGACAACAGGCGCGGCGATGTTGATGATTCGTCCGCTTTTGAAAGCCAACCATAAACGCCACTACCGCGTTCACATCGTGATTTTCTTCATTTTCTTGGTAGCAAATATCGGCGGCGGTCTGACTCCTTTAGGCGATCCTCCGCTGTTCTTAGGATTCCTGAAAGGCGTAGATTTCATGTGGACGGTCAAACACATGCTGATGCCTGTATTAATCAGTTCTGTGATTTTGCTAGCCGTTTTCTACATCATCGACAGCCAACACTTCAACCGCGAACAAAGCGAGCACCTTGCTCCCGCTCCTTCCGATAAAGAAGAAAAAGTCAAAATCTACGGCAAATGGAATTTCCTGTTACTGGCCGGTGTTGTCGGCGCGGTTTTATTGTCCGGCTTGTGGAAACCAAATCATCCGGGCTTTGAAATCTTGGGCAGCCATTACGCTTTGCAAAACCTGATGCGCGATGGCATTTTGCTGGCTTTGACCGCCGTATCTTGGATTATTACGCCCAAACAGGTACGCGCAGGCAATGAGTTCAACTTCGAGCCGATTGCCGAAGTGGGCAAACTGTTTTTGGGTATTTTCATTACCATTTCCCCCGTCTTGGCGATTTTGAAAGCTGGCGAAACAGGTGCATTGGCTTCCGTTGTTTCTCTGGTTCACGACTCGGCAGGCAATCCGATTAATGTGATGTATTTCTGGATGAGCGGCATTTTGTCGGCATTCTTGGATAACGCGCCGACTTATTTGGTGTTCTTCAATATGGCCGGTGGCGATGCCCAAGCCTTGATGACAGGCCACCTGTTCCATTCATTGCTGGCAGTATCCATGGGTTCCGTATTTATGGGCGCGCTCACTTATATCGGTAATGCGCCGAACTTCATGGTAAAAGCCATTGCCGAACAACGCGGCGTACCGATGCCTTCCTTCTTCGGCTACATGGCATGGTCGGTAATTGTATTGGTACCGCTGTTTGCCCTGCATACGATGATTTTCTTCGTTTGGCAGCTCTTTTAAACTTAGAGGCCGTCTGAAATTCAGACGGCCTTTTATTTTCAGCTATATCATCAAACATAGCGTTTAAATATCAATCAGTTAAAAATTATTTCTCTTAACACTCGATTACATATTCCTACTTTTTTCCCACTTTTCCCGTAAAAATAAGCGTAAAACTGACATAAAACAGCCTATACCTGATAAAATCTAAAGCTTTGTTGTTTGCGTTTATTCGTTGTTTTTATAGCAAACCTCTGCTTTTTTCAGACGGCCCACCCTTTGTTTCAAAGCATTACATGCCGTCTGAAAAAACAATCCGACATCCGAATCTCAACCCACCAAAAAGTAACGCATCCTTATGATTAAGATAAAAAAAGGCTTAGACCTGCCTATCGCAGGCAGACCGGAGCAAGTCATTTATGACGGCCCGGCCATTACCGAAGTCGCGTTGCTTGGCGAAGAATATGTCGGCATGCGCCCCTCGATGAAAATCAAGGAAGGCGAAGCCGTCAAAAAAGGCCAAGTGCTGTTTGAAGACAAAAAGAATCCGGGCGTAGTATTTACCGCTCCGGCTTCAGGCAAAATCGCCGCGATTCACCGTGGCGAAAAGCGCGTACTTCAGTCAGTCGTGATTGCCGTTGAAGGCAACGACGAAATCGAGTTCGAACGCTACGCACCTGAAGCGCTGGCAAAATTGAGCAGCGAAGAAGTGCGCCGCAACCTGATCCAATCCGGTTTGTGGACTGCGCTGCGCACCCGTCCGTTCAGCAAAATTCCTGCCGTCGATGCCGAGCCGTTCGCCATCTTCGTCAATGCGATGGACACCAATCCGCTGGCTGCCGATCCTACAGTCATCATAAAAGAAGCCGCCGAAGACTTCAAACGCGGCCTGTTGGTATTGAGCCGCCTGACCGAGCGTAAAATCCATGTGTGTAAAGCAGCCGGCGCAGACGTGCCGTCTGAAAATGCTGCCAACATCGAAACACATGAATTTGACGGCCCGCATCCTGCCGGTTTGAGTGGCACGCACATTCATTTCATCGAGCCAGTCGGTGCAAACAAAACTGTTTGGACCATCAATTATCAAGATGTGATTGCCATTGGCCGTTTGTTTGCAACAGGCCGTCTGAACACCGAGCGCGTAATTGCCTTGGGTGGTTCTCAAGTCAACAAACCCCGCCTCTTGCGTACCGTTTTGGGTGCGAAAGTATCGCAAATTACTGCGGGCGAATTGGTTGACGCAGACAACCGCGTGATTTCCGGCTCGGTATTGAACGGCGCGATTGCACAAGGCGCGCACGATTACCTCGGCCGCTACCACAATCAGATTTCCGTTATCGAAGAAGGCCGCAGCAAAGAGCTGTTCGGCTGGGTTGCGCCACAACCGGACAAATACTCCATCACGCGCACAACCCTCGGCCATTTCCTGAAAAACAAACTCTTCAAGTTCAACACAGCCGTCAACGGCGGCGACCGCGCCATGGTACCGATCGGCACTTACGAGCGCGTAATGCCCTTGGATATCCTGCCTACCCTGCTCTTGCGCGATTTAATCGTCGGCGATACCGACAGCGCTCAGGCACTGGGTTGCTTGGAATTGGACGAAGAAGACCTCGCTTTGTGCAGCTTCGTCTGCCCGGGTAAATACGAATACGGCCCGCTGTTGCGTAAGGTGCTGGAAACCATTGAGAAGGAAGGCTGATTATGGGCTTGAAACATTTTCTTGAAAAAATCGAACCGCACTTCCTGCCGGGTGGCAAACATGAAAAATGGTATGCCCTCTACGAAGCTGCGGCGACGATTTTCTATACATCCGGCGCGGTAACGCGCAAAGCGGCCCACGTCCGCGACGCGCTCGACTCCAAGCGCATGATGATTTTGGTATGGCTGGCTTTGTTCCCTGCCATGTTCTACGGTATGTACAACGTCGGCGTACAGGCATTCGGTGCGTTAACGCCTGATTTGCTGCAACAAAACATTGCCAACGACTGGCATTACGCCCTTGCCAACGCTTTGGGCATCAATATGTCGTCTGAAGCGGGCGTGTTGGGCAAAATACTCTTCGGCGCGATTTTCTTCCTGCCGATTTACGCGACTGTATTTGTTGTGGGCGGTTTCTGGGAAGTCTTGTTCGCCACCGTGCGCAAACACGAAATCAACGAAGGTTTCTTCGTAACTTCGATTTTGTTCGCTTTAATCGTTCCACCTACGCTGCCGCTGTGGCAGGCTGCCTTGGGTATTACCTTCGGCGTGGTGGTTGCGAAAGAGGTGTTCGGCGGTACGGGTAAAAACTTTATGAACCCTGCGCTGGCAGGCCGTGCCTTCTTGTTCTTCGCTTATCCTGCCAATATTACCGGCGACACCGTTTGGACTGCGGTTGACGGCTATTCCGGTGCCACTGCTTTGGCGCAATGGGCGGCACACGGTGCAGACGGCCTGAAAAACGCTGTAACCGGTCAAAACATCTCTTGGATGGATGCGTTTATCGGTAACGTGCCCGGCTCAATCGGCGAAGTATCCACTTTGGCGCTCTTAATCGGCGGCGCGTTTATCGTGTTCACCCGTATTGCCTCTTGGCGCATTATCGCCGGCGTGATGATCGGTATGATTGCCATGTCTTCACTGTTTAACTTCATCGGTTCGGACACCAACGCCATGTTCTCCATGCCTTGGTACTGGCACTTGGTAGTCGGCGGCTTCGCCATCGGTATGCTGTTTATGGCGACCGACCCTGTTTCCGCTTCCTTTACCAATGTCGGCAAATGGTGGTACGGCGCGCTTATCGGTGTAATGTGCGTGTTGATCCGCGTGGTCAACCCTGCTTACCCCGAAGGCATGATGTTGGCGATTCTGTTTGCCAACCTGTTTGCCCCGATTTTCGACTATTTCGTCGCACAAGCGAACATCAAACGCAGAAAGGCGCGCAGCAATGGCTAAGAAATTCGATAAAGACAGCTTCAGCGGCACGCTGATTGTGGTATTGGTTGTCAGCCTGATTTGTTCCATCATCGTTGCTGGTGCGGTCGTTGGCTTGAAACCCATCCAAGAGAAACAAAAACTCCAAGACAAACAAGGCTATATCTTGAGCGTAGCCGGTTTGATGGATAAAAACACCGACATCAGCAAAACCTTTGCCGAGCGTATCGAGCAACGTGTCGTGGACTTGGCAACCGGCGAATATGTCGCCGATGCGCCTAAAGACTTCAGCGCACGCGTTGCCGGCAAAGACCCTGCCCAAAGCATCCAAATCAAACCCGAAGACGATTTGGCAGGCATCAAAAGCCGTGCCAAATACACTGAGGTTTATCTGGTAAAAGGCGATGACGGCAAAGTCAGCCAAATCATCCTGCCTATGCACGGTAACGGTTTGTGGTCTGTTATGTACGGCTTTGTCGCCATCCAACCCGACGGCAACACCATCAACGGCATCACCTATTACGACCAAGGCGAAACCCCGGGCTTGGGCGGCGAAATCGGCAATCCGTTGTGGCAACAAAAATTCGTCGGCAAAAAACTGTTTGACGAACAAGGCAAACTCGCCCTGCATGTTGGCAAAGGCGCAAGTTCGGACAAAGAACACGGCGTAGATGCCCTCTCCGGCGCATCGCTGACATCTAAAGGCGTGCAAGGTTCGTTCGCCTACTGGTTCGGCGAAAACGGCTATATCCCCTACCTGAACAAATTAAAATCAGCAGGAGCACAATAATGGCTGACATGAAACGCTTGAAATATTTGATGTTTTCACCCTTTATCGACAACAACCCGATTGCCTTGCAGGTTTTGGGTATTTGTTCGGCTTTGGCGGTTACCACCAAGCTTCAGACGGCCATCGTGATGGGTATTTCCGTGAGTTTGGTAACCGGTTTTTCCAGCTTTTTCATCTCATTGGTACGCAACTACATCCCCAACAGCATCCGTATTATTGTGCAAATGGCGATTGTTGCTTCCTTGGTAACACTGGTTGACCAACTGCTCCAAGCCTTTGCTTATGAGCTGTCCAAACAGCTATCCGTATTCGTCGGCCTGATTATTACCAACTGTATCGTGATGGGCCGTGCCGAAGCATTCGCCATGAAAGAGCCTCCTTTGGAGAGCTTGGTTGACGGTATCGGCAACGGCGCAGGTTACGGCATGATGTTGATCATCATCGCAACCATCCGCGAACTGATCGGCTCTGGCAAGCTCTTTGGCTACACCATTTTCCAAACCGTACAAGATGGCGGCTGGTATCAAACCAACGGCTTGTTCCTGCTCGCTCCCAGCGCGTTCTTCATCATCGGTTTCTTGGTATGGGGTCTGCGCACTTGGAAACCTGAACAGGCGGAGAAATAACACATGGAACATTACTTAAGCCTCTTTGTAAAATCCGTCTTTCTGGAAAACATGGCACTGTCCTTCTTCTTGGGGATGTGTACATTTTTGGCGGTATCTAAAAAAGTATCCACTGCATTCGGTTTGGGCGTTGCTGTAACTTTCGTACTCGGCCTGTCCGTCCCAGCCAACCAACTGGTTTACTCGCTGTTGAAAGACGGCGCGTTGGTTGAAGGCGTGGACCTGACCTTCCTGAAATTCATCACCTTCATCGGCGTGATTGCCGCTTTGGTGCAGATTTTGGAAATGTTCTTGGACAAATTCGTCCCTGCCCTTTACAACGCATTGGGTATCTACCTGCCCCTTATTACCGTAAACTGCGCGATTTTTGGTGCCGTATCGTTTATGGCGCAACGCGAATACAACTTCGGCGAGTCCGTTGTATACGGTTTCGGCGCAGGTTTGGGCTGGCTTTTGGCTATTGTCGCTTTGGCGGGCATTACCGAAAAAATGAAATATTCGGACGTCCCTAAAGGCCTCAAAGGCTTGGGCATTACCTTTATCGCCGCTGGCCTGATGGCAATGGCGTTTATGTCGTTCTCCGGCATCCAGTTATAAGAAAGGAATCGGCATGGAGATTATTTTAGGTATCGTGATGTTTACCGTCATCGTCTTGGTTTTGGCACTGATGATTCTGTTTGCCAAATCCAAGTTGGTGAGCGAAGGCGACATCACCATCAAAGTCAATAACGAAAAAGAGCTGACGATGCCTGCCGGCGGCAAACTGCTGGGTGCGCTTGCCAGCCAAGGCATCTTCGTTCCTTCCGCCTGCGGTGGCGGTGGCTCATGCGGTCAGTGCCGCGTTGTCGTGAAAAGCGGCGGCGGCGACATTCTGCCAACCGAGTTGTCCCACATCAGCAAACGCGAAGCGCGCGAAGGCTGCCGTCTGTCCTGCCAAGTTAACGTCAAAACCGACATGGACATCGAGGTACCCGAAGAAGTGTTCGGTGTGAAAAAATGGGAATGTACTGTCATCTCCAATGACAACAAAGCAACGTTCATTAAAGAACTCAAGCTTGCCATTCCTGAAGGCGAAGAAGTTCCTTTCCGCGCCGGCGGCTACATTCAAATTGAAGCCCCTCCTCACACTGTTGCCTACAAAGACTTCGACATTCCTAAGGAATACCACGAAGACTGGGACAAATACAATCTGTGGCAATACGTTTCCAAAGTGGACGAGCCGATTTTGCGTGCCTACTCTATGGCTTCATACCCTGAAGAAAAAGGCATCATTATGCTGAACGTTCGTATCGCTACGCCTCCTCCTCGCGTACCTGATGCGCCTCCGGGACAAATGTCTTCTTACATCTGGTCGCTCAAACCCGGCGACAAAGTAACCATCTCCGGCCCGTTCGGCGAATTCTTTGCTAAAGATACCGATGCCGAAATGGTATTTATCGGCGGTGGTGCGGGTATGGCTCCGATGCGTTCCCACATTTTCGACCAGCTGAAACGTTTGAACTCCAAACGTAAGATTACCTTCTGGTATGGTGCACGTTCTAAACGCGAGATGTTCTATGTCGAAGACTTCGACCAACTCGCAGCAGAATTCCCGAACTTCACATGGCATGTTGCCCTGTCCGACCCATTGCCTGAAGACAACTGGGACGGCTACACAGGCTTCATTCACAACGTGGTTTACGAAAACCACCTGAAAAACCATGAAGCACCGGAAGACTGCGAATTCTACATGTGCGGCCCTCCGATCATGAACCAGTCTGTGATCAAAATGCTCAAAGATTTGGGCGTGGAAGACGAAAACATCCTCTTGGACGATTTCGGCGGCTAACAAACAAAAAAGGAAGAAACTTCGGTTTCTTCCTTTTTTATTGCCAGGCCGTCTGAAAACCATACTTTCAGACGGCCTGAACCTTTCTTTTACGATACAATAAAGGCTTCAAAAAATAATCCGCAAATCCCCTATGCCGTTTCTTTCCAATTCGTTTTACCGTCCGATAATCGGTTGCACCGTTGCCATCGTTTCCGCACTCACACTCTCTGCCTGCCAACCTGAAAAACAACAAACCATTACCCTGCAAGGCGAGACCATGGGCACAACCTATACCGTCAAATATCTTTCAGACGACCAAGACAAACTCCCCTCCCCTGCCGAAATACAAAAACGCATTGATGATGCGCTTAAAGAAGTCAATCGGCAAATGTCTACCTACCAGACCGATTCCGAAATCAGCCAATTCAACCAGCTGCGCACCGTCAATCAGGCCATGCCTATTTCCCAAGACTTTGCCTATGTAACCGGCGAAGCCTTGCGTTTAAACAAACTGACGCACGGCGCACTAGACGTAACCGTCGGCCCTTTGGTCAACCTTTGGGGATTCGGCCCGCAAAAAGAAATCACGCACGAACCGACTGCACAAGAAATCCAACATGCTTCAGAAATGGTCGGTACGGACAAACTCAAACTTTCCCAAGATGGTCAGCAGCCTACACTCGCCAAAACCCATCCCGAAGTCTATTTAGACCTATCCTCCATCGCCAAAGGTTTTGGTGTGGATAAAACCGCCGCCGAACTTGAAAAACTCAATATCGGCAATTATTTGGTAGAAATCGGAGGCGAGTTGCATGGCAAAGGCCACAATGCGCAAGGCAATCCTTGGCGTATCGGCATCGAACAGCCCAATATCGTTCAAGGCGGTGCCACCCAAATCACCATTCCATTGGACAATAAATCACTGGCTACGTCCGGCGACTACCGCATTTTCCATGTCGATAAGTCAGGCCGCCGCCTTTCCCATATCATCAACCCTAAAACCAAACAACCCATCAGCCACAACCTTGCTTCCATCAGCGTAGTAGCTGAAAATGCCACACTTGCAGACGGCCTTTCAACCGGCTTATTCGTCCTCGGAGAAACCGAAGCGCTTAAACTTGCCGAGCAAGAAAATCTCGCCGTTTTCCTTATCATCCGAACTCCGCAAGGCGGCTACCATACTAAAATGTCCAGCGCATTCAAGAAATTATTAAACTAACCCTCAGGAATACACACATGAAAACCCTCCTCCTTACTTTCAGTATCTTTATCCTTGTCATCCTCGGCATGGCAGTCGGCTATATCTTCTCCAAACGCACCATCAAAGGCAGCTGCGGCGGCATTTCCTCTCTCGGCATGAAGAAAATGTGCGATTGCGACACGCCATGCGATACCTTGCAAAAAGAGCTGGATAAAAAACAACATTCCGACAATCAAGGCATCAAAGTCGATCATTAAGTCGTTGTTGAATGTTTATTGGTAATTTAAGACCGCTTATCCCCCATCAGGCCGTCTGAAAAATAAAAGAGCGTGACCCAAATAGATACACGCTCTTTTATTTTGCCCCTTCCAAAGCAATCCAAAAATATCTTGCATACACATTTAAAACAAGCCCCCAAAAAAACAATCAGAAAACAAAAAGAAAAGCTCCTGCAAAACAGGAGCTTTTTCTTGGAAGAAACCGGATTATTTCAATTTAGTTTCTTTGTAAATAACGTGTTTACGGGCTACTGGGTCAAATTTTTTGATTTCCAGTTTGCCAGGCATAGTACGTTTGTTTTTAGTAGTTGTGTAGAAGTGACCAGTACCAGCACTGGACTCCAGTTTGATTTTATCGCGCATTGCAGTAATCCTTAATTAATGGTGTTTAAATTAAGCTTCGCCGCGAGCACGCAAATCAGCCAATACGACATCAATGCCTACTTTATCGATGGTGCGCAATGCAGCGTTAGAAACGCGCAGGCGAACCCAGCGGTTTTCACTTTCTACCCAGAAACGACGTGATTGCAAGTTAGGCAAAAAACGACGTTTGGTTTTGTTGTTGGCGTGTGATACGTTATTGCCAGACATCGGGCGCTTACCGGTCACTTTGCAAACTCGTGCCATGGTTAGTCTCCAAACTTCTAAAATAGTAAAACGCGATTTATACCACGAAATCCGCCTTCAGTTCAAGTCGTTTGCTGAAAAAACGGGATTTGTGGAAATAAATCTTCTCAATATGTTGCATCTGCGAAACGGTATTCCGCAAAGCCTTAACTTTTCAATTATAACGGATTTCTTTAAAAAAATCATCTGTCGTTTGCGTGGTCGGCGAAATAAACAGGCCGTCTGAACATTTCAGACGGCCTGTTTATCGTCATGCTTTTTTCTTCAACGCCGCATTCAAAATGCAGCCGAGTATAAAGCAGGCTAAAGAGGGAACAACCCACCCTAAACCGATATTGTAAAACGGCAATGCGCGCTCGATGGCAGCCGCGGTTTCGGCATCAAATCCAAACGCGGCCTTATAGGCATCGAGTAAACCGACCATAAGGGCCGCCATCATGGTACAGAAATAGACAATACGGCCGCCGCCAAACAGTTTATCTGTCAAAGCCAGCAGAATGATGACAATGGTCAGCGGATACAACAGCATCAACATAGGGATGGAAAACTGCAAAATCGCTGACAGGCCTTTGTTGGCCAACAGGATAGACACTACCGTATTCAGTATCACAAAGATTTTATAAGAAATACCCGGGCAAAGACGGTTGAAATATTCGGCGCATGAAGTAATCAAGCCAACCGCCGTACTCAGACAGGCAAGCAGCACCATGACACCAAGCAACACAATACCGGCCGTACCGAAATAGTGCTGTGCGGTTTTAGACAAAACCGACGCGCCGTTTTCCTGCAAGCCGATACCGGCCACACCTGTCGCGCCCATATAGCCGATAAACAAGTAAACCACTGCCAAACAAGAAGCCGCCAACACACCGGAAATCGTCGTGGTCTTCAGCAAGTCCGCGCGGTTATCCACGCCCATGGCGCGAACGGCATCAATGACGATAATGGCAAACACCAGCGAAGCCAGCGCGTCCATGGTGCCATAGCCTTCCAAAATGCCTTTAACCAACGGATAAGAAGCAAAATCGCCTTGCGCCGCCTGCGGCACGCCCATCGGATTAATGGCGGCATAGCCGACCAATATCGCAATTGACAGCAACAAAACAGGCGTGAGGATTTTACCGATACGGTCAACCAGCTTCCCCGGAGAAATCGACAGCCAATAAGTCATGCCGAAAAACACCAGGCTGAACACGGCCAATGCGATGTTTTTCCAAGATTCGTCAATGAAAGGGGAAATCGCGGTTTCAAAAGACACTGTTGCCGTACGCGGCATGGCAAACAGAGGGCCGATTGCCAGATAAAGTGCAGTGGCAAAAGTCACGCCGTACCAAGGTGCAACACGGGAAGCCAATGCCTCCACATCGCGCGAGCCGGAATAGCCGACGGCAATCACACCCAGCAATGGCAAACCCGCCCCTGTCAGCAAAAAGCCAAACATGGCCGAAAGCCAGTTTTCACCGGCCTGCTGCCCTAAAAAAGCCGGAAAAATCAGGTTCCCCGCCCCAAAAAACAGGGCAAACAACATTAAGCCCACTGCCCATAAAGAAGCTTTGGTATGACTTGTTGTCGAATCCATTTTAGTTCTCTTTATTCAAATTTTCATTATCGGTTTCATCGGCTTCAAGGCCGTCTGAAAGCATTTCAGCTTCGTTTGTTTCCAAACCGTCTTTCAGGCTGATTTCGATTTCCCCATAATTTTCAGGCTGCACGATACGCACCAAGCCTTCTTTAGCCAATTCCAGCAATGCGATAAAATTGACCACCACATATGTCGCGCCCTGCTCCGGCTTAAACAAATCGCTGAACTTACTGATACCGCTTTCGTTCAAACGGCGCAAAATCGCCGTCATCTGCGCGCGCACGGAAATGGTTTCCCGCACCACTTCATGACTGCGCGTATGCTTGGCACGCGACAAAATACCCAACCAAGCCTGCGTCAAATCGGCAACGTACACTTCCGGCAACTTCGCTTCGACCGCAATTTCCAACGGCAGATACGCCCAAGCAAAATCACGCCCGGCACGCGGCAATGCGTCCAAACCCTGAGCCGCCAGTTTCATCTGTTCGTAAGCCAAAAGACGGCGCACCAACTCGGCACGCGGATCCGCCTCTTCATCCTCAACTTCTTCAGGACGCGGCAACAGCAGGCGCGATTTAATTTCAATCAGCATCGCCGCCATCAGCAGGTATTCCGCTGCCAAATCAAACTGATACGCTTCCATTTGGGCAATATAGTGCAGATACTGCTCGGTAATCTTCACCATCGGAATATCGAGGACATCGATATTTTGCTTGCGGATAAGGTACAGCAGAAAATCCAACGGCCCTTGGAAGCTGCTCAATACCACCTTCAACGCATCAGGCGGAATAAACAAATCCTGCGGCACATCGGTGACAGGCTGACCGAACACCCACGCAACGGTATGTTCAGACGGCGTTGCTGCAGTGGAAGAAATAAGGTGTTCTGAAGGCATGGTTAAAGGGTCTTTTTCTTTTTAAGTTTAGTAAGAAGTTTCATCAATAAAAGGCCGTCTGAAACGAGGACAAGCCGTTTTTAATATAAAAATCAGCGTTTTTTACGATTGATTTGCAAAGAAACAATGGCGACGGCAAAGGTCTGGGCCAAGGCCATACCCAACAGCGGCAGGCTGGCGAAAACCGTACCCGTCAGTACCGAGCCAATATCGCGGGAAAACACAAAACCATCCCTCGCAAGCATCGCCACCATCAAAGCCAACAACAGCAAACTTTCGTAGCCGATCAAAAGCCAAATCATTTTAACCGAACGGCGTTTGCGCCATTTCATGATACCGGCGTGTAAAAGGCTGAATATCATGACGGACAGAAACGGATAAAGAAAAGTGGTGAATGGGCGGTTATAACCGCTTTGCACACACAAATAATCGCCCGGCAGCGTATTGCATTCCATCACATCAAGAAACATCGGATCGACGGCATACATCAATACGCCGAACCATACCGCATAAATCAGACTGGCAATAAAGTAGGCTTTAAAAAATCGGTTCATAAGCAAAAAGGTCGTCTGAAAAAATAAATTTCAAAAGGCTTAAACCCACATCAAATTTTCTGATTGGCATTTGCAGAAGAGTCCAACACATTCAGGGCTTGAACTGCTGCCATGCCATAAACAGGCAATCCAAAAAAAATAACTCCCGTTATTGCCGTCCAACTACTATCCAGACTACTCCACTCCCACAGTAATAAAACAAACCAAACAATCCACCATTCGATGATAGGCAAGGCAAGAGTCGTCAAAGTTGTACAGCGTTTGGTCCACTTCATAATGCCGGCATTGAGTAGGGACAATGACATTACAGATAAAAACGGAAAGAAGAAAAACTTCAAAGACGTTTTCTCAAAAGCCGACATTTCATGAGCTCGTGAACAATACTGTAGACGCTGTTCATTTTCAGCGTCAATATCAAAACATTCGAATCCTGTAAGCAACAAACCGACACCGTACATCAACAAACCGAAGACAACCGCATAAATCAGGCTACTGATAAAGTAGGCTTTAAAAAATCGATTCATCTCACTTCCGCCCCGCGATATGCTCCACTGCTGCCTGCGCACAATACAATCCAAACGAAGCCGTTACCAGCATACTCGCCCCATAGCCCGCGCAGGACAAACCTTGCGGCGCGGCATCGGTCGAACACGCTTCGCCGGATTGCGGCGGCGTAATATTCTCGGTTGAATAAACGCAAGGCACACGCATTTTTTCTTTGGTATCGCGGCTGAAGCCGTAGCGTTTGCGCAAGGTATAGCGCAAATTGGAAAGCAGCGGATCGTGGGTAACGCGGCTCAAATCGGTGGTTTGGATTAAAGCCGGATTTTTCTGTCCGCCCGCGCCGCCGCTGATAATAAACGGTTGTTTATGTTGCACGAAATACGCCGCCATCGCCGCTTTGACACGGATTTGGTCGATGGCGTCGATGACAAAGTCAAAAGGCCGTCTGAAAAGTTCGTCCAGATTGTCTTCGGTCACAAAATCTTCGATTTCCGTCACTTCGCATTGCGGATTGATTTGGGCAATGCGTTCGTGCAGAGCGGTAACTTTTGCCTTACCGAAATCATCGGTCAAAGCGTGCAACTGGCGGTTGACATTGGACTCAGCAACGTTGTCCAAATCAATCAGCGTTAAACGACCGATACCGCTCCTCGCCAAAGCCTCCACCGCCCACGAGCCGACGCCGCCGACGCCGACCACGCACACATGCGCACGCGAAAAGCGCGCCAGTGCTTCGTCTCCGTAAAGTCTGGCAATGCCACCAAAGCGGCGCGAAGAAAGAAAAGCGGCTTCCTGCATAAGTAACCTTGTGATATATCAATAAATTAATGAAAAACGCCACAGGCGAATCGGACTGACATTATACTTGAAAGCAGATGGGCTGTTGTACCCGCCCGAAAGAGTTTATAATCGTTTCACATTCAGACAAGTTCTGATTTCATATTAAACGAAAGTGCCGCTACTCGGCGCAAAAGGAGAATAAATATGTACAAACATCTGGTTGTAGCCGTTGACGGTAGCGAGACTTCCCTCAATGCATTGAAACATGCCGCCGAACTGGCAAGCCTCAACAAAGCCCAACTGACTTTGGTTCACGTTGCCAACCCTGCCGAATACATGGCTTTGGCTCCTGAATTCCTGCAACACGAAAGCTACGAAGCCGCCGCCGTTGCCCAAGGTAACGAAGTTTTGGATTTCGCAGAAAAAACAGCGCGTGAAAGCGGCGTTGAAAACATCGTGAAACACCTGTTGGTCGCCAACAAAGGCGCGCGCGAAATGGCGCAAGACTTGGTTGACTACGCCGACAACAACGGCGCAGACCTGTTGGTACTCGGCACACACGGCCGCACGGGCCTGATGCACCTGCTGATGGGCAGCTTCGCCGAAACCGTAATGCGTCAAAGCCACCTGCCTCTGCTGATTATCCGCAGTAAAGCCGAAGAAGCATAATCAAGCATTGATTTAAAATAGCGAAAGGCCGTCTGAATATTTTTCAGACGGCCTTTTTTCACATGACAGCTTCAGCTTTTATTTTGCCATTTCTTTGAACACTTCGTGTGCCACAGCAATGGTTTCGTCAATCAGCTCAGGCGTATGCGCGGCGGAAACAAAACCGGCTTCGTAAGCTGACGGGCCGAATGCGACATTGCGGTCGAGCATACCGTGGAAGAAATGTTTGAAACCGTCGATATTGGAATGCGCCATATCAGCGTAGTTTTGCGGTGCATGGTTGGCAAAATACAGGCCGAACATGCCGCCCACGCTGTCCGCCGTAAATTCAACGCCGTGCGCTTTAGCCGCGTCGGCCATACCGTTGGCAAGGCGTTGGGTCAGGGCAGTCAGGTTTTCATAGAAGCCTTCGCGCTGAATGATTTCCAGCGTTTTCAAACCGGCTGCAACCGCAATCGGATTGCCGGACAATGTACCTGCCTGATACACGCCGCCCAACGGGGAAATGCATTCCATAATGTCTTTACGGCCGCCGAACGCCGCCAAAGGCATGCCGCCGCCGATTACTTTGCCCATGGTGGTCAAATCGGGTTTGATGCCGTGCAAAGATTGCGCGCCGCCTAGCGCCACGCGGAAGCCGGTCATCACTTCGTCGTAAATCAATACGGCACCGTGTTTTTCAGTCAATTCGCGCAAGGCTTTGACAAAGGCTTCAGACGGCCTAACCAGATTCATATTGCCGACAAATGGCTCCAAAATCACACAGGCGATGTCATTGCCGCTTTGAGCAAAGGCTTCTTCCAGTTGGGCGATATTGTTGTATTCGAGTACCAAAGTGTGTTTGGTAAAGTCGGCAGGCACACCGGCGGAAGAAGGATTGCCAAACGTCAGCAGACCGCTGCCTGCTTTCACCAACAGACTGTCGGAATGGCCGTGGTAGCAGCCTTCAAACTTGATGATTTTGTCGCGGCCGGTAAAACCGCGTGCCAAACGGATAGCGGTCATCGTTGCTTCCGTACCGGAGCTGACAAGGCGCAGCTGCTCGACGGACGGCATGATTTTAGCGATTTCTTCGGCAATGACAATTTCGCCTTCAGTCGGCGCACCAAACGACAAACCGCCCAATGCTGCTTCGCGTACGGCCTCAATGACTTCAGGATGGGCATGGCCGACAATCGCAGGGCCCCAAGAGCCGACATAGTCGGTATAACGCGTGCCGTTTTCGTCCCAAACATATGCGCCTTCTGCCTTTTTGATAAAGCGCGGTACGCCGCCGACGCTGCCGAATGCGCGCACAGGAGAGTTCACGCCGCCGGGAATAATGGCTTTGGCGCGGTTGAACAAGCTTTCATTACGGTTCATAGTCAATTCTTTCGTAAGAGGTCGTCTGAAAATCAAATCGGAGCCATTTTAACACCAAATCCTTTTCAGACGGCCCAAGCTTCAAAATAAGAATCGGGCGCAAAATCAAAATTATTCTTTAAAAACAAACACTCTATCCACATTTTTCCTGCTTGTGCTATAATCCGCGACCTATTGAAACAATAAAAGAAAAGCATCATGTTACGCGGATTCATACTCAGCCTCGCCCTTTTGGCGTCCTCCCTCGTCCATGCACAACGCAGCCTGCCTGACGATATGGATGTGGCCGTTTTAAAGACTGTCGATTTGCCTTATCTGAAAGTCAGCAAAGGCGGTTTTTCTTGGACGCGCCTGCTGACCTTGGGCATTGTGGACGGCAACGCGGCCAAACTGCAAATCACCCGCTTCACCAAAATCCACGATGAAAACGACCGTTTCATTCCGATGGGCCGCCTGCTGAATCAAACCGGCAAAGCCGTTGCATTCAAATACAACGAAGAAAGCCGCCTCGTCCGCGAAATCTGGATTTTGACCGACGCCGAAGCTGACAGATTCATCGAACACGCCAAAAAGCAGAAAAAGGCGGAAGAATAATTTTTCAGACGGCCCGAGTATTTCACAGGCCGTTTGAACCCTTTTACAACAAGCAAGTCAATCAAAACAAACCATGAAAAAAGTATTTATCCGCACCTTCGGGTGCCAAATGAACGAGTACGACAGCGAAAAAATGCTGTCCGTCCTCGCCGAAGAACACGGCGGCATCGAGCAGGTTACCCAACCTGACGACGCCGACATCATCTTGTTCAATACCTGCTCCGTGCGTGAAAAAGCGCAAGAGAAAGTCTTCTCCGACTTAGGCCGCGTACGTCCGCTCAAAGAAAAAAATCCCGACCTCATCATCGGCGTTGCCGGCTGCGTTGCCTCTCAAGAAGGCGAAAATATCGTCAAACGCGCTCCGTATGTGGACGTGGTTTTCGGTCCGCAAACGCTGCACCGCCTGCCCAAACTCATCGTCGACAAAGAAACCACCGGCCTGTCTCAAATCGACATTTCCTTCCCCGAAATCGAGAAATTCGACCACCTGCCGCCTGCGCGCGTAGAAGGCGGTTCGGCATTCATTTCCATTATGGAAGGCTGCTCCAAATACTGCTCTTACTGCGTCGTCCCTTACACCCGCGGCGAAGAATTCTCCCGCCCACTTAACGACGTATTGACTGAAATTGCCGGTTTGGCGCAACAAGGCGTTAAAGAAATCAACCTCTTAGGCCAAAACGTCAATGCCTATCGCGGCGAAATGGAAAACGGCGAAATCTGCGACTTTGCCACTTTGTTGCGCATTGTCCACGAAATCCCCGGCATCGAACGCCTGCGCTTTACCACCAGCCATCCGCGCGAATTTACCGACGCAATTATCGAGTGCTACCGCGACCTGCCGAAGCTGGTTTCCCACCTGCACCTGCCGATTCAAAGCGGTTCCGACCGCGTATTGAGCGCGATGAAACGCGGCTACACCGCCTTGGAATACAAATCCATCATCCGTAAACTGCGCGCCATCCGTCCTGATTTGTGCCTCAGCTCCGACTTTATCGTCGGCTTCCCGGGCGAGACCGAGCGCGAGTTCGAGCAAACATTGAAACTGGTCAAAGACATTGCCTTCGACTTGAGCTTCGTCTTTATTTACAGTCCGCGCCCTGGCACACCTGCCGCCAACCTGCACGACGACACACCGCATGAAGAAAAAGTGCGCCGCCTCGAAGCTTTGAACGAAGTCATCGAAGCCGAAACCGCGCGCATCAATCAAACCATGATCGGCACGGTTCAACGCTGCTTGGTTGAAGGCATCTCCAAAAAAGACCCTGACCAACTGCAAGCCCGTACCGCTAACAACCGCGTGGTCAACTTTACCGGTACACCTGACATGATCAACCAAATGATCGATTTGGAAATCACCGAAGCCTACACTTTCTCCCTGAAAGGCAAACCGGTATAAGCACACACAAACAAAGGCCGTCTGAAACTGTTCAGACGGCCTTTATCTTGGCTTGGCCCGGCATTATCTGATTCATGTATTTTTATTACCCGAACAAAAGGCTTTTCAGTATAATACCGCCCGAAAATTCCCTTATCTGTTGAGAAGTTAAGGCCAAAATCCGAGCTTCCGGCAGCTAAACCCGCTGATGCCGTCCTCGAACGGCTTTCCCAAAGGAATATCTCGAATGAGTTCTTCAAATCAAAGCGTTTTGGAAAGATTATTCAACCTCAACGCCAATCAGACCAACATCCGCACTGAAATTATGGCCGGTGTGACAACCTTCCTCGCCATGTGCTACATCATCATCGTCAATCCCCTGATTTTGGGCGAAACCGGCATGGATATGGGCGCAGTATTTGTGGCCACCTGTATCGCCTCCGCCATCGGCTGTTTCGTGATGGGCTTTGTCGGCAACTACCCGATCGCCCTCGCTCCGGGCATGGGTTTGAACGCCTACTTTACCTTTGCCGTCGTCAAAGGCATGGGCGTGGACTGGCGTGTGGCTTTGGGTGCCGTTTTCATTTCCGGCATCATTTTCATCCTGTTCAGCTTCTTTAAAGTGCGTGAAATGCTGGTCAACGCCCTGCCTATGGGCTTGAAAATGTCGATTGCCGCAGGTATCGGCCTCTTCTTGGCATTGATTGCACTCAAAGGCGCAGGTGTGATTGTGGCCAATCCTGCCACATTGGTCGGCTTGGGCGACATCCACCAGCCTACCGCCCTGCTGGCGATGGCAGGCTTTGTCATGGTGGTTGCACTCGGCCACTTCCGCGTCAAAGGCTCCATCATCATTACCATTCTGACACTGACCGCCATCTCCACCGTCTTGGGCTTGAGCGAGTTCAAAGGCGTGGTCGGCGAAGTCCCAAGCATTGCGCCGACTTTCATGCAGATGGACTTCAAAGGCTTGTTCACCGTCAGCATGGTCAGCGTGATTTTTGTATTCTTCCTGGTTGACCTGTTTGACTCTACCGGCACCTTGGTCGGCGTTTCCCACCGCGCAGGCCTGTTGCAAGACGGCAAACTGCCGCGTTTGAAACGCGCCCTGCTTGCCGACTCAACCGCCATCGTCGCCGGTGCCGCCTTGGGTACGTCTTCTACCACCCCTTACGTTGAAAGCGCGGCAGGCGTTTCTGCCGGCGGCCGTACCGGCCTGACTGCCGTTACCGTCGGCGTACTGATGCTGGCCTGTCTGATTTTCTCCCCACTGGTTCAAAGCATTCCTGCATTCGCTACCGCACCCGCCCTGCTCTATGTTGGCGCGCAAATGTTGCGCAGCGCGCGTGAAATCGACTGGGACGACATGACCGAAGCCGCACCGGCATTCCTGACCATCGTCTTCATGCCGTTTACC
The DNA here is from genome assembly GCF_051958155.1 of Neisseria sp. P0014.S009. Taxonomy (NCBI): domain Bacteria; kingdom Pseudomonadati; phylum Pseudomonadota; class Betaproteobacteria; order Neisseriales; family Neisseriaceae; genus Neisseria; species Neisseria sp. P0014.S009. The sequence goes on along the minus strand of NZ_JBQCVS010000021.1, from coordinate 1,184 downwards.
TATTCGATTGCCGACGGTATTGCGTTTGGCTTTATCAGCTACGCACTCATCAAACTCTTGTGCAACCGCACTCAAGACGTACCGCCTATGGTATGGATTGTCGCTGTGTTGTGGGCACTGAAATTCTGGTTCTTGGGTTAAAACACTCAAAAGAACAGGCCGTCTGAAAACTTTTCAGACGGCCTGTTTTATTTTACCCAGCGTTTAAAGCTGTCGGTAAAAGATTATTTTTTCGCTTTTTTAGCAGCAGGTTTAGCGGCAGCTTTCGCGCCTTTGTCCAATGCGCAGAAGCGGGTAATGATTTGATCAACCACTTCTTGTTTGCCGTTTACTTCGGTAGTACCGCGGATAGTCAGCATGTTGCCGTCAACTTTGTCTACGTTGGCTGCAGTGGCAGCTTCAGCAACCCAAGCAACATTACCGCCCCAGAATGCGTTTACATCTTTGCTGCTGTCAGTGATACGGAACAGGTTTTCAGTTAATTGGCCTTTGTATTTTACTTGTGCAGCAACAACTTCGTTGCCTTTGAAGCCGTACATTACGCTCAAAGGCTCTTTGCCGTCTTTACCGCATTTGTAGTGAACTTCTTTTTTACCGTCGATAGAGTCTACTTTCAAAGTATTAGGTACTGGAGCTTGAGCTTGTTGAGCCTGAGCTTGAGTTTGTTGTTGCGCAGTAGGCGCAGCTTTGGCTTCAGGTTTGGCTTTAGAACCGCTGCTACATGCAGTCAGGGCAACAGCCGCCAAAACGGCAGGAACGATTAATTTAACATTCATATTCATAATTGACTCCCAAATGGTTTCAATAAAAAACCGGCAAAGGCCGGCTGACATTTACACATTAACAGAGATATTCCGTCTTGTCTTTATCTCAGACGGCATTTTTTAAGAAAAGTTCAAATAGATATTTTTATAAAATAAAATCAAATAATTATAAATATGAAATCATGTAAATTCAGGTTTGGGAATTTTTAAGATGAATACTGTTGTCAATAAATTGGGGGTTGACAATGGTAAAATGAGATTGAAAAGCGCATATATAAACAACAAAAAGTCTGGGCGATTTATTTTACATTCTGCCTCTTGAGTTGCTGAGCGTTTCAGACGGCCTGAGACCTTTGCAAAAAAGCCCTTCCTTCGACAGCTGAAACTCCAAAACAGGTTTTCGTCTATTTCCGCTCCTAA
>NZ_JBQCVS010000020.1:0-28907 GCF_051958155.1 Neisseria sp. P0014.S009 | reverse complement strand
CGCACCCGGAGCGATTCGAACGCCCGACCCTCTGGTTCGTAGCCAGATACTCTATCCAACTGAGCTACGGGTGCATCCTCATCACTTCGCAAGTGCGTTGTGAATCAAGAAGACCGAATAATATAGGCTTTGCCGAAACCTGTCTACTCTTTTCGCAGATATTTTTTATATTTTTATTTAACTAATTGAAGTTAAACAATATAAAACTAACGTAAAATCCCTACTCCTGACAAATCCTGCGCCATTTTGGCGGCGGAATTATCGGTCATACCACCGACAAAATCCAAAATTTTCATATAAGCCTGATACAGACTGTCTTCAGGAAGAATCGGATTGTGCTTTTTCAATAATTCCAACGCCAAAGACTGACGCGTTGCCAATTGTTTTTCTGCAATCAGGGCATAGGCGGCAGGGACGAGCAAATCCAAGATGGAGCCTAAGCATGGGAACGTGGCGATTTCGGTCAAGAGCTTGGTGTGATGGCGGAAAATCCGTGTTTGCGCCAATTCTTTCGCTTTTGCCAAAGTGTTTTGCACTTGCGGGCTACACAGAGCAAGCAAGTCTTTGCCTTTGAATGTTCCATCCAGTAAATCAGACTGATGCAGCATAAAGGTTTGCGCAACATCATCAATCGCCTTGCCAATCGCAATGCCGCGCAACATAGCGCAACGCTGACGGCTGGAACTGGCGTGCCATGCACTTTCGGCAAAGGTCAGCTCGGACAAGATACTCTCCACTTCCGTATCCGTGAGCAAATCCAATTCAACGGCATCTTCCAAGTCCAGCAAGGCATAGCAAATATCGTCGGCGGCCTCCATCAAATAAGACAAAGGATGGCGCGCCCAGCTGTCTGCTCCTGCGGAAACCAGTCCCAATTCGTCGGCAACTTGACGGATAAACGGCAACTCGGTTTGATAAATATTGAATTTCTTTCTGCCGTTTGGATGTTGCGTTGTCCACGGATACTTCAGCAATGCGCCAATGGCTGCCGCAGTCAGGCGCATTCCGCCCGCCTCCGGATACATTTCAAGGCTGGCGACGATACGCAGGCTATGCGCATTGCCTTCATAGGTTTGAATATCGTTGCGTTCCGCTTCGTTTAATGTGTTCAGATAAATTTGATGTTCAGGCCGTCTGAACCAATCACGCAAAGCATCTTCGCCGGTATGACCAAACGGCGGATTGCCCAAATCATGCGCCAAACAGGCAACCTGCACCACGGCACCAATATCGCTGGGCGTATTTTCCTGCGGCAAAAAACCGCCGTTATGCAACATCACGCCTACGCGGTTGCCCAAGCTCCTGCCCACGCTGGCAACTTCAACACTGTGTGTCAGGCGGTTGTGCGTCAAATCGTGTTGCGCCAGCGGATGTACCTGCGTTTTACGGCCAAGGCGGCGGAAGGCTCCGGAAAAAACGACTCGGTCGTAGTCGATGTGAAAATCCGTACGCAAGGCATCGGCACCTTCCTGGGTCGAAGGGGTAACGGTCGGCACAATTTCGCCGTTTTTGGTACGGAAGCGTTGGGTGGACAATAAGTTTTGCCAATTCATTCGGATGGTCATAAAGATTCCTCAAGCAAAGTAAAGGCCGTCTGAAACATGTTCAGACGGCCTTATGCTTATTTACCGCGCATCAATTCAAAGAAATCGTCATTGTTTTTGGAGTCTTTGAGTTTGCCCACCAAAAACTCGGTCGCTTCGATTTCGTCCATAGGATGCAGGAATTTGCGCAAGAGCCACATACGTTGCAACTGATCGTTCGGCACCAGCAATTCTTCGCGGCGCGTACCGGATTTATTAATGCTGATCGCCGGGAACAGGCGTTTTTCTGCCATGCGGCGGTCAAGGTGCAATTCCATATTGCCCGTGCCTTTGAACTCTTCGTAAATCACGTCGTCCATGCGGCTGCCGGTTTCAACAAGCGCTGTCGCAATAATGGTAAGCGAACCGCCCTCTTCCACATTACGCGCTGCGCCGAAAAAGCGTTTCGGACGGTGCAAAGCGTTGGCATCGACACCGCCGGTCAGAATTTTGCCCGAAGTCGGCACGACGGTATTGTAGGCGCGCGCCAAACGGGTAATCGAATCCAGCAGAATCACCACGTCTTTTTTGTGTTCGACCATGCGTTTGGCTTTTTCAATCACCATCTCGGCCACTTGTACATGGCGTTGCGCAGGTTCGTCAAACGTAGAGGAAACCACTTCGCCGCGTACAGAACGGCTCATCTCGGTCACTTCCTCCGGACGCTCGTCAATCAACAGGACAATCAGCTCGACATCGGGATAATTGGCGGTAATGGCGTGGGCAATGTTTTGCAACATCACGGTTTTACCGGTTTTAGGCGGCGCAACCAACAATGCACGTTGGCCTTTACCGATTGGGGAAACCAAGTCGATGGCTCGGCCGGTCAGATTCTCTTCGGCTTTGATGTCGCGCTCGAGTTTGAATTGTTCGGTTGGGAATAAAGGCGTGAGGTTTTCAAAGAGGATTTTGTGTTTGCAGACTTCGGGTTGATCGCCGTTGATGGTATCAAGGCGGACAAGTGCGAAATAACGCTCATTGTCTTTAGGCACGCGCACGCTGCCTTCGATGGTGTCACCGGTGTGCAGATTGAAGCGGCGGATTTGCGTGGGCGAAACATAAATATCATCAGGGCCGGCAAGGTAAGAAGTATCTGCGCTGCGCAAGAAACCGAAGCCGTCGGGCAGGATTTCGAGTGTGCCGGAACAGGTAAAGCTGACATTTTGCTTCATCATCTGGCGGACGATGGCAAAAACGAGGTCTTGTTTGCGGAAACGGTTGGCGTTTTCAATGCCATGTTCTTCTGCCATTTCCAAGAGTTTAGAAATGTGGAGGGTTTGGAGTTCTGAAACGTGCATAGTATTGATATATTTTGAATGGTATCAGAGAGATGGCACGAAGGCCGTCTGAAAGTATGAAATCGTGCCGCAGGATACGGTAGATTTTTGAGAAAGTTGAATTTTAGGCAGTTGGAGGCAGGGTGTCAAATTTTTAAATCGAACACTGAGGCCGAGACCTTGGTCTTATCCTTCAATAAGATTACGGCTGGAAGTAACGTGGCAACCGCAATCTTATCATCAAAAATCCGAGTATTTACCCAACTTCAGACGGCCTTCTGCCCGTACCGCATCAGCATCATGCCGCCGACCGCCGCCGCGCAGCCTGCAATCAGCGAAATATGCAGCGGTTCGCCCAAAAACCACGCCGAAGACAGCACACCGAAAATCGGCACAAGCGTAATATACGCTGCCGCGCTGCCTGCACCCAAAGTCTTCACGCCTTCAAAATACCACGCATAGGCCAATACCGTCGCACCGATGACCAGCCACGCCAAGGCTGTCCAACCTCGCCCATCCATTGCCGCTATCGCCTCAAACGGCATTCCGTCCATCCACAACGCCACCACCGACAACATCAGAGCGCCGATGAACGAAGTTGCCATCGTTACCGTCAGCGCGTCTATCCCGCGCAAAACCGCGCGACCAATTAAAGTATAAGCCGCCCAACAAACCACGCAACCGAAAATCAGCCACTCTCCTGCCTTGATGCCGCCCGATAACACTGTCAACGGCTGCCCTTGCGTTACCACCATAATGGCACCGCCGACCGCCAGCAGCATACCCGCCAAAATCTTCGCATTTAAACGCTCGCCGAAAAACCAAGTTGCCAACAGCAGCGTCAGCACGGGGTTCACTGCCACGACCACCGCCGCCTTACCTGCCGGCATAGTCTGCAAACCCAGCATAAAAAACACCGCATAGCCGCACACGCCGACGGAAGCAGCCGCCGTCAAACCCAGCCATTGCCGCGCCGACAAAGCTGCCAAAGTTGCAAACCTGCTGCGCGCAAACAACCAGCCCAACAACAAAACCGAAGCCAGTACAAACCGAACCGCCCCGCCCGTCAGCGGCGGCAGCGACTGCCCCAGCATCCGCCCCATCGGCCAAGACGCGCCCCACAGCACCGCCATCCCCAGCAGTTTCAAATGTACAGAATAACGTTCCATCTCATTCCTTTTATCGACAAAGGCCGTCTGAAAATGTTTCAGACGGCCTTTATCCACTTAGGATTTCACAATACGACCATTAGGGTAAATACTGCGGTAAGCAATATAAGGAGCCAGCAGTAAAACTGCGCTGACAGGTAGGAATAGTAAAAGTATGATCATGATAATCCACTGGCCTAACATACTGCCTAATACGCCCCACATAAAAGAATAGAGAGCCACACCTACAACATAAACTAATATTGCAGGAATATTACACATAGCCGCTTTAACATTAGCTTTAATAGCCTCCCATGGCTTCAGACCATCTAAAACAATCAAAGCGGGGGTTAATAAAAATATAGACAAAAGGACAATAACAATCAATACAACACCTATCATCATTGCCCAATGACCTGCAAAATATAGCGGAATGATAAGCAAACTAACAGCTATACTGAACAGCACCTGAAGTAACAATAAAATGAAAAAACTCATTTTTTTATCTAAAAAAACAATAAAAAAATCTTTCACATCAAATGCTTTTCCATTATTGATATTGTTAGCAACATACATAGCTCCGCCTACTAAGCATGAACCCACCCAGCTGAATACAATACCTTTTAAACTAGAAAGCGCATTAATTCCTAGTAAGTCAATAATAGAAACCACAAAGCCTACGATCATATAAGCCAATAATACGCCTATCCATTTCCACGGATGAAGTTTGAAAATACCGAAAGCGTCGGTAATCCACTTGATGCCTGCAGAAGCAGGAAGGCGTTTGGGTTCGTGATATCGAACTTCCTGTGAAGTGGGTATTTGGTTTTCCATAAAATTCCTATTATAAAATCAAAAATTTAAACACAATAAAGGCAGCCAGTGCATACTGACTGCCTTCTTACCAATTATTTTGCCTGCCAAGAATCTTTCAGTGTCACAGTGCGGTTAAACACCGGCGTGTCTTTGCTGTGATCTTTGCGGTCGGTTACGAAGTAGCCGATACGCTCGAACTGCCAACGGCTTTCTGCCGGCAGATCTTTTGCGACAGGCTCGGCGTAGGCGGTGATTTCCTTGATGGATTCAGGGTTGAGGAAATCGGTGAACGGCAGATAGTTGCCGTCTTCGCCGCGCACGGCATCGGGACGCTCGACGGTAAAGAGGCGGTCATACAGGCGGACTTTGATTTCGGCAGCGTGTTCGGCAGACACCCAGTGAATCACGCCTTTGACTTTGCGGCCTTCGGGATTTTTGCCCAAGGTATCGTGATCGATGCTGCATTTGAGTTCAACCACATTGCCTGATTCGTCTTTTACTACTTCATCGCACTTGATGACATAGCCGTGGCGCAAGCGCACTTCGCCGCCGGGAATCAGGCGTTTGAAGCCTTTAGGCGGATTTTCGGCAAAGTCGTCGGCTTCGATGTAGATGGTTTGTGAAATAGGCACTTCACGATCGCCCATTTCTTCGTGGTTCGGATGGAACGCGGCACGGCGGCTTTGGGTTCTACCGGCTTCAAAGTTGGTCAGGGTCACTTTGAGCGGATTCAAAACCGCCATCAGGCGCGGCGCGGAGTTTTCCAGCTCTTCGCGAATCGCGCCTTCCAACACGCTCATATCGACCACGTTTTCAGATTTGGAAATACCGGCGCGTTTGGCAAACAAGCGCAGGCCTTCGGGCGTGTAACCGCGGCGGCGCATACCAGAAATGGTCGGCATACGCGGATCATCCCAGCCGGCAACGTGGCCGTCTGAAACCAGTTGGTTCAGCTTGCGTTTGGAGGTGATGGAATACAGAAGCTCCAAACGGGAAAACTCGTATTGGCGCGGACGGGTAGCGTGCGGCGCAGGAATGTTGTCCAACACCCAGTCGTACAGCGGACGGTGTGCTTCAAATTCAAGCGTACACAAAGAATGCGTGATTCCTTCGATGGCATCGGAAATGCAATGTGTGTAGTCGTACATCGGATAGATGCACCATTTGTCGCCGGTGTTGTGGTGATGGGCGCGGCGGATGCGGTAGATGACGGGGTCGCGCATATTGATGTTGCCTGCCGCCATATCGATTTTCAGACGCAAGGTTTTGCTGCCGTCGGGAAACTCGCCGTTTTTCATGCGTGTGAACAGGTCGAGGTTTTCTTCGATACTGCGGTCGCGGTAAGGGCTGTTTTTACCCGCTTCGGTCAGCGTACCGCGGTATTCGCGCATTTCTTCAGGGGTCAAATCATCAACATACGCTTTGCCGTCTTTGATTAAACCGACGGCGTAGTCGTAAAGCTGGTCGAAATAGTTGGAAGCAAAACGCGGCTCGCCCGCCCAATGAAAACCGAGCCACTCAACGTCTTCTTTGATGGCATTGACGTATTCGTCGTTTTCTTTTTCGGGGTTGGTATCGTCAAAACGCAGGTTGCACAAACCATCATAAATATAAGCCAAACCGAAGTTCAGGCAGATGGATTTGGCGTGGCCGATGTGCAAATAACCGTTCGGCTCGGGCGGGAAACGGGTTTGGATGGCTGTATGTTTACCGCTTTTGAGGTCTTCATCGATGATGGTGCGGATAAAGTGGTTGTCCGCGAATTGGTCTTTATTCAACATAATATTTCTTTGATGGGAAAATGATTTTCTGTTTTCAGACGGCCTGAGCATTCAATCAGGCCGTCTGAAAGGAATGGAATGATGGCTCAATTGTACCCGACTTGGCTACTTTGATACAGGGTCGGCAACCTGCCACGCTACGCCGCGCTCGTTTAGGGTTTTCTGCATGGCGGCGGATGGTGTGCGGTCGGTAAACAGCTTATCGAATGCGCCGATATCGCCCAATCTAACCAAGGCATTGCTGTTGAACTTGCTGTGGTCGACGCCGAGATAGCGCACGCGGGCATTGTTCACCATCGCCTGCATGACGCTGACTTCCTTGTAATCGTCATCCAAAAGCGAGCCGTCGTTTTCTATGCCGTGGGTACTCATGATGGCATAGTCGACTTTAAATTGGTTGATGAAATCGACGGTCGCCACGCCGGTAATACCGCCATCCAAGGGGCGGACCACGCCGGAAGCGATGATGACCGTGTAATCGGTACGCGCCGCAGTGATGGAGGCGGCGTAAATATTGTTGGTGATAATCCGCAGGTTTTTACGCTGTCTGACCAATTCGGCGGCGACGGCTTCCATGGTGGTGCCGATGCTGATAAACAGCGAGGCATTATCGGGAATGGTGGAAGCAATCAATCGGGCAATGGCGTTTTTTTCCTGCTGCTGATGGTTGCGCCGCTCCTGCCCTGCCGTTACGACTGAAACATCGCCCAAAGATGCGCCGCCGTGATAGCGTTTGAGCTGTCCGGTTTCGCTCAACTCCTGCACATCGCGGCGTATGGTTTGTGGCGTAACATCCAAATTCGCCGCCAACTCTTCCACCGTCATGAAGTTATGTTCGCGGACAAGGGTGAGGATATGTTCGTGTCTTTGGATTTTGGGTTTCATAGCGTTTCGCTTTGTAGGGATAAACCAATGGCCGTCTGAATATTTCAGACGGCCTTTTTATTGTCAAACCGATTACATCTCGAGTTTTTGTTCCAAGCGTTCCATGCACGCGCCCAAGTGGCGGCGCATGACTTTGGTCACACGGTTGCGCTTGCCTGCCAGCAACAAATCGAGGATTTCTCGGTGTTCATGGTGCGAATTGGAATCGATGTTGCGCTTTTCTTTGCGAAGCGGATCGGAAACAGCCACAATCAATGAAGAACGTGCGCACAAGGTATTCATGATTTCAAACAGGACATCGTTGTCCAGCAGCCGCGCCAATTCGACATGGAAGGCATTGGACAGACGGTTCCAACCCACTCGGTCGCCGCTTTCGGAAGCTGCACCCTCTTGCTCAATCATGGCGTAAAGCGGTTGCAGACGCGTTTCCAAATCAGGCATATCGATGAGGACGCTCAAAATCATGCTTTCCATTTCGATACGCGTGTTGAACACGTCTTTCATTTCTTTCAAGTCCGGCACATGGACAAATGCGCCGCGGTTGGGCTGCAAATCGACGATTTTATCGTGCGCCAAAAGCGATAATGCGCTACGCACGGTATTACGCGAGCAAACCATTTGCCGGCAAAGCTCGGACTCGGTCAGTTTTTTGCCCGGCAACAGCAGATGGTCGGTAATGCCGTCCAAAATCAATGCGTACACGCGGAAGAGTTCCGAATCGTGACGCTCTTCCAAAATAAGCGATGAAGTTGCAGGCGCAACGTTGGTATTATTTTCGTAATCCATAATGTTTCCCCAGTATCCGTATTAAGGCACAAGCGTTTACAAACCTGCAGCTTTCGGGGGTGTTTAAAATATAATTAAAAATTGTTGACAATGTTAAACGAAACTTGCACAATGAGATCAACAAGCCAAGTTATAAAGGCTGATAGAGAGAGAAAAAAAGGAATAAAAAGCAAGCAGATATATTCATGTTAATGCGTGAATATATCTGCTTTTTTTGTGGGTAGCCGGTTCACGCTCCGACACTCCCACCCTGAAACCGCCCTATTCTGTTTCGACGATCTCGAAGCTGTGGCTCATTTTTGCCGCTTTGCCCAGCATAATCGATGCGGAGCAATATTTTTCGGCAGACATCTGTACGGCGCGTTCAATTGCGCTTTCTTGCAAACCCCGACCATACACTTTGAAGTGGATATGGATTTCGGTAAACACGCGCGGCGCGGTGTCGGCGCGTTTGGCAGTCACTTCGGCACGGCAGTCGGTGATTTTTTGGCGTTGTTTCTCGGCAATCATCACGACATCGATGCTGGAACAGCCTGCTACACCCAACAACAGCATTTCCATCGGGCTGGGGCCGCGTTTGACTTCACCTTCAGCCGCCGCGCCTTCCATCACAACGCTGTGTCCGTTTGCCGTTGTACCAACGAAGCACATTCCGTCTATCCATTTTGAGGTAACTTGCATGGTGTCTTTTTTATCCGTAAAAGCATTAATCCGATATTGTAAACAATTTCAAGTGATAAACCTAGTCAGGCCGTCTGAAAAATACAATCAATTACAATTGGCCTAAACGCATTATTCGTCCCGATACGCCCAATGATTGACCGGCCCGTGCCCTGCCCCGATGCCCAAAGGATAGGAAATGGCGGCGGCAATATAGTTTTTTGCCGTTTGAACCGCCTCGGGTACGCTAAACCCTTTTGCCAACTCGGCAGTGATGCAGGCAGAAAATGTGCAGCCCGTGCCATGGGTATGCGGCGTTGGGAAACGTTTGCTGTTCAGCTCGATGGTTTCATATTGCGTAAACAGCCAGTCGGTGCAATATTCGCTTTGACTGTCGGCAAGATGTCCGCCCTTAATTACCACATTTTTCACACCCCAATCCTGAAGAACTTTGGCGGCGCGTTCCGCATCTTGGCGGTTTTCAATATTAATACCCGTCAAAGCCTGCGCTTCGGGAAGATTGGGGGTCAATACGTCCGTATGCGGCAGCAGCAGGCGTTTCATGGCTTCGACGGCCGAGTTTTCCAACAACGGCGCTCCGCCTTTGGCAATCATGACCGGATCCAACACGCGTTCGCCGAAATCGCATTCGGCGGTTTGTTCTGCCACACATTCGATGATTTCCGCCGTACCCAGCATGCCGATTTTATAGGCGCGGATTTGGAAATCCTCCTGAATCGCGGCAATTTGCGCGGCAATCATGTCGATCGGTATCGGATGCACTGCCGATACGCCCAAAGTATTTTGTGCGGTAACCGCGGTCAGTACGCTGGTGCCGAACACGCCGCGCATCTGAAATGTCTTCAAATCCGCCTGTATGCCCGCGCCGCCGCCGGAATCTGAGCCGGCAATCGTCAGCGTTTGAATAAAAAGTTCGTCCATCGTGTCCTCCTGTTTTTCAGACGGCCTTTTGCTTATCGTTATGAGAAGCCGTTTGGTTTTATCCTCAAACAAAGGCATGCGCCATCTATCTTTCCGAATGCCTTATCTGTTGTTTTACCCAAAACAAACGTACGTTCTCGGGCGGAATATCTTAACAAACAAAAGGCCATCTGAAAACTATTTTCATTTTCAGACGGCCTGTTCAATTTTAAACCTATTCAGGCTTATTCTTCGTATGCGTCAATCGGCAAGCAGGAGCAAACCAGATTGCGGTCGCCATACACTTCATCTACCCGTTTGACGCTCGGCCAGAATTTGTTTTCGCGCACGAAAGGCAGCGGGAAGACGGCTTCTTCGCGGGAGTACGGATGCGCCCATTCGCCGGTTACGTCGGATGCGGTATGCGGAGCGTTGACCAGCGGGTTGTCGTCTTTCGGCCATTCGCCGCGCTCGACTTTCAGCACTTCCTGTTTGATTTGCTTCAAGGCGGCGATGAAGCGGTCGAGTTCGGCTTTGCTTTCGCTCTCGGTCGGCTCGATCATCAGCGTACCGGCAACAGGGAAGGAAACCGTCGGTGCGTGGAAGCCATAGTCCATCAGGCGTTTGGCGATGTCGGTTTCGGTGATGCCGCTTTCGGCTTTGAGCGGACGCAAGTCGACGATACATTCGTGCGCGACGCGGCCATTTTTGCCTGTATACAGAATCGGATAGTCTTCGCTCAGACGTTTGGCAACGTAGTTGGCGTTGAGCAATGCCCAGCGTGTTGCCTGCTCCATGCCTTGTTTGCCCATCATGGTCAGGTACATCCAAGTAATCGGCAGGATGGACGCAGAACCGAAGGCCGCAGCAGCAACGGCGGTTTGGTCGGCACTGGCGCTGTGGGTGTCGGTCAAAGCGTGTCCCGGTGCAAACGGGGCAAGGTGGGCTTTCAAACCGATAGGGCCGACGCCCGGACCGCCGCCGCCGTGAGGGATACAGAAGGTTTTGTGCAGGTTCATGTGCAACACGTCTGCGCCGACTTCGGCAGGTTGCATGATGCCGATTTGGGCGTTGAGGTTGGCGCCGTCCATGTAAACCTGTCCGCCGTTTTCATGGATGATGCGGCAGATGTCGCGGATGCCTTCTTCGTACACGCCGTGGGTGGACGGATAGGTAATCATGATGGCGGACAAAGCGTCGCGGTATTGCTCGGCTTTGGCTTTCAAATCGTCGATGTTGACGTTGCCGTGTTCGTCGGTATCGACAACGACGACTTTCAAACCCAGCATAGCGGCAGTCGCTGGGTTGGTGCCGTGGGCGGATTTGGGAATCAGACAGATGTTGCGGTGTCCCTCGCTGTTGGCTTCTTGATAGCGGCGGATGGAGAGCATGCCGCTGTATTCGCCCTGCGCGCCGGAGTTGGGCTGGAAGGAAATCGCGTCAAAACCAGTGATGGCTTTCAGGCTGTTTTCCATGTCGGTCAAAAGCGCGCGGTAGCCTGCGGCTTGGTCTTTGGGGGCGTAGGGGTGGATGTCGGTAAACTCTGCCCAAGTAATCGGCAACATTTCCGCAGTCGCATTGAGCTTCATGGTGCAGCTACCGAGCGAAATCATGCTGCGGTTCATCGCCAAGTCGCGGTCTTCGAGTTTCTTCAGATAGCGCAACATTTCGTGTTCGGTATGGTAACTGTTGAACACAGGATGTTGCAGAATGTCGTCTTGACGCAGCAATTCGGCATTCAGACGGCCTTTGACATCATCGGCAAATGCGAACGTATCCTTGCCGGTAAACGCGCGGTACAAATCAACCAAATCTTCGTATGCCGATGTTTCATGGAATGCAGCCGCAACTTGAGTATCGTTGACGCGGCGCAGGTTGTAACCCGACTCCAAAGCAGCGGCAAACACTTGGTCTGCTTTCTCTTTGCTGCCGAAATCGACGGTAACGGTATCGAAGAAGACTTTGTGAACCACATTCAGGCCGTCTGAAACCAGCGCATCGGCAAAGGCGGAAGCCAGCGCATGAATGCGGTTGGCAATGCGTTTCACGCCTTCAGGGCCATGGTAAACGGCATACATACCGGCCAAGTTCGCCAGCAATGCTTGTGCCGTACAAATATTGGATGTCGCTTTTTCGCGGCGGATGTGTTGCTCACGGGTGGACAACGCCATGCGCAAGGCAGGTTTGCCTGATGCGTCTTTGGATACGCCGATGATGCGGCCCGGGGCAGAACGTTTGAACTCGTCTTTAAACGCGAAATAAGCAGCGTGCGGACCGCCGAAGCCCATCGGCACACCGAAGCGCTGGGTGTTGCCCAAGGCAATATCTGCACCCAATTCAGCCGGAGACTTCAGCAAAACCAAGCTCATAATGTCAGCGGCAACAGCCACGATTGTGCCTTTTGCTTTCAGACGGCCGATAACGTCTTGCAAGTCTTGTACGTCGCCGTCTTTGCCGACGTATTGGAACAGCGCGCCGAAGTATTCGCCATCGTCGGCTTGGGCAAAATCACCGACCACCAGTTCAAAGCCGAAATATTTGGCACGGGTTTTCATCACGTCCAAAGTTTGCGGATACACGCGCGCATCCACAAAGAAACGCTCGGATTTCACTTTGCCCACGCGGTGCGCCATCGCCATCGCTTCGGCGGCAGCAGTTGCCTCATCCAACAAAGACGCGCCTGCCACAGGAAAACCGGTCAAATCGATACACACTTGTTGGAAGTTCAACAAAGCTTCCAAACGACCTTGGGCAATCTCCGCCTGATACGGGGTGTAGGCAGTGTACCAACCCGGGTTTTCCAATACGTTGCGCAAAATCACGTTCGGCACGCGGGTCGGGTAATAACCCAAACCGATATAGGACTTGTTGATTACGTTTTTCGACGCAATGCCTTTCAATTTCGCTAACGCGTCCGCCTCGGTCAGGGCTTCGGGCAGGTCGAGTTCGGACGGCATACGGATGCTTTGCGGCACGGTATTGCCGACAAAATCATCCATGCTCTTCTCGCCGAGCGCTTCCAAAAGCGCAGCCTCGTCGCCAAAGCTCAAATGGCGCGCGGCAAATTCGTTCGGGTTGAACAATTCAGATAGTTTCATTTCTACTCCTTCGGTGTTATCGATATCAACACTGTTTTTTCTTGCAGATGTTGTTTCAGACGGCCTCCGCCCACTTTGGACGACATGCCAATATTTCCCTATAAACCGGACAGGTTTCCACATGTGCGCCGGGCAGGTAGCCGGTACTCATCAGAAATTCGCTGACGATTTCGCCGCCGACAAATTTGAAATGTTTTTTAAACAGCTTCACCCATTCAGCCTTGTCGAGCGGATGGTTCGCATCCAGCCAGTTTTTAAATGAGCCGTATTCTTGCTGTATTTGTTTGATTTGTCGCGCGTTATAAATGGCTGCGTTGATTTTCAGGCGGTTGCGGACGATGCCTGCATCGGCAAGCAGTCGCTCAATATCGGCTTCATCAAATACGGCGACCGTATCGATGTCAAAACCTTTAAATGCCGTCTGAAATGCCTGCTGCTTCTTCAGCATCAACGTCCAACTCAATCCTGCCTGATTGATTTCCAATACCAGCCGCTCAAACAATTCATTGTCGTCCTCAATCGGAAAACCGTATTGCGTGTCGTGATAATGTTTGTTGGGGTTGTCCGTATCGTCAGGAAGCGTGTCGACAAATTCGCAGTAATTCATGTTTGCTGAGGAAAAATTGAAACAAAGGCCGTCTGAAAGCATTTTTCAGACGACCTAAGACCTGCAATATCAAACAGATGAAAAACCTGTTTGAATGTTTGCAAAAATCAAGCTACTTCGCCTGCGTATTGTTCGGCAGTCAGCAGACCGTCGTAATCGGCAGGGTTGGCAGGTTTGATTTTGAAGAACCAGCCTGCGCCGTAAGGGTCGCTGTTGGCAGTTTCCGGAGCGCTTGGCAAATCTTCGTTGACGGCAACGATTTCGCCTGCAATCGGAGCGTACACGTCAGATGCGGCTTTTACAGATTCAACCACACCGGCTTGTTCTTCGGCAGCCAGGTTTGCGCCGACTTCTGGTAGCTCGACGAACACGATGTCGCCCAACAGCTCTTGCGCATGGTGGGTAATGCCGACGGTAACGGTACCGTCGTCTTCAAGGCGCAGCCATTCGTGGCTGGCAACGTATTTCAGTTCGGCTGGGATGTTGTTGCTCATGGTTTGATTCTCCATTGGTTTTGGTTTAAAACGGTTAACTGAAACCACCTATCTTTAATAAGGAATGTATTGCTCACTCAAAGGCTGGATAATTTCAGCTTCAAGAACTAAGCATTTCCTAGATTCTATTATCTGCTCATCCTTGTTCATTTCGCCATAGAATTGAACGGATTTAGGACAAAATATCTTTATATCTCCCAAATTCCATGCCATATATCCATATAAAGCATTCTTTTGATATTTAATTACTGGTTTGAAACACTTATTTCTTTCATTATCAAAATCTATTGCCGACTGATCTGTATATTTAGAAAAATTCTTCTTGATACTTTCCAATGCTTGTTTCGTAATACCATTAATTTCACTATTTTCTTGACTTTTATAATTATTATGCATCAGATACCAAGCTGAATCTTTAGGAAGCTCTACAAATCCAATAGGATACAATAGTCTCTGTGGAAAAGCATCTATAAAGAAAATAATTGAAATCCAATAGAAAAAACAAAAAAATATTGGGAAAACATAATAAATATATTTTTTTGAAACTTTATTCTTTTCATTATTCAAAAAAGTAGTAGCCACGAAAGCATTAATGCCATAAATTATTACAGAAAATATTATAAACCACCATTGCAAATTTTCATACTGAATCCAATATCCTGTAATGGGCAAAATAACAAAAAAGAATACGAAAAATATTAGAAGTGAAACAATTAGAAAATAAAGAAATAAACTCAAAAACGAATATATTGAATATACACCATTAAATCTCTTAATTTTTAATGAATTATCTTTTCTTTTTAGATTTTTTAAATAATTCCCCCGAGAGTAAAACCAAAACATTAAAAATGATACAGCAGGTACAAAAATAGAAGATATAATTATAATGTATTCTACAAGTTCTTTATCATACCGCTCTTTGGACACAAACAAAACAATGTAAACCCATATTAAAAATCCAAGGATTGGAACGATACCAGGTAGTAAAAAAATCAAGTATTCTCTTTTTCGTTTTATTATTACGCCTTCATCATTAGCCACAGCAGATAACTGATACGGAGCAGACAATGCCATGAAAAATACAAAACTGATAAAACCAAATATGACCAATATTGCTATAACGCTATAAGGTTGGCTTATTATATTTGCAAAAATCCCCAATTGATTAATATGAGAAATATATGTATAAACAACTATAAACCCAAATGCGATTCCAAAAATTGTAATTAATTTAAGAGCATTTGAAATGATATTTAAGTTTTTATCTATTTTATCTATATTTATCATTTCAGAAACCTTAATGGAATCCTTCTTCTCGTTTTCAGACGACCTATATTTTCTAAAAAGGTCGTCTGAAATCTTCTGACTATTTTCAATCAAACTGTTTCTGTCCGTTGCGGACAAACGGCAGCTTCAGTACGCGTACGTCCACTTCTTTGCCGCGCATCAGAACTTTGGCGGTATCACCGTCAAAATCTTTCGGTACGCGTGCGATGGCGATGGATTGTTTCAGGCTTGGAGAGAATACGCCGCTGGTGGTTTCGCCTTGGCCTTTATCGGTCAACACTTCCATATGCGCGCGGAGGATGCCGCCTTTTTCGAGCAATAAACCAACCTGTTTCACAGTAACGCCTTTTTCTTTCAATGCCACCAATGCGGCTTTACCGACGAAGTCGCGGCTTTCGTCTTTCAAGTCAACGGTCCAACCCATGCCTGCTTCGAGCGGGCTGGTATTATCGTCCATATCGTTGCCGTAGAGGTTCATACCGGCTTCCATGCGCAGGGTGTCGCGTGCGCCGAGGCCGCAAGGCTGTACGCCTGCTACTTGCAGGGCTTTGAAGAATGCGACGGCTTCAGTGCCCGGCAGAATCACTTCGACGCCGTCTTCGCCGGTATAGCCGGTGCGGGCGACAAACCAATCATTGCCCAAGTCTGCACCTTGGAACGGTTTGAGGCCGTGAATCACGTCCGCCCATTCGGGTTTGACGGTCAGGAGTTTTTCGATGGCTTTCGGGCCTTGTACGGCGAGCATGCCGAGGTCGTAGCGCGGGTTGAAGGCGACGCCGAATTCTTGTCCAACTTTGTGGAACTGGGCGGTGTCTTTTTCGCGGGTCGCGCCGTTGGACACAATGCGGTATTGTGTTTCGGCTTCATTGGTGCGGTAAACGATCAAGTCGTCAATCACGCCGCCGTTGTCGTTGAGTAAAGCGGAATAAAGGGCTTTGCCGACAAAAGCGAGTTTGGCGACATCGTTGGCAATCAATTTGCGGAAAAAGGCTTTGGCATTTGCTCCTGCTACGTCGGTAACAAGCATATGGGATACGTCAAACATACCGGCGTCGGTGCGCACGGCTTCGTGTTCGGCGATTTGTGAACCATAATGGATGGGCAGCTCCCAGCCGGCAAAATCTACCAGCTTCGCGCCTGCATCTTGATGGGCTTGATGAAATGGGGTGGTTTTCAGAGCAGTCATTCTCAAGTTTCTCCGGATTTTTTGTTCAGATGCCGCCCGCGCACCTATGCGCGGATGACCCTATCTGTCCTTGAACCTGAGATTTTCGGCCGTATCCGCATGATGGCAAACCAGTCTGCTCACTGCTTTGCGCGGTTGTCTGAATGGTGGTTCAGACGGCCTTCTCCCCTTCGGTGGACGTTATTCAAACGCCGCTCTCCAGATTGTTTGTTTCAATGTGCAGTCCCTGATACCTGAGCGATTTAAGGGTGTCTGCGCCTTCGGTGGTTACATTGTAGTTGGGTGTAACACTCTCCTGCACATTTCCCGATTATGTCTTGAATCGGCAGTTTGGGCAAGTAGCCGACGAATATTTATGATGTGAATATCCGTCTTTTTATTGGGGCGGCAAAACCTGAGCCCTTATAAAATTGTTAGCTATGCGGCAAATGTTTTTGCAAAAGTCTCAGGCCGTCTGAAGCCCTTACCCGTTTTTCCTATATAATTCTGTTTTTTCGATTTATCTGCGCCCATCATGAACCGCCTCAAACGCATTAAAACCATCCTCTGCACGCTCTACCGCTACCGCCTTGCCGAGCTGATTGCCTCGCTGGTCCGTCCGGGTTGGGCGCGGACTTTCCTCAATATGCTGCCGCAGTCGTCCAAGTTCAAACACGAGACGCCTGCCGTGCGCCTGCGTTTGGCGTTGGAAAGCCTGGGGCCGATTTTCATCAAATTCGGACAGGTATTGTCCACGCGTCCCGATTTGATTCCGCATGATTACGCGGTCGAACTGGTAAGGCTGCAAGACAAAGTGCCGCCGTTTGACGCGCAGCTTTCGCGCTCGCAAATCGAAAAATCTTTAGGCCAATCCATCGACACTTTATACGCGGAATTTGAAACAGAGCCTGTCGCTAGCGCGTCCATCGCCCAGGTACACAAAGCCCGCCTGCATTCGGGCGAACAGGTCGCCGTGAAAGTCTTGCGCCCCAACCTTTTGCCCGTTATCGAACAGGATTTGTCGCTGATGCGCTTTGGTGCAGGCTGGGTGGAACGTTTGTTTTCAGACGGCAAGCGTTTGAAGCCGCGCGAAGTGGTGGCCGAATTTGACAAATACCTGCACGACGAATTGGATTTGATGCGCGAAGCCGCCAATGCCAGCCAGCTCGGTCGCAATTTCCAAAACAGCGATATGCTGATTGTGCCGAAGGTGTTTTACGACTACTGCACCAGCGACGTGCTGACCATCGAATGGATGGACGGCACTCCGGTATCCGATATTGCCAAACTCAAAGCCGACGGCATTGATTTGCACAAACTTGCTGATTACGGCGTGGAAATCTTCTTCACGCAAGTTTTCCGCGACGGCTTTTTCCATGCGGATATGCACCCCGGCAACATTTTGGTCGCCGCCGACAACCGCTACATCGCCCTTGACTTCGGCATCGTCGGCACGCTGACCGATTACGACAAGCGCTATCTTGCCATCAACTTCCTCGCCTTCTTCAACCGCGATTACCACCGCGTCGCTACCGCCCACATCGAATCGGGTTGGGTGCCTGCCGACACGCGTGCGGAAGAATTGGAAGCCGCCGTCCGCGCCGTATGCGAGCCTGTGTTCAATAAACCGATTTCGCAGATTTCCTTCGGCTTGGTGCTGATGCGCCTGTTTGAAGTCAGCCGCCGCTTCAATGTCGAAATCCAACCGCAGTTGGTATTGCTGCAAAAAACGCTGCTCAACATCGAAGGCTTGGGCCGCCAGCTTGATCCCGATTTGGACTTGTGGAAAACCGCCAAACCGTTTTTGGTGCGTTGGATGAACGAACAGGTCGGCCCCAAAGCCCTTTGGCGCAACCTCAAAAACGAAGCTCCCGACTGGGCCCAAATCATCCCTTCCCTGCCGCGCAAAATCAGTGCGCTGGTTGATGAGAACCGCCAGCAGGAAATGCGCGATGCCTATGTTCACTTGGTCAAAGTACAGCAACGCCAAAGCCTGTGGCTGGGTGTGATTGCAGTTGTTTTGCTGCTGATTTTGCTGTTTAAGTAAACCGCAATACAACGTTAAACGACATATAAAAGGCCGTCTGAAATCAATTTTCAGACGGCCTTTTATATGCCGACCTATTCTTTTTTCTCGTGCTGAACATATCCGCTTTCAGCTTCGATATGTCGTCTGAAGCGCAAACCTGCAGCGTGGTAAAACGGATGCGGCGAGAATTGGCGCGAGACTTGCGAAGCGAAGATGCACGTCAGCAGCATCCAAAACAGTAAATTCTGTCCGCCCGTCATTTCCATTACCACCACGGCGGCGGTCAACGGCGATTGGGTCGCGGCGGCAAGGAACGCGGCCATGCAGAGCAAAACCGCGACATTGGACGCGTCGCCCAGTTGCGCGAAAGAGGTCATGTGTTCACCTATCATCGCGCCGATGGTTAACGACGGCGTGAAGATGCCGCCGGGAATGCCTGCCCAATAGCTGAACACGGTTGCCGCCCATTTTGCGACTGCCAAGCCGAACGGCGCTTCATACGTGCCTTTGAGTGCGGCTGCGGCTTCGTGATAGCCCGTGCCATAGGTTTTACCTTGATAAAACGTGCCGAGCAATGCCAGAAAAATACCCATTGCAAAGGCGACCACCAACAAATGGCGGCGGATGAAACTGCGCCAGCGTACCGGTGCGAATACCGCCGCTCCGCGATACAAAAAGCTGCCGAACAATCCACCGGCCACGCCGCAGACTATGCCCGACACCGCGGCCCACATCAGCATGTTTGGCAGCTCATGCCCTTGAAAACCTGAGAAATACGGGTTATTGCCCTGTATCGCCACTTGAATGAAACCGGCCGCCAACACGCCCATCAGGATTTGACGTTCCCAACGTAAAAGCACGCCACGCCCCAATTCTTCGATGGCAAACACCACGCCGGCCAAAGGCGCGTTAAACGCCGCCGCCAAACCGCCGGCCGCACCTGCGGCAATCAAATCGTTTTCCTGCATACCCCTAAACGCCAGCCCGTGCTTTTTACACCACGCGCCCCAAGCGTTCATTACCGCCGCGCCCACTTGCACAGACGGCCCTTCCCTGCCGACAGACGCGCCCAACAGCATGGCGCAAAACGTCAGCGGAATTTTGAAAAAGGTTTCGCCCAAACGAATCAAACGGGTTTTCTGCGCACCATAAGGCAAAGACAAAGAGGCGATGACCTGCGGAATACCGCTGCCGGAAGTGTACGGCGCAAATCTGCGCGTAAACCACGCCAAAAGAGGCAAACCCAGCGGCAAAGCCACCCACGCAAACCACGGATATTTCCCCACCAGCAAAGCGTTCCATTCCAAAGCCAAATCCGCCAAGTACGCAAACATCAAAGCCGTCAGGGCAACCAGTGCCGAGCCTGCCAGCAAAAACAGAAAGGCAATGCTCTTTTTCGACAGGCGTTTGGTTTGGCGGATTTTGTGGGCGAGACGCGCTGCCCAAGTTTGGGGAAATTTCATCATAAACACGCAGTCAATGTGTTCAGACGGCCTTGATACTTTTCTCAAAGGCCGTCTGAAAATAAGGATAAAGGTTTTTAAGAACGGTAATCCGCGTTAATCGACACATACTCGTGCGACAAATCGCAGGTATAGACGGCTGCCGTCGTATCGCCGCGTTGCAAGTCGATGCGGACGGTGATTTCCGGACGGTTCATCACGGCTTGTCCGGCCTCTTCGGTATAGCTTTCCGCGCGGCCGCCATTTTCGGCAACCAACACGTCATCCAGCCACATTTTCAAAGCATCGACGTCCAAGTCTTCAATACCGGCATAGCCGACGGCTGCCAACAGACGGCCCAAGTTCGGGTCGGAGGCAAAGAAAGCGGTTTTCACCAAAGGCGAATGGGCGACGGCATAAGCCACTTTTCGCGCCTCTTCGCGGGTTTTCGCGTTTTGCACTTCAACCGTGATGAACTTGGTCGCACCCTCGCCATCACGGACAATCGCCTGTGCCAACTCCAAAGCCAGCGAACCAAGCAAGGCTTTGAGCTGCGCATAGCGCGGATCGGCGGTATTGTCGATTTCGCTCTGACCGCAACGGCCTGTCGCCATAATGACAAAGCTGTCGTTGGTACTGGTATCGCCGTCCACGGTAATCGTATTGAAACTTTCATCTGCGATTTCTTGGGTCATCAGCTGCAAAATCGGTTGGGACACTTTGGCATCGGTAGCGATAAACGACAACATGGTCGCCATGTTCGGATGAATCATGCCCGAGCCTTTGGCGATGCCGGTAGCGCGGACTGTGTGTTTCTCGCCGACCAGACCTGTGCGTGAAGCGGCTTTTGGTACAGTATCCGTCGTCATGATGGCACGCGCCGCATCCGACCAAAATGCAGGGCGCACTTGCGGCAAAGCGGCCACGATTTTATCCACAGGCAGTGGCTCTAAAATCACGCCAGTTGAAAACGGCATGATTTGATTGGATTGGCAGCCGACCTGTTCCGCCGCCGCCGCACACACTTTAATCGCGTCCAGACGGCCTTGTGCGCCGGTACCCGCATTGGCATTACCCGTATTGATGACTAAGGCACACACGCCGTCTTGGTCAAACAGATGCGACTTGGCGATATGCACCGGCGCGGCGCAGAAACGGTTTTGCGTAAACACCGCGCCCACTGTATGTCCGCCGCCCAACACCATCAGCGTCAAATCGTCGCGGTCTTGTTGCTTGATGCCGGCGCGACCTGTAAACAGACGGATGCCGTCGATTTCCAACAATTCGTCTGCACGTTTTTCAGTCAAATTTACAGCCATATCATTTTCTCCTGTTTACACTATTTTCAGACGGCCTAAACGCTATACGCCCAATAAGGGAATCAAGATAGGCACCAATATCGCCGTCAACACGCCGTTGAGCGTCAAGCCCAAGCCGGCATATGCGGCCATACGGCGGCCATATTCCAAAGACGCCGCAATACCCATCGCATGTGAGGCCGTACCCAAAGACATTCCCACTGAAGAAGGCATATACAACGTCCCTTTCAACACTTTATATCCGGCCATCTGTCCAAAAAGCCCGGCGATAATCACCGTTGCTGCCGTAATCGCCGGAATACCGCCAACCGATGCCGTGATTTCAATCGCAATCGGGTTGGTCACGGATTTGGAAGCCAGCGACAGAATCACTTCGCGCGAAGCGCCCAGCCATTTGGCAAAATACACGCCCGTAACAATGCCTGTTACGCTGCCCGCCAACTGCGACAATACCACCGGCAACCACTGGCTGCGGATACGGTCCCAATTTCGATAAAGCGGCACCGCCAGCAACACGACTGCCGGTTTCAACCAAAAATCAATAAAGTGAGAAGCAGAATGGTACAGCTCGTAATCGATGGCAAATACCTTCAAATACCCCATCAACACCAGCGTACTGATCAACACCGGATTACACAGCACATTCCCCGTGCGTGCCCGAACCTGCACCGCCAAAGCATACACGGCCAAAGTCAGGAACAACATGACCGAGGGCATACGCAACAGCCCGTCTATGTTCATCACATCCACCTCCTGACCCACTCATGCACTTTGCCCGTGACCAACAACACGCACACCGTACTGGCGATGGTGGCCGTCAAAATCGAAAACCAGTCATTTGCAATCACATCCAAATAGCTGATGACGGCCACGCAAGGCGGCACCAAAAACAAAGTCAGGTTTGCCATCAAAATGTCTGCCAGTTCTCCCACCCAAGACAATTTGACCCAGCCGGCCTGAAGCGCGGCAAACAGCAAAGCCATGCCGACAATACTGCCCGGCAGTTTCAACCCCAAAATCCAAACGGTTGCCTCGCCCAAAGCCAAGCAACCCAATACCACCAATAAGGCACGAATAATATTCATTAAGCCGGTTTCTCCTTATCCTTTTTCAGACGGCCTCAAAAAATTTATTAATCATTGAATCATATCGTGCCACAGGCCGTCTGAAAAGGGAAGAAACGCCTTCCTTCAAGTTTAATGAAAGATAAGTATGATTACTCTAGCGGATTGGCTTAGGCAATATTGAAACCCCTACCCTGCTTTTTGTCTTTAACGGCCGCCGCAAACCGGGCATTCGGGATTGTGTCTCACCCCGTATTGCTGCCATTTTCCGCTCAACGCGTTGTAGGTAGAAAGTTTGCCGTGCGACGGCGTACCGATACCGATCAGCACTTTGAGCGCTTCGACGGCTTGGGTCGTTCCGATAACACCGACCAATGGCGAAAAAACGCCGAACAATGCACAAGCACCGTCGCTGGCTTGTTCGCCGTCAAACAAGCAGGCATAGCAGGGCGTATCGGGAAGATCGGGACGGTACACGGCGATTTGTCCGTCAAAGCCGACGGCCGCTGCGGAAATCAAAGGCGTGCGCGTGGCAACGGCGGCGCGGTTGACCGCTTGGCGTGTGGGATAATTGTCGGAACAATCAAGAATGATGTCGGTGGCGTTTGCCAATTCGACAAGCCTGGCCTCATCGAGAAATTCGGCAATGGCTGTAATGTGTGTTTGGCTGTTGATCTGTTTCAGACGGCCTTGCATGACCAAAGCCTTGTTTTTGCCGATGTCGGCTTCGGTAAACGTGATTTGGCGTTGAAGGTTGGTCTCGTCGATGGTATCGGCATCGGCAATTGTCAGGCTGCCGATACCGGCGGCGGCAAGATACGGCAAGGCCGCCGCACCCAGCCCGCCGCAACCGACAACAAGCACATGGGTGGCCAAAAGTTTTTCTTGGCCTTCGATACCGATTTCGTCAAGCAGGATATGGCGGCTGAACCGCAAAAGTTGTTGATCGTTCATCATAATAATAAGGCCGTCTGAAACCCAATGTTCAGACGGCCTGAATGGTTTAGAAATTAATATTTTCGTATGCGTTGTCAAACAGGAAAGGACGGCCTTCGCTGCTGGTTTCGGATTCGAGGCGGATGCCGCTGAGCATCATATTGCGGTCAACGTCTTTCATCATGTCGTAAACGCTCAAGAGCGCCAAATTGAGACCGGTCAGGGCTTCGGTGGCAATGCTGCCGTTGCTGTGCGCTTGGACGGTCAGCGTGGCCTTCAGGCAGGCCAACTCAACGTTAATATCGAAATCAACCTGCACGCCGATGATGCGGCCGGGCAGGTGCAGCGGAATCAGGTTGGAGGTCTGTTTGATGCTCTGAATGGCGGCAACGCGGGCGATGGTCAGGATACTTGCCTTTTCGGTGGCATTCTCTATCAACACCCGTATCGCCTGATGGCTCATGTTGATGGTACCGACGGCGATGGCGGTGTGTTGCTCAGGAAAATCGGGCTGGTTGGGAAATTCAATCATGGGTTTCTCGCCTCTGTTTTGATGGGCAATATTTTACGGCATTTTACAGACACCGGCCACGCGGCGGATACGGACGGCTGTTTTCCGGTTTGAAATGTATCGGACGGCAGCATTGGCAGTTTACAAAAATTTGCTATACAATGGATTCAGGACAAACCCAAATTAACATTTAAATAAGAGAAAAATCATGCAACTGCATATCTTAAACAATCCCAAAGATGCCGCTTTGGCAGCGGATGCGGAATTTTTAAAACAGTCTCTTTTCAATCTGCTGCATGAGGAAGCGTCGCCTTTGGTGGTCGAAACCGTTAAGTTATTATCGACTTCAGACGACAGCGCTGCCTTGATTGAAAAGGTGTTGCCGCAATTAGATGAACAACAAACTCACGATTTAACCTTGGCCTGCGGCCTGTTCGCACAGATTTTGAACATCGCCGAAGACGTGCACCACGAACGCCGCCGCCAAATCCACGAAGAGGCCGGACACAACAGTGCCGAAGGCAGCCTGACGGAAACCGTGCGCAAGCTCAAAGCCGGAAAAGTCAACGGCAAAGCGTTGCAACAACAACTGGACAACACAGTCGTTACCGCCGTTTTGACCGCGCACCCGACCGAAGTGCAACGCCAAACCGTCTTGAGCTTCAACCGCCGCATCCGCGCGCTGCTGCCGCAACGCGAACGCTGCACTAATCCTGATGCGCTGGCTCAGTTGCGCCGCGAAATCGACACCGTGCTTTTGGGCTTGTGGCAGACCAGCGAAACGCGCCGCCACAAACTTAGCGTCAACGACGAAATCAACAACGGTGTATCCATCTTCCCAATGAGCTTCTTTGAAGCCCTGCCCAAGCTCTACCGCACAATGGAACGCGATTTTCAGACGGCCTATCCCGGCGTCCGCGTTCCGAATATCCTCAAAATCGGCGGCTGGATCGGCGGTGACCGCGACGGCAACCCGTTCGTTTCTGCCGAAACCTTGCGTTTTGCGTTCAGACGGCATGCCGACGCAGTGTTCCGTTTCTATCGCGGCGAACTCGACAAACTCTACCGCGAACTGCCGCTCTCCATCCGCCGCGTCAAAGTCAACGACGACGTGATGGCACTGGCCGCCCTCTCGCCTGACGAAGAAATCGCCCGTACCGAAGAACCCTACCGCCGTGCCATCGCCTACATCATGGCACGCGCTATGGGCAAGGCACGCTCACTCGGTTTGGGCATGGGCTGCAAATTCGGCTTCCTCGAGCCTTATGCCACAGTCGAAGAGTTCCTCAACGACCTGAAAAAACTGCAACGCTCGCTCCACGAAAACGGCAGCCAACTGCTGGCGGAAGGCCGTCTGGCCGACATTATCCGCAGCGTGTCCGTGTTCGGTTTCCACATGATGCCGCTCGACCTGCGCCAACACGCAGGCAAACATGCCGATGTGGTTGCCGAACTTTTCCAACACGCAGGCTTGGAAGACTACAACAGCTTGAACGAAGAGCAAAAACAAGCCGCCCTGTTGCGCGAATTGAGCCATCAACGTCCGCTGTACAGCCCGTTTATCACATACAGCGACCATACCCGCCACGAACTGGCGATTTTCAACGAAGCGCGCAAAATCAAAGATGAATTCGGCGAAGATGCCGTGACGCAAAGCATTATTTCCAACTGCGAACAACCCAGCGACCTGCTCGCCTTGGCATTGCTGCTGAAAGAAAGCGGCCTGTTGACGGTTGAAAACGGCAAACCGCGCAGCCGCATCAATATCGTGCCTCTGTTTGAAACCATCGAAGCGCTCGAAAACGCCTGCCCGGTCATGGAAACCATGTTCCGCCTCGACTGGTATGATGCCCTGCTCGAAAGCCGCGGCAACATCCAAGAAATCATGCTCGGCTACTCCGACTCCAACAAAGACGGCGGCTACGTTACCAGCTCATGGTGTCTGTATCAGGCAGAGTTGGGCTTGGTCGAACTCTTCAAAAAATACGATGTCCGCATGCGCCTGTTCCACGGCCGCGGCGGCAGCGTAGGCCGCGGCGGCGGCCCTTCTTACCAAGCCATTTTGGCGCAACCTGCAGGCAGCGTAGCCGGACAAATCCGCATTACCGAGCAAGGCGAAGTCATTACCGCCAAATACGCCGACCCGGGCAATGCCCAACGCAACTTGGAAACCTTGGTTGCCGCGACTTTGGAAGCCAGCATCCTGCCGGATAAAAAAGACCCTGATGCCAAACTGATGCAGGATTTGTCGGACGTATCGTTCAAATACTACCGCGAACTAATTACCCACCCCGACTTCATCGACTACTTCCTGCAAACCAGCCCGATTCAGGAAATCGCCACCCTCAACCTCGGCAGCCGTCCCGCCAGCCGCAAAACCTTGGCGCGGATTCAAGACTTGCGTGCAATTCCGTGGGTATTCTCATGGATGCAAAACCGCCTCATGCTGCCGGCTTGGTACGGTTTCGGCAGCGCAGTGGAAACCTTGTGCGAAGGCAATCCCGACACACTGGCCGCCCTGCACGAACATGCCCAAAGCAACCCGTTCTTCCAAGCCATGCTCTCCAATATGGAACAAGTGATGGCGAAAACCGACATCACCTTGGCGGAAAACTATGCCGGCTTGAGCGAATCGCCCGATAAAGCAAAAGTCATCTTCAGCATGATCAAGGAAGAATACCAACGCAGCCGCAAAGCACTGCTCGACTTGCTGCAAACCGAAGAGCTCCTGCGCGACAACCGCAGCCTCGCCCGTTCGCTTGCCTTGAGGATTCCATACCTGAACGCCCTCAACGGCCTGCAAGTCGCCATGCTCAAACGCCTGCGCAAAGAGCCCGACAATCCGCACGCCCTGCTGATGGTTCACCTGACCATCAACGGCGTAGCGCAAGGTTTGCGTAATACCGGTTAAGGCAGCACGGAAAAGGCCGTCTGAAACAGTTTTTCAGACGGCCTTTAAACTAACTGCGAACCGCGGCAAAGGTTTTACCCACAAGCTTCATACTGTTTCTCAACCTGCTTGCCACTCTGACCCTATTCATTTAACTTACCCTGTATTTCAGACTATTTGGAGAAATAGCAGATAACCCTCTGCCAAATCAATATGTTCACTGAAGCATAACAACCGCT
This sequence comes from Neisseria sp. P0014.S009, assembly GCF_051958155.1. Lineage (NCBI taxonomy): Bacteria > Pseudomonadati > Pseudomonadota > Betaproteobacteria > Neisseriales > Neisseriaceae > Neisseria > Neisseria sp. P0014.S009. The sequence goes on along the minus strand of NZ_JBQCVS010000020.1, from coordinate 1,969 downwards.
TCAGCATGGTGGATGGTCGACCTACTGACATACCTTACTGCGGCACCATCGCATATCGCCGTACAATAAACTTTCAGACAACCCTGAGGCCGTCTGAAAAACAAAAACATCTCACACCAAGGCAACTATCAATATGTTTGACATTGTATTTATATTGTTATTTGGCAGGCTTCAGCCCCACAAAATACCCGACTCATCCGACACGCCCGTCCCTTTTGGGAGTTCGGCTGCAGGCTCAGCTTTAATTTATTTATGCATACGCATAGGGACAATCATCCTTTATGGTTCGATTTCCGAAGCCATTGACAGCCTCCCCCTCATTCTGTTTCAAACAATCTGCATGTTCGGCTGTCTGGTTTTGTATTTTAAAATGTTGCGTACCGCATCCGACCCGAAATACCGGCAGATGATTTATTGGGTACTGGGCATTCTTTCAGGTTTGATCTTAAGCCTCCTGTCCGAAAAATTGTTTTATTTAACGGCTTTATTCATTTACTCATTCTTCGGAAGAACAATAAGTTGAATGCCTGCCCCTCTTTTTTCAAACGGCCTTTTATCATAAGAACACACCAGCATTGCGGCTGTGTTGAGTACCTCCACAATATGCTATAATCCGCCGTTAAACTTTTATCTTTTCAGGAAAAACCATGAGCTTGAAATGCGGCATCGTCGGTTTGCCCAACGTCGGCAAATCCACCCTCTTTAACGCGCTGACCCAATCGGGCATCGAAGCGGCGAACTATCCCTTCTGCACCATCGAACCCAACGTCGGCATCGTCGAAGTGCCCGACCCGCGCATGGCGGAGCTGGCGAAAATCGTCAACCCGCAAAAAATGCAGCCTGCCATCGTCGAGTTCGTCGACATTGCCGGTTTGGTTGCAGGCGCAAGCAAAGGCGAAGGCTTGGGCAACCAGTTCCTTGCCAACATCCGCGAAACCGACGCCATCGTGAACGTCGTGCGCTGCTTTGACGACGACAACATCGTCCACGTTTCCGGCAAAGTCGATCCAATTGCCGACATCGAAACCATCGGCACCGAACTAGCGCTTGCCGACCTCGCCAGCGTCGAAAAAGCCATCGTCCGCGAAGAAAAACGCGCCCGCTCAGGCGACAAAGACGCGCAAAAACTGGTCGAGCTGTGCAAAAAACTGCTGCCGCATCTGGACGAAGGCAAGCCCGTCCGCTCCTTCGGTTTGGACGCGGAAGAACTTGCCATGCTCAAACCGCTGTTCCTACTCACCGCCAAACCCGCCATGTATGTCGGCAACGTTGCTGAAGACGGTTTTGAAAACAATCCGCACCTTGACCGCCTGAAAGAATTGGCTGCAAAAGAAAACGCCCCCGTCGTTGCCGTTTGCGCTGCAATGGAAAGCGAAATCGCCGAATTGGAAGACGACGAAAAAGCCGAATTCCTCGCTGAAATGGGCTTGGAAGAACCGGGCCTGAACCGCCTGATTCGTGCCGGCTACGACCTCTTGGGCCTGCAAACCTACTTTACCGCCGGTATCAAAGAAGTCCGCGCTTGGACCATCCACAAAGGCGACACTGCGCCACAAGCCGCCGGCGTGATTCACACCGACTTTGAGCGCGGCTTCATCCGTGCCCAAGTTATCGCCTACGAAGACTTCATCTCTTTAGGCGGCGAAGCCAAAGCCAAAGAAGCAGGCAAAATGCGTGTGGAAGGCAAAGAATACGTCGTACAAGACGGCGATGTGATGCACTTCTTGTTTAACGTATAAACCCGGTAAAACGCTTTTTCAGACGGCCTTTTCTAAGATTAAGGCCGTCTGAATTTATTTTCAGACGGCCTCACGTCTTGAAATATCAACAAAACAAGACATCATCTCCATAATAAATGCGGCATGGCCCGTAATTTTTCTCTCTTAAAATCTCCCGAGACCTTTGCAAAATTCCCCAAAATCCCCTAAATTCCCACCAAGACATTTAGGGGATTTTCCATGAGCACCTT
>NZ_JBQCVS010000019.1:22665-29659 GCF_051958155.1 Neisseria sp. P0014.S009 | reverse complement strand
CGTTAAAGACGGTGCAACTGGTGCGAAAGGTGACACTGGTGAAGCCGGCGCTAAAGGTGACAAAGGTGACACTGGTGAAGCCGGCGCTAAAGGCGACAAAGGTGACACCGGCGCTAAAGGCGACAAAGGTGATAAAGGTAATGATGGTGTGAACGCCAAAGCCGAAGTTAAACCGGGCGAAAAAGGCACTCACATTGTGACTATCACCGACGGTAACGGTAAAACCACTACTACCATCATTAAAGACGGTAAAGATGCTGATGGCAACTTCGGCCTGGTTGATGAGACTGGTAAGAAAGAAGATAAAGATCACTTTATCTCCAAACCTCTGAATAACGTTATTCAGATTAAAGGTGATGCCGGTACTAAGTTCACTAACAAAGTGACAGGTAAAGAGGAAGTAGTTCAAAACATCTTCGTTGAGAAAGACAAAGACGACGATGCGCTGAAAGTCAGAATGAACCCTGATCTGAACGTTAACAGTGTTACTGCTAACAAAGTTACTACTAGCGAACTGAAAGCAGGTCCTGTAACCATCAACCAAGGTGGTATCGATGCCGGCAACACTACTATTAAAAATGTTGCTCCAGGTAAGAACGGTACCGATGCGGTTAACGTTGACCAGCTGAACCAAAAATTCGGCGATGTGAACAGCAATGTGAACAAGGTTGACAACAACGCCCGCGCAGGTGTGGCTCAAGCCTTGGCTACTGCCGGTCTGCCACAAGCTTACTTGCCAGGTAAGAGCATGTTGGCTATCGGTGGTGGTCACTACCGCGGTGAAACCGGTTACGCTGTCGGCTTCTCTAGCATCTCCGATGGTGGTAACTGGATCATCAAAGGTACTGCTTCCGGCAACTCACGTGGTCACTTCGGTGCTACCGCAGCAGTTGGTTACCAATGGTAATCTGACTTTCAGACGGACTGAAAAGGCCGTCTGAAAAGACGAAGCAAAGTAAATGCGGCCTAATTTAGGCCGCATTTTTTTATGCTTAGATTATGTTTTGGGTTTATTCGATGAATTAATCATCATAGTAGCTAAAGAGAAATGAATATATCTTTAGCAGTCTGTTGTAATTTAAAAGGCCGTCTGAAGCATCATTTGATGTTTCAGACGGCCTTTTATTTATTCGCACGATATGCCATTAATCCCAAATATTTGCGCGTTCGACTTCTTTCCATGCGTCTAGAATCAGACTGCCTTCGTTGTCTTTCAGTAAGGCAGCATCTGAGAGCATACGGCGCCAAGTGCGGGCATTTTTTAGGCCGTGCATCAGGCCTAGGGCATGGCGGACGATGTGGCGTAGGATAGTGCCGCGTCCTGAGGCGATTTGTTCGCGGCTGTATGCGTATAGACAAGCTGCTAAATCTGCATATTGGATTGGTGCGTGTGTGTCGTTGTAAAACAGCGCATCCCAATCGCGCATCAGCATCGGATTGTGATAAGCCTCGCGCCCGATCATGACGCCGTCGACAAATTTCAGATGTTCGGCGATTTCTTCATTGGTGGTAATGCCGCCGTTAATCAAAATTTCTGAGTCTGGAAATTCTTGTTTCAAACGGTACACGTATTCATATTTGAGTGGCGGGACTTCGCGGTTTTCTTTCGGGGATAAACCGTCCAACCAGGCATTACGCGCATGTACGATAAATGTGCGGCAGGCTGTTTTTTCGCGAAGTGTTCCCACAAAATCTGCCACGACTTGATATTCTGTCTGCCTGTCTACACCGATGCGGTGTTTAACCGTCACCGGAATTTCAACTGCATCCTGCATCGCATTCAAACAATCTGCCACCAAATCTACATCATTCATCAAGCAGGCGCCGAAAGCGCCTTTTTGAACGCGTGGGCTGGGGCAGCCGCAATTTAGGTTGACTTCATTATAGCCATACGCCTCAGCTGCTTTAGCGGCGATTGCCAAGTCATGCGGATCTGAACCGCCAAGCTGTAAAGCTACCGGCTGCTCGCCTTCGTTGAAACTTAAAAAGCGGTCTTTATCTCCGTAAACTACTGCGCCTGAATTGACCATTTCGCTATAAAGCCAAGCATTGCGTGTAATTTGTCGCGCCATAAAGCGATAGTGTCGGTCTGTCCAATCGAGCATGGGTGCAACAGACAAGCGGCGGGAAGGTAGGGAAGAAGCAGGCATTGAGATGACTTTCAAACAAAATAACGCATTATATAGTGTATTAAATTGACTTTCGATATCGGCCGGTAAATCAAAATTATATATAAGGTATCACTGGGTCAGCCGTGTTGTAGCTAAGGCTAAATCCATTCATAGTGGTGGAAATCCAATATTCAGACGGCCAAATAAGTTTTAAAATGTCAAACAACAAACCATTAGAATGATAAGGAAAAAAACATGGCACAATTTTTCGCCATCCATCCCGATAATCCCCAAGACCGCCTCATCAAGCAAGCCGCCGATATTGTCCGCAGTGGCGGCGTTATCGTTTACCCTACGGATTCCTGCTATGCGCTGGGTTGCAAACTCGGCGACAAAAATGCGATGGAGCGCATACTCACGATTCGCAAAATCGATCAAAAACACCATCTGACCCTGATGTGTGCCGATTTGAGCGAATTGGGTACTTACGCCAAAGTAGATAATGCCCAATTCCGCCAGCTCAAAGCAGCTACGCCCGGCAGCTACACCTTTATCCTGCAGGCAACCAAAGAAGTGCCCAATCGCACGCTTCACCCCAAGCGCAAAACCATCGGTCTGCGTGTTCCCGATAACGCTACTGCCTTGGCACTTTTGCAAGAATTGGGCGAACCTATTTTAAGTTGCACCCTCATGCTGCCCGAAGACGACGAGCCATTGACCGATCCATACGAAATCCGAGACCGTCTTGAGCATGCTGTTGATTTGGTTATTGATGGTGGCTGGTGCGGTACTGAGCCGACGACGGTTATCGATATGACCGATGGAACTGAGCTGATTCGTCAAGGCAAGGGCGATATTACCGTATTCGGTTTGTAAAACCATCCGCATTTGTATAAGTAGGGATATGCGTATTTTTTCTATGACGTATTAAAAGCATATTGCCAATTTTATTGATAGTTTAAAAAACAAATTATTCAATTAAGCAATTGTTCAAAATCATTTCATCAAAGGCCGTCTGAAACATTTCAGACGGCCTTTTTCTTTCGTTTTTTAATAAATAATATTTTAAATAATTGGCATATGAGTTGCATGGTTACTGTGTTTGCTTGTGACTTGTCAATGGAATACAACATACCGCTTATTAATAGAAACATGGCTGGAGCCCTTTTGATGATTGGTTTTTTGGTTGAAAGCCGTAATTTCATTTAGAAATTAAAGATAATCGGTTGATATTTCTGACTAGCGGATATTTAGTAAGTATGAAATACTATTTCATTTCGAGATAGTGAAAGACCTAAATTTCGTCTTAAAGTGACAATAAACGTCAGCTCGAAGCAAGCATTTTGCAGGGAAATCCTCCGCAATAGATTTTTTAAAGTAGCGTCATGCTAACGCCTACGCTTTTACCCCTCATAAAAAGAGAAAGACACACTAATGAATAAGATATTTAAAGTCGTTTGGAACCGTACGATTCAATCTTTCGTTGTAACGTCCGAATTGGCCAAAGGCCGTGTGAAATCGTCTGCAGAACAAAACAGTACAAATGTATCTGCCGAATCCGGTAAAAATGGTATTGCGACAGTTTTCAGATTGACAGTGATTTCGGCAGCTCTTTTGGGTGCAGGTAATTCGTATGCGGCAACTGCAGTACGAGGAAAAATTGAATTTGATGCTGTAACCAGTGCGACCGCGGTTAGTGGTGCAACAGCGACCGGTATTGGTGCCCTGTCAGTAGGAGCATCAGCCAATGCTACGGCTAATGGTGCAGTTGCGGTAGGTACGAGTGCAAATGCAACACATAATAACAGCCTTGCTGTTGGTACAAATGCCAAGGCTACTCAAACTCATGCTGTTGCGATGGGTGCAGATACAAGTGCAAGTAGTTCACATGCAACAGCGATAGGTAAAAGTGCCAATGCTGTTTCTACAGATTCAACAGCATTGGGTGCAGATTCTAAAGCAAATGGTACGCAAGCGACAGCGGTAGGTAAGAATGCACTTGCTAATAATACCGGTACAACGGCATTAGGCAATTCGGCACAAGCATTTGGTATAGGCTCTATTGCTTTAGGCCAATCCAGTGTTTCTCGAGGAAGTAATGGGGTTGCAATCGGTGTTGGTAGCGAGGCTTCTGCAAATGCAGAGAATGCCATTGCAATCGGTACGAATGCGGTAGGTAAGATTACGGAATCTATCGCTGTAGGTAGTTCGGCACAGGCTCAAAGTGCAAACACTATTGCCATCGGTAGAGGTGCAGTTGCAAGCTCTCCTGGTGTCGTTACAAAAACTCCAGGTAGCAGAGATGTGGCTGCGAGTGCGATCGCAATTGGCTTAGAAGCCAATGCAAGTAGCTATGGTGCAATCTCAATCGGCCGTGAAGCGGGGCTGGAGATTCAGAATCCAACTAACGCAACGGCTAATAATATTGCTATCGGTAATACTGCGCGTGTAGGTGATAAAACTGCAAAAAATGTAAGCCAGTCTATTGCCATTGGTTCGGGTAATCACAGAGATACTAATACAGAAGGTAGACCTGAAGGTGCATGGGCACGCGGTGACCAATCTATTGCCATTGGTGGTAATGTTGTGGCTAATGGCAACTCATCTGTTGCCATTGGTGGTGACGATTTGGTGGCGGTAACGAGTACTCTATATTCAGGTAACGCTTCTGACCAGTTTGTTTATTACAATGCAGACGGTAGTGTTAGAGAGCGTTACGCGCTGGCCGGTAAGAATTTGGGTACCATTTACACGAAGATGAGCGGTGATACGATTAGTGGCTATCCGACTACATTGGCCGGTCAAGGCTCTGTTGCCTTGGGTGTTCAAGCCAATGCTACTTCCGATTTATCTTTGGCTGTTGGTACAAGGTCTCAAGCCTCCTCATTTGGTGGTGTGGCTGTAGGTACAGGTGCAAAGGCAACTTTGCTGAACTCTGTAGCTTTGGGTACGGCTTCTAAAACCGATAAAGAAGGTCGGGCATACGTTCAACGTGAAATCATGGGCGTGACCTACACTTGGGCAGGCGGTGCAACTACTGATGCCGGTGATGTTGTGTCTGTCGGTTCTAAAGGTTACGAACGCCAAATCATCAATGTATCCCCCGGCGATATTTCCGCTACTTCCACTGATGCGATCAACGGCTCACAGCTTTATGGTGTCTTGAATGCAATTGAGCGAGTCCGTTATTTTTCCGTTAAATCAGAAGAAGGCAAAACTGACGGTACGAAAAACTGGAACAATGACGGCGCAAAAGAAACCAATTCAATTGCGATCGGACCAAATGCAGCAACAAGTACAGGTGCGACGGGCAGTATTTCCTTAGGGCATAATGCTAACGTACTTGGTTCATCTTCTGTTGCCGTTGGCCCAAATGCGACTGTAACTTCAAGAACTGTGGGTGCCGTGGCTTTAGGTTCTAATGCTAATTCCCGCGGTACTGGCTCTATTGCCATAGGTTTGAATACAGAAAATGATCGCAATTACTCTATAGTCGTCGGTGCACACAGTAGAGCCAACTACGAAAATGCAACTGTTGTCGGTGCGAGGGCATCTGCACAAAATAACGGTACGGCAATGGGCTATTTGTCAAATGCAGTCGGTGATGATTCTGTTGCAATTGGTCATCAGGCACAGACTGCTCAATCTTATTCTATCGCCATTGGTAAGCAGGCAAACAGTTCAGGCCTTTATTCCACCGCTATTGGTTCCTCAGCCCAAGCTGCCGGGCAGAATAGTTTTGCCGGCGGTAATAATGCAAAAGCGACTGGAAGCGATTCAGTTGCGTTGGGTAATGGTGCGACGACTACGGTTGGTAGCTCTGTTGCATTGGGCAATGGTGCTGTCGGCACTGCCAATAATTTTGATGCAACAGCTAAAAATGCAACATTCAAAAACGATAGCGGTGCGACGACCAATGTCAGCTATTCAGCTTCTTCATCTGCTAAAACAGGCGCGGTTTCTGTAGGCAGCGCAGGCAATGAACGCCAAATCCAGAATGTTGCCGCAGGCCGTATTTCCTCCACTTCAACCGATGCAGTTAATGGTAGCCAACTGTACACAGTGATGAACAATGTTGGACACAATATCCAACAAAACGGTACAGACAAATCCCGTATCAATAACAACGGTACAGTCAACTACGCTAATGGCAACTTGACGACCGTTGCAGTTACCGATGGCGAGAATGCATCAAAAGTTCAAATCAACGTCACTCAAGGCACATTGTCTGTCAATAATAATGGCACAGTGTCCGCACCGACTGCCGGTGTAGCGACTGCTGGTGATGTAGCCAATGCCATCAATAATGCCAAAACCACAACCAATGTAGCGGCAGGCAGCAACACGCACGTTAATAAAACAACTTCAGGCAAAGAAACCACTTATACCGTCAGCGCAGATAAAGCAACTGTACAAGTTTCCAATGCTTTGAATTTGACCTCCAATACTACAACTGCATCCGATGGCGCAGTCACAACTAATTACAGTATCGATCTCGCTCAAAGCACTAAAGATAACATCCAAAAAGGCGTAGATGCCAAAACCGCCGTTGACAGCAAAGGCCTGACCTTCAACGGCGACAGCGGCAGCACCAATATCGAAAAACTCGGCTCCACCGTGACCGTTGCCGGCGACGACAACATCACCACCGCAGCCCAAGACGATAAAGTGACCGTTAAGCTGAAAAAAGACCTGGTAGTGAACAGCGTCAAAGCCGGCAACACCACCGTGAACAACGACGGCGTTAAGATCGCAGGCGGTCCTAGCCTGACCAAGTCCGGTATCGATGCCGCCGGCAAGAAGGTTACCAACGTAGCCGACGGCGACCTCAATGCCAACAGCAAAGACGCCGTCAACGGCAGCCAACTGTTTGCGACCAACCA
>NZ_JBQCVS010000019.1:0-22565 GCF_051958155.1 Neisseria sp. P0014.S009 | reverse complement strand
GCTGAAAAGGCCGACAACGTGACCGACTACAGCATCGACTTGGCTGATAACACCAAAGCCGAAATCCAAAAAGGCGTAGATGCCAAAACCACCGTTGACAGCAAAGGCCTGACCTTCAACGGCGACAGCGGCAGCACCAATATCGAAAAACTCGGCTCTACCGTGACCGTTGCCGGCGACGACAACATCACCACCGAAGCCCAAGACGATAAAGTGACCGTTAAGCTGAACAAAGACCTGGTAGTGAACAGCGTCAAAGCCGGCGACACCACCGTAAACAACGACGGCGTTAAGATCGCAGGCGGTCCTAGCCTGACCAAGTCCGGTATCGATGCCGCCGGCAAGAAGGTTACCAACGTAGCCGACGGCGACCTCAATGCCAACAGCAAAGACGCCGTCAACGGCAGCCAACTGTTTGCGACCAACCAAAACGTCGCGACCAACGCCGCCAATATCGCCAAAGGCATCAACTTCGGCGGTACCACCGGCAGCAACAACTACGCATTGGGCGACACCATCAATGTCAAAGGCGACAGCAACATCATCAGCGAAACCGTAGCCGGTGGTGCACAGCTGAAACTGGCCGATGTGTTGAATGTCGGTCAAGTGGCTCCGGTGAAAATCGATGGTGATAAAGGCGAAGTCAGCGGCTTGAGCAATACGACTTTGGGCGGCAGCGACTTTGCCAAAGGCAAACGTGCGGCGACTGAAGAGCAGCTGAATGCAGCCCAAGATCAGTTGGTAAATGTATTGGGTGGCAATGCGGCCAATAATGGCGGCAACATCAGCATGACCGATATTGGCGGTACTGGTGAGAACAATATCCACGATGCAATCAAAGCCGTCAATGCAACTGCCAATCTGCCTTTGACTTTCGGCGGCGACAGCGGCAAAGATGTTGAACGCAAACCGGGTACGAAGCTGAATATTGTTGGCGGTCAAACCGATGCAGCCAAACTTTCAGACGGCAATATCGGCGTTGTAGCGAATGGCTCTGATAAGTTGGAAGTCAAATTGGCTAAAGACTTGGCAGTTGACAGCGTGAAAGCCGGCGATACCACAGTCAATACTGACGGCGTGAAAGTTGGTGATGTCAACCTGACTAAAGCCGGCTTGAACAACGGCGGCAACAAGATTACCAATGTTGCGGCTGGTACTGATGACACTGATGCGGTGAATGTTGCTCAGTTGAACAAAGCTGCAGCTGCGGCTAAGACTGAAGTCGTTCAAGGCGATAATATCGTTGTGACTCAGGATGTCGGCGCCAATGGTCAAACCATTTACAAAGTGGCGACCGATAAAAATCTGAAAGTCGACAGCGTTACCGCAGGCGATACCGTGATGAATAATGACGGTGTGAAAGTTGGCGATGGTGTTGCATTGAACAAAGACGGCTTGAAAGCAGGCGATGTGAACCTGACCAAAGCCGGCTTGAACAACGGCGGCAACAAGATTACCAATGTTGCGGCTGGTACTGATGACACCGATGCAGTCAATGTTTCCCAACTGAAACAAGCTGCGGCTGTGTCTAAGACCGAAGTCGTTCAAGGTAAGAACATTGTTGTGACTCAGAAAACAGGCGACAAGGGTCAAACTGTTTACGAGGTGGCAACCGATAAAGACTTGGATGTTGACAGCGTGAAAGCCGGCGATACCGCAGTGAATACTGACGGTGTCAAAGTGGGTGACGATGTTGCATTGACCAAAGACGGCTTGAAAGCAGGCAAGGTAAACCTGACGAAAGACGGCTTGGACAATGCGGGCAACAAAGTAACCAACGTAGCGGATGGCGATCTCAACGCCAACAGTAAAGATGCCGTCAACGGCAGCCAGTTGTACGCAACCAACCAAAACGTAGCCAACAATGCTGCGACTATCGCCAAAGGCATTAACTTCGGCGGTACGACCGGCAGCAACAACTACGCGTTGGGCGACACCATCAACGTTAAAGGCGACAGCAACATCATCAGCGAAACCGTAGCCGGTGGTGCACAGCTGAAACTGGCTGACGAGATTAGCGTGAAGACAGTGAATGCCGATACCTTCAAAGCAGGCGATACTGTGATGAATAACGACGGAGTGAAAGTCGGCGATAAAGTTGCGTTGAACAAAGATGGTCTGACCGCAGGCAATACCGTGGTCAACAACGATGGCGTAACCATCGCTGCGCCGACTGAAAACAATCCGAACAACCAAGTCAAACTGTCTCCTGTCGGTCTGAACAACGGCGGCCAACGCATTACCAACGTGGCTCCGGGTAAAGACGGTACAGATGCGGCAAACGTGAACCAGTTGATTGGTTTGGGTACCGAGTTGCAGAACAATATCAACCAAGTAGGCAAGAAAGCCTACGCGGGTGTGGCCGGTGCGATTGCCCAAGGCTCGATTCCTCAAGTAACCCGTCCGGGTGCGACCGGTATCGGTGTCGGCAGTGGCTACTACGGTGGTCAGTCTGCCATGGCCATCGGCGTGTCTGCGATGAGCGACGGCGGCAACTGGATTGTCAAAGGCAACTTCTCGGCCAATACCGACGGTCATGTCGGTGTCGGTGCCGGTGCGCTGTATCAGTGGTAAGTTGGCAATGACAGGCAACTAGATTTGCTGCCTGAATAGGAAGGCCGTCTGAAATTTTAGGTTTCAGACGGCCTTTTTTTCTGAAAACACTTGAATTTAGGCTATATGAAACGATATGCTTCATCTATTTACCGCATGACTCTGAAAGAGAACAAATGAGCAAAACCATCCATTATTTGAAAGACTACGCCGCGCCAGCGTACCGTATTCTGAAAACCGCCCTGCATTTCGATATTTTAGAACCGCAAACCATCGTCAAATCCAGTCTGACCGTTCAACCTGAAAGAGCAGGGGAGCCATTGGTATTGGATGGTTCGGCAAAACTGCTGTCTGTGAAAGTAAACGGCCGGGTCGTGGATTATGTGTTGGAAGACGAAAAACTGACGATTGCCGGCGTGCCGTCTGAAAACTTCACGCTGGAAGTAGAAACCGAAATTTTGCCGGCTGAGAACAAATCGCTGATGGGTCTGTATGCTTCCGGCGGCAATCTGTTTACCCAATGCGAACCGGAAGGTTTCCGCAAAATTACTTTCTACATCGACCGTCCGGATGTCATGTCTAAATTTACCACCACCATCGTTGCAGACAAAAAACGCTATCCGGTGTTGCTGTCTAACGGCAATAAAATTGATGGCGGCGAGTTTTCAGACGGCCGTCACTGGGTGAAATGGGAAGACCCGTTTGCCAAACCGAGCTATCTCTTTGCTTTGGTGGCAGGCGATTTGGCGGTAACGGAAGATTATTTTACAACCATGAGCGGCCGTAAGGTCAAAATCGAGTTCTACACCACTGAGACAGACAAACCTAAAGTCGGTTTTGCCGTGGAATCGTTGAAAAATGCGATGAAATGGGACGAGATACGTTTTGGCTTGGAATACGACTTGGATATTTTCATGGTCGTTGCCGTGGGCGATTTCAATATGGGCGCAATGGAAAACAAAGGTTTGAATATTTTCAACACCAAGTTTGTGCTGGCCAACAGCCGTACCGCGACCGATACCGACTTTGAAGGCATCGAATCTGTTGTCGGCCACGAATATTTCCACAACTGGACAGGTAACCGCGTGACCTGCCGCGATTGGTTCCAATTGTCGCTGAAAGAAGGTTTGACTGTATTCCGCGATCAAGAGTTTTCCGGCGACCGAGCCAGCCGCGTGGTACGCCGTATCGACAATGTCCGTATGCTGCGCTTGTTCCAATTCCCAGAAGATGCGGGCCCGACTGCGCATCCTGTCCGCCCGGCCAGCTATGAGGAAATGAACAACTTCTACACCATGACCGTCTATGAAAAAGGTGCGGAAGTAGTACGCATGTATCACACCTTGCTCGGAGAAGAGGGCTTCCAAAAAGGCATGAAGCTGTATTTCCAACGCCACGACGGTCAGGCTGTGACTTGTGATGATTTCCGTGCCGCAATGGCAGACGCAAACGGCATCAATCTTGATCAGTTCGCTTTGTGGTACAGCCAAGCTGGTACGCCGGTTTTAGATGCTCAAGGCCGTCTGAAAGATGGCGCGTTTGAATTGACCATCAAACAAACCATTCCTGCCACGCCCGATATGGCGGACAAACAGCCGATGATGATTCCGGTCAAAACCGGTTTGCTGAATGAAAAAGGCGAAGCGGTTGAGTTTGAATATCAAGGCAAACGGGTGAAAGAGGCGGTTTTGGTATTGACTGAAGCCGAGCAGACTTTTGTGTTGGGCGGCGTCAATGAGCCGGTTATCCCGTCTCTGCTGCGAGATTTCTCTGCACCGGTTACCCTGAACTATCCGTACAGCGAGCAAGAGTTGGCCACTTTGCTGGCGGCAGATGAAAATGAGTTTGCCCGTTGGGAGGCTGCTCAAACCCTGTATCATCGTGCCATTAACGCCAATCGTCAGGCATTGGCGGAAGGCCGTCCTTTACCGGAACACAAAGCATTGATGGATGCTTTGGCTTTGGTGGTTTCCGGTGACTTTGATCCGGCATTCCGTGCCATTTTGCTGCAAATGCCGTCTGAAACCGATGTATGGGCGGAAGAAGAAAATATTGACCCGATTCAGGTTCATCAAGCGCGAGAAGCCTTGCTCAATGCTGTTGACGTCAAGTTCCTGCCTCAATGGCGCGAGCTGAACCGTCAAGCTGCCGAGCAAGAAAATCAAGCCGATGCTGCTGTTCGTTATGAATACAGCCCGGAACTGGCCGGCTGGCGTACTTTGCGCAATGCTTGCAGGGCATTTGTCCTTCGTGCTGACGCTGCGCATATCGAACACGTTGCGGAGAATTACGCAGCAATGGCGCAAAACATGACCCACGAATGGGGTATCTTATCCGCAATCAACAGCAATGAAAGTGAAATCCGAGATCGTTTGTTGACACAATTTGCCGATAAATTCGCCGATGATGCTTTGGTAATGGACAAATACTTTGCCTTGATTGCCTCAAGTCGCCGCAAAGATACTTTACAGCAAGTTCAGACGGCCTTGAGTCATCCTAAGTTCAGCATTGAAAACCCGAATAAAGCCCGTTCTTTATTGATGAGCTTCAGCCGCAATATTCCGCACTTCCATGCAGAAGACGGCAGCGGCTACCGCTTTGTAGCCGATAAAGTGATGGAAATCGACCGCTTTAATCCGCAAGTTGCCGCCCGACTGGTGCAGGCTTTCAACATCTGCAACAAATTGGAAGCCAATCGCAAAGCCGTCATGGCCAAAGAATTGCAACGCATTAATGCACAAGAAGGTTTGTCCAAAGATGTAGGCGAGATTGTCGGTAAGATTTTGAATGAAAAATAAAGCTTGTTTGTTGACCTTATTGTCATTTGGCAATAGGGATAGATAGACTAAAGGCCGTCTGAAACTAATTGGTTTCAGACGGCCTTTTTATATATCAACGCTTAAATCAATTTTCGTTGAGGGTAGGGAATAGAATAAAAAAAGAGCCTGCATAAAACAGGCTCTTTTTCATACTAATCCGAAGATTAGAATTTGTGACGCAGGCCAACCAAACCAGAGATGGTTTCAACTTTGTGAGGGCCAGACTCAGCACCACGCAACCAGCCGGCAGAAACCAGAGCAGTAGTGCGTTTAGAGAAGTCGTAGTCAGCACCAACGATAACTTGGTCGTATTGAGTGCCTTTCAGTTTTTTACCGTCAACTTTAGCTTTGAAGCCGTGAGCGTAAGAAACGCGAGGAGTTACGTTACCGGCACGGTAAGCGGCAGTAGCAGCAACTTCGATAGTTTCAGCAGGACGGCTATCCAGGGCAGCAGCAGTACCAAACACTACGTTAGAAGCGTTAGTAGTAGCAGAATTTACAACGCCGTTAGATTGGGCTTCGGCGTAGTCACCCAAAGTTTCCCAGTTTTTAGCGTATTGACCGGCTACAGACACGAACAGGTTGTTAGCATCGTAACCACCTACCAAGCGGTGTACGTGACCGTCTTTTTCAGAAACGGCGTTTTTACGGAAACCACCAGCGTATTGACCGAAGAAACCAGAGTTTTCGTAGTTCAGGCCAGCGTAGTAAGTGTCACGGGTAGCGTTGTTGTGAGTGTATTTGTCAGAAGGGTTAGCGTTGTCGCGTGGAGTGTATTGTACGCTTGCGCTGAAGCCTGAGAATACAGGGCTGTCGTAACGTACAGATACTGCACGCTCGTCAACACGAGTGAATACAGACATATTCAAAGCGCCGTTGCTGCTTTCCCATTGGTCAACATTGTCGCTAGAGTCTTTAACAGTAGAGTTCAATTTACCGGCACGAATTTTACCGAAGCCACCTTCCAAACCGATGAAAGATTCGCGAGAAGCCCACTCTTTGTCGCCACCGGCGATAGAAGTGTTTTGTTCAACTTGCCAGATGGCATTCAGGTTGTTACCCAAGTGTTCGTGGCCTTTGAAGCCGATGCGTGAACCGAAGTCAGCGATTTCAGTAGCAGTTTTAGAGCTTTTCTCTTTACCCAGTGCAGTAGCGGTTTTTTCACCCAATTTTACTTTGGATACTTCAACACCGGCTTTTACTTGGCCGTACAGAGTTACGTCAGCCATAGCTGCAACAGGCAGAGCCGCCAGAGTCAGGGCAATCAGGGATTTTTTCATTGCTGTTTTTCTTTTTTAAGTGTGAAGAAGCGAGCATTCGTTCTTCTTATTACGATATCGTTCTGTTTCAACGATTCCATGACCATAATATAAAGGTTATGGCTTAAGAAAACAAATTTTCCTCTTGTTTTGAGTAATTTTTGCGGGGAAACATTGTTTTTTACAGACAGGGTGGAAGTGGAAGACTGTCTTTTATTTTGTAATGTGTTTTTCTAAAAGGGAATTTTGGGATGGCTATAAAATATGGGGTATATAAAATTGGGTTGTGAATATTGTTTATCGTGTTTTCAGACGGCCTTGGTAATTAAAATTTATAGTGTATTGGGTTTGCAAATATATAAAAAACCTGCCTGATTGCTCGGGCAGGTTTGATTTGCTGGAAAGACAGATTAGTTTTTGTCTTGGTCAACCAGTTTGTTTTTGGCAATCCAAGGCATCATAGAACGCAGTTGAGCGCCGACTTTTTCAATTTGGTGATCAGCAGTCAGACGGCGACGGGCTGTCATGCTGGCATAGTTGACGGCACCTTCTTGGATGAACATTTTAGCGTATTCGCCGGTTTGGATGCGTTTGAGGGCATTGCGCATGGCTTCGCGGGATTTGTCGTTGATGACTTCGACGCCGGTTACGTATTCGCCGTACTCTGCATTGTTGGAAATGGAGTAGTTCATGTTGGCGATGCCGCCTTCGTAAATCAGGTCAACAATGAGCTTCATTTCGTGCAGGCATTCGAAGTAGGCCATTTCTGGGGCGTAGCCTGCTTCAGTCAGGGTTTCGAAGCCGGTTTTAATCAATTCAACCACGCCGCCGCACAATACGGCTTGTTCGCCAAAGAGGTCGGTTTCGGTTTCTTCGCGGAAGTTAGTTTCAATCACGCCGCCTTTGGTACCGCCGTTGGCTGCGGCGTAAGACAGGGCGATGTCGCGTGCTTTGCCGCTTTTATCTTGGTAAACGGCGATCAGAGAAGGTACACCGCCGCCTTTCAGGAATTCGCTGCGTACGGTGTGACCTGGGCCTTTAGGGGCAACCATGATAACGTCGAGGTCGGCGCGGGGTACGATTTGGTTGTAGTGTACGTTGAAGCCGTGGGCAAACGCCAATACTGCGCCTTCTTTCAAGTTAGGCTCGATTTCGTTTTTGTATACGATAGGTTGGTTTTCGTCAGGCAACAGAATCATTACAACATCGGCTGCTTTGGTTGCTTCAGCAACGGTGCGCACGTCGTGGCCGGCTGCTTCGGCTTTTTTCCAAGAGCCGCCTTGGCGCAGACCGATGACGACATTTACGCCGGAATCTTTCAGGTTTGCTGCGTGTGCGTGACCTTGTGAACCGTAACCGATGATGGCAACGGTTTTGCCTTTGATTAGAGAAAGGTCAGCGTCTTTATCGTAATAAACTTGCATTTTATTTCCTTAGTGTAAGAGGGTTCCGGATAATCCGGGTTGAGTTAAAAGTAATAGGGGTTAAGCGGGGACTTGGTTCATCAAGACAATTTCCAATGCTTCGGTTTTTCCTTCGATGGATTTGACGAAGTTTTGGAAATGTTCGCTGGCATTGTGTTCGTCAATAGCTGCTTGGGATTTCCAGCTTTCTACGAATACGAAACGGTTGGGTTTGTCGATTTCTTGGTGCAGGTCGTAGCTGATGTTGCCTTCTTCTGCACGGCTGGCTTTGACCAATTCTTTAAACTGGGCAGCCAGAGCCTCGGTGTATTCGGGTTTGACGGTAACTAATGCAACGATTTGGATGCTTGACATGGTTGTCTCCTACTGGTTTTCAGACGGCCTTTGTAGAAAGCAAAAGGCCGTCTGAACGATACAGCGTTAAATTTTCAAAATACGCTCGCCGCGGCCGATGCCGGCTGCGCCTGTGCGGACGGTTTCCAAAATTTGAGCGCGACCGACTGTTTCGAGGAAAGAGTCGAGTTTTTCGGTAGAACCTGTGATTTCGATGGTGTAGCTGCGGTCTGTTACATCAATGACACTGCCGCGGTAGATTTCGGTCAATCGCAGGAATTCGTCGCGGTCTTTGCCGACGGCGCGGACTTTTACCAACATCAGCTCGCGTTCGACAAAACGGCTTTCGTTCAAATCGACCACTTTGATAACTTCAATCAGTTTGTTGAGTTGTTTGGTGATTTGCTCGATAACGTGTTCGTCGCCGTGGGTAACGATGGTCATGCGAGACAAGGTTTTGTCTTCGGTTGGTGCAACAGCCAGGGAGTCGATGTTGTAATCGCGTGCGGAGAACAAACCTACCACACGGCTCATCGCACCTGATTCGTTTTCCATCAGAATAGATAAGATATGTCGCATTTTTCTCTCCTTACGCTGACAATGTTTCGCGCATATGCGGCGGCAGAACCATCTCGTCCAAGCCTTTGCCGTTGCCGACCATAGGCAGTACGTTTTGTTTCTTATCGGTCAAGAAATCGAGGAATACCAGGCGGTCTTTTTGGTTTAATGCTTCCAGCAATGCGCCTTCTACATCGGATTTCTTGTCCACGCGGATGCCGATATGGCCGTAGGCTTCAGCCAGTTTGACAAAATCAGGCAATGAATCGAAATAGGTTTCTGATTCACGGTTGCCGTAATAAAGTTCTTGCCATTGGCGGACCATGCCGAGGTAGCCGTTGTTCAGGGTAACGACGTTAACCGGAACGCGGTATTGGAAGCAGGTGGACAGCTCTTGGATATTCATTTGAATAGAGCCCTCGCCTGTGATACAGAAGACGTCTTGTTCCGGAGCCGCCAGTTTGGCACCGAGGGCGTAAGGCAGTCCTACACCCATCGTGCCCAAGCCACCGGAATTGAGCCACTGGCGTGGACGCTCGAATGGGTAATATTGTGCGGTAAACATTTGGTGTTGACCAACGTCGGAAGTAATGATGGCAGAATTATTGGTGATTTCGGCCAGTTTTTGAATAACGTATTGCGGTTTGATGATTTCGCTTTCATTATCAAACCACAGGCAGTTGCGCGAACGCCATTCTTCAATGCTTTTCCACCATTTATCTAATGAGTCGGTTGCAGGTGCAGATTCTTGCTTGCCCCACAATTGAATCATTTCTGACAATACGTTTTTCACGTCGCCGACAATCGGGATATCCACTTTGACGCGTTTGGCAATGCTGGACGGGTCAACGTCGATATGAATAATTTTTTTGGCTTTTTCAAAGAATTTGGACGGTACGGAAATCACGCGGTCATCGAAGCGCGCACCGATTGCCAGTACAACGTCTGCATTTTGCATGGCGAGGTTGGCTTCATAAGTACCGTGCATACCCAGCATGCCCAAGAATTGGCGGTCGCTGGAAGGGTATGCACCCAAGCCCATCAATGTACCGGTACAAGGAGCGCCGATCATGCGGACGAATTTGGTCATTTCCTCAGAGGCATTGCCCAAAACCACGCCGCCGCCGAAGTAAACAATAGGGCGTTTGGCGGAAGCCAGCATTTGTACGGCTTTTTTGATTTGACCGATGTGGCCTTGTACAACCGGTTGGTAAGAGCGGATGAAGATGTCTTCTTGAGGATAGCTGAATTTAGCCATTGCTTGGGTGACATCTTTAGGAACATCGACAACAACGGGACCCGGACGGCCGCTTGCGGCGATTTGGAAAGCTTTTTTGATGGTATCTGCCAACTCAGCAATATTGGTCACCAAGAAATTGTGTTTGACACAAGGGCGGGTAATGCCGACTGTATCCACTTCTTGGAATGCGTCTGTCCCGATAAGGGAGTTGCCCACCTGGCCGCTGATGACTACCAACGGAATGGAGTCACTGTAAGCAGTGGCGATACCGGTCAGGGCATTGGTCACGCCCGGGCCGGAAGTCACCAAGGCAACGCCGACTTTGCCGCTGACACGGGCATAGGCATCTGCCGCATGTACGGCGGCCTGCTCGTGGCGAACCAGGATGTGCTTGAATTTATTGAGTTGGAAAAGGGCATCGTAGATTTCGATAACCGCGCCGCCCGGATAGCCGAATACATACTCGACACCTTCGGCTTTGAGACTTTGCACGATGATTTGTGCGCCAGATAATTGCATATTGACCTCTTTTATATGGTCTCAAACCAATAGGAACAATCCGCCTCACCACAGCACCTGTAATGCAATTCCGCCAAGCAGCGATTTAGGGTACGCGCATTGAGGGAATACGGCGACAGTCAGACTGTCCAAACAATTGGAAAGGAACACAGAGTTTGTGAAAAAGAGTAGAAAAGATAACGCAAACCGACTGTTCAATCAAGATAAAATCTTTCATCTTTTAACATTTGAGATGGGAAAATAGATTGAAGGTTGATTTTAAAGAAATAAAAAAACAGTTTTATTGATCTTGGTGTGGATGGATTGTTGACAGTTTGAGTAAGGAGAAGGTTTTGCAAATGATAAATAGCAAAAAACCTCTTGACTGAATCAAGAGGTTTTTTTAATTTGGTGCCCAGGGTCGGACTCGAACCGACACACCTTGCGGCGGGGGATTTTGAGTCCCCTGCGTCTACCAATTTCGCCACCTGGGCTAGCGAAGAAGTCGTCATTATAGCGAGTTCTCGAATCTTGTAAAGCAGTAATTGAAAAAAAATTGGATTATTTTTATATTTATTTGATTTTTAATGAATTAAACTTTTTTACATTTGATGGCTATCTAAATGGAAGGCAGATTTTTAAAACAAAAAAAGCAGTATTTATCTGCAAAAAGGGCTACATTTAATGTGTCAAACGCGTTAATATGAAGATGTTTTGTTTTTATATCGGCCGGGCAGTTATTTGGCCGCACTTATTTGAAACGGTTTTGGAGAAAATTTATGCTTTCCGTTACACGAACTTTCCTACTCAGTGCTTTTGCGTTGGCTGCTCTGGCTGCTTGTCAGCCTAAAGAAGAGGCCAAAGAGGCTTCTTCGACACCTGCCGCTTCTGCTGCGCCTGCTGCTTCCGGTGAATCTACTGCCAAAGCGCAAGCGCGTGGTACCGATATGCGCAAAGAAGATATTGGCGGTGACTTTACATTGACCGATGGCGACGGCAAACCTTTCAGCCTGAGCGATTTGAAAGGCAAAGTGGTTATCCTGTCTTTCGGTTATACCCACTGTCCTGACGTATGCCCAACCGAGTTGCTGACTTACAGCGACACTTTAAAACAATTGGGCGATCAGGCTAAAGACGTGAAAGTGGTATTTGTCAGCATCGACCCTGAGCGCGATACGCCTGAAGTAATCGGCAAATACGCCAAACAGTTCAACCCTGATTTTATCGGCCTAACGGCTACCGGCGATCAAAGCCTGCCTGTCATCAAACAGCAATACCGTGTGGTATCGGCTAAAGTAAACCAAAAAGAAGACAGCGAAAACTATTTGGTCGACCACTCTTCAGGTGCATATTTGATTGATAAAAACGGCGAAGTGGCGATTTTCTCGCCTTATGGCAGCGAGCCGGAAACGATTGCGGCTGATGTGAAAACTTTATTGTAAAACCGTAGTTAAGGCCGTCTGAAATGGGTTGTGGATTTCAGACGGCCTTCTTGCTTTATGATACGGCAAAGGAGAAGAACAAAATGACCGACACACTTTTAACGATTGCTTTATCCAAGGGGCGAATTTTTGAGGAAACCCTGCCGCTGTTGGCCGCCGCCGGTATTGTGCCTGCAGAAGAGCCGGAAAAATCGCGCAAGCTGATTATTGGCACCAATCATGACAATATCCGTTTGGTAATTGTACGCGCAACCGATGTGCCGACTTATGTGCAATATGGTGCGGCGGATTTCGGTATTGCCGGTAAGGACGTGCTGATCGAGCATGGCGGAGATGGCCTGTATCAACCTTTGGATTTGCACATCGCCTCATGCCGCATGATGGTTGCGGTTAAAAAAGGTTTTGATTACACCGCCGCTTCCAAACCCGGCAGCCGCTTGCGGATTGCCACCAAATATCCCGACATCGCCGCCGAACACTTTGCCGACAAGGGTGTGCATGTGGACATCATCAAGCTGTACGGCTCGATGGAGCTTGCACCTTTGGTTGGTCTGAGCGACGCGATTGTCGATTTGGTTTCCAGCGGCAATACGTTAAAGGCCAATGGTTTGGAAGCTGTGGAACATGTGGCTGATATTTCCAGCCGCTTGGTGGTCAACAAGGCAGCGTTGAAAACCAAATATGCGCTGTTGAATCCGATTATTCAGGCATTTGAAAATGCCGCTAAGGCCGTCTGAAAAGTTTTTGGCAAAAGTTGTCTGCCAACCCAGTTTGAAAGCCCCGTCATGATGCAAAGCAAACCGACACTCGATACGATTCTTTCCCATCGTTCCATCCGCAGGTTTACTTCCGAGCCGATTGTCGATGAAATCCTTGATACGCTGGTTCGTGCCGGACAACAGGCTTCGACTTCCAACAACCTGCAATGCGTTTCCATCATCCGCGTATCGGATCTTGCACTGAGGCAGGGGATACATGAAGCGGCAGGAAGTGCGCCTTATATTGTCCATTGTGCGGAATTTTTATTGTTTTGCATCGATTTTTCCAAACACAAGGCAATGTTTCCCGATGCGCAAATTGATTGGGCGGAAGTAACCCTGATTGGTGCGGTCGATGCAGGCATTATGGCACAAAACGTATTGCTTGCCGCAGAATCACTTGGACTGGGCGGCGTGTATATCGGCGCGTTGCGCAATAATGCGCAAAAAGTGTCGGACGTGTTGAACCTGCCGGATTATTGCGTGCCTTTGGTGGGGTTGTGCCTCGGTTATCCCGACCAAGATCCGCCGCTCAAGCCGCGCTTACCTAAGGAAATGGTCTATGCCGAAAACGCTTGTCCGAGCCTGAATGCCGAGGCGGTTGAAGCCTATAATCAGGCAGTAGCGGATTATTATGAGTTACGCAAGGGTAGCCCGATACCTTGGAAAGAATCGCTGGCCAAAACCTTGGGCAATCCTGTGCGGCCGCATATGTTGGCGTTTTTGCAGAAAAAAGGTTTTTTGAAAAGATAATGCTCAGACGGCCTATGTGTGGCTGAGGCCGTCTGAAAACAATAGGAACGAAACAAGGAAGAGAGCAAACCATGAAGAAACTCGACACCCAATCCCCTGATTTTCAAGCCGAACTCAAAGCGTTACTCGCTTTTGAAACCGCACAAAACCCTGAAATCGACCGTATTGTTGCCGACATCTGCGCCGATGTTCAAAAACGCGGCGATGCGGCGCTGATTGAATACACCAACCGCTTTGACGGCACATCCGCTCAAACCATCGACGATTTAATTCTGACGCAAGACGATTTGCAGTCTGCCTTTGAGCGTTTGCCTGAAAACATTCAGACGGCCTTGAAAACGGCCGCGAGACGGGTGGAAAGCTACCATAAACACCAAAAAATGGAGTCGTGGACTTACGAAGACGAAGATGGCACGCTTTTGGGTCAACAAATTACGCCGCTTGACCGTGTCGGTATTTATGTTCCGGGCGGTAAAGCCGCTTATCCAAGTTCCGTCATCATGAACGCCATGCCTGCCCACGTTGCCGGCGTGAAAGAAATCATCATGGTCGTTCCCACTCCGAAAGGCGAGCGCAACGATATTGTGTTGGCGGCTGCTTTTGTGGCCGGTGTGACTAAAGTGTTTACGGTCGGAGGCGCGCAGGCGGTTGCGGCTTTGGCCTATGGTACGGAATCTGTGCCTCAAGTCGATAAGATTACCGGCCCGGGCAATGCCTTTGTCGCTGCGGCCAAACGCCGCGTGTTCGGCGTGGTCGGTATCGATATGGTGGCAGGGCCGTCTGAAATTTTGGTGATTGCCGATGGTACGACGCCTGCTGATTGGGTGGCGATGGATTTGTTCAGTCAGGCGGAACACGATGAAATTGCACAAGCGATTTTGATCGGTACTTCTCAAGCGTATTTGGACGAAGTTCAGACGGCCATGAACCGCTTGATCGAAACCATGCCGCGCCGTGCGATTATTGAAGCTTCATTGGGCAACCGCGGTGCAATGATTTTGGCCAAAGATTTGGACGAAGCCTGTGAAATCGCCAACTATATTTCTCCCGAACACTTGGAACTGTCGGTCGAAAATCCGCAAGAGTGGGCGAAAAAAATCCGCCACGCCGGCGCTATTTTCATGGGACGCTATACCAGTGAAAGTCTTGGCGACTATTGCGCAGGCCCCAACCACGTTTTGCCGACCAGCCGCACGGCGCGTTTCTCTTCTCCTTTGGGAACATATGATTTCCAAAAACGCTCCAGTCTGATTCAGGTTTCAGAACAAGGCGCGCAGAAGTTGGGTAAAACCGCCAGCGTGTTGGCGCATGGCGAAAGCTTGACCGCGCACGCCAGAGCGGCTGAGTTCCGTTTGAAAGACTGAGTGAAACGTTGAAGTCGTAAGAAATCTAAAAGGGCATCTAAACAGATGCCCTTTTTATTGTGATGAAGATTTTAGCTGAGAAGGTATTAGGCCGTCTGAAAACAGGTTTAACGGTTTTTCAGCCAGTCATTACGCATTTGTGCGGCTTCTTCAAAATAGCGGTAAAGCTCGGTTTTGTTGCCGTCTGAAAGGAGATGTTCCAATTTGGATAATTGTTCTTTCAAGTCGCTGGTCAGCTTGAGCAGGGCGGGGCGGTTGGCCAGGCAGATGTCTGTCCAGACGGCAGGATGGCTGGAGGCAATGCGGGTAAAGTCGCGAAAGCCTGTGGCGGCATAGGGGAGGTAGTTTTTGCCGTGCGGATGGTCAACCAAAGCGTGGACATAGGCAAAGGCGGTCAAGTGCGGCAAGTGTGAAACGGCGGCAAAAATATTGTCGTGTTCTTCGGCACTCATGGTCGAAATTTGCGAACCAACCGCCTGCCACAGGCTTTTCAGCCGTCTCAGGCCATCTGAAGCCTCTTGGCCATGTAGCGTAATAATCAGGCGGCTGTTTTGAAACAAACCGCAACGCGCGGATTTTGCCCCGCTTTGATCGGAGCCGGCAATCGGGTGGGCGGCAAAACATTGCGGCAGGCGGTCGGATAAGTGGGTGCGGAAGGCATTGAGTGCCGATTGTTTGGTGCTGCCGACATCGGAAACGCAGGCGGTGTCTTTTAAGAAGGGCTTGATGTCGCGGCATACGTCAGGTAGGACGGAGACAGGCGTGGCAATCAAAACCAAATCGGCATTGCTAATGCTTTCGGCGCAAATATTCGGATAGGCATGATCGATGATGCCGCATTCGAGTGCGTAATTGAGGTTGTCGGCATTGGTGTCGATACCGGTAACGGTTTGCACCAGTCCCAAGCGTTTAAGGTCGAGCATGAACGAGCCGCCGATTAAACCGACACCGATAAGGGTAATGTGGGGGAAAAAGGCGGAAGTGTTCATGGTTTGGATCCGGTACAAGTGGAAAAGCTTATTTTAATCTGTCATCGAGGCCGTCTGAAAGATGGAATCAAGGTTTCAGACGGCCTTTTTTATGGTCGAATTTTCATGATTTAGGCATAGAAAACTCCGTTTAGTAGGAGCATGTAACCGATTATCAGATTTTCATACACTAAAATAATCATCTGAATTAGTATAACGTCTTAAAGTAAGTAATTGGTATCTTAAAGTAAATTATTACATCATATTTTATTTTGATTGATATCGAATAAAATAACTCACTCAGAAAGAAGGAATTTATGAGTTTTTCACAAACCGAATTAGTCAACGCAATGCGTTTGCTTTCTACCCGTCTGCCGCAGTTTCCGGAGCAGCAAAACCAAGTATCCCGCATGTTGCGCATCGTAACCGAACGTTTGAGCAGCCATTTGAACGAAAACCTGAAAGCGTTCGGCATTAATGAAAACCTGTGGTTTTCCCTGATGGCGGTTTACGTCAGCCCAAACAGCGAAATCCTGCCTTCACGCTTGAGCGACCTGATGGACTTGACGCGCACCAGTGCAACACGCCTGTCGGACGACATGGTTGAGCGCG
Organism: Neisseria sp. P0014.S009; assembly: GCF_051958155.1. Classification (NCBI taxonomy): domain Bacteria; kingdom Pseudomonadati; phylum Pseudomonadota; class Betaproteobacteria; order Neisseriales; family Neisseriaceae; genus Neisseria; species Neisseria sp. P0014.S009. The sequence continues at coordinate 5,984 of NZ_JBQCVS010000019.1, read as the reverse complement.
GCTGGGTAGAGCGTTATATCAATCAGAAAGACCGTCGTCAGATTGTGCTAAAATTGACCCCTTCGGGTGAGACCTTCATCCACGAAGTATGGCCGCAAATTGCCCGTCAGAGCGGTCAGGCGTGGGAAGATTTCACGAAAGAGGATTATGATACGCTGCAACACCTGTTGGGTAAACTGTTGAACCGTTTGGGCAATTGACAACAGACGGCCTGATGGTCTGCGGTAGGCACACATAAACGGAGTCTGTATGAAATTAGGTTTGGTCAAATCAAGCGTATGCGTTGCCGCTGTTTCGCTGTTGGCGGCATGTGCGCCCTTCGGCAAACAGTCGCCTTTGGATGAGACAACAGCCTATCCGCTGCCGCAAGGCCAATCTGCCGCTACTGCCCAAGACGGCTGGTGGATGAAGCTGAAAGATAAAAAATTAAACAATTTGATTGCTTCCGCCATTCAGACGTCTACCAATCTGCGTGTCGTCAAGGCAAGGTTTGAGCAGGCTCAGGCGCAGCTGGGCGTTGTGGGAGCCGCAAACAAACCGCAAGTCGGCTTGGGCGTTACAGGTCTGGGTGCTTATGTTTCACCCAAACCTCAAGCAGGTATGGTTGATACCGACCATACATTGGTTTTGGCGAACGCAGCCTTGCAAGGCAGCTTGGTTTTCGACTTTTGGGGTAAAAACCGAGAGCAGATTCAAGCTGTTTTAGGAAAAAGCAGGGCTGCGGTGTATGAAGCGCAGCACATCCGCACCGAGTTGGCTCATGCCGTTGCCGCCCAATATTTTGCGTGGCAGATGGCGACAGAACAACTGGCTTTGTTGGATACGCGCATAGAGCTGGCGGATAAAGCATTGAAACTGATGCAACAACGCGTTAAAGCGCAGCTGGCTCCTGCCGATGCCTTGCACGCTCTGGAAATGGCGCAACAGCAATTACAGCTTGAAAAATCGGCATGGACTCAGAAAAATGAGAAAATCCGCAACAGCCTGGCTGTATTGACCGGCCGAGTGCCGGGTGCATTAAATGGACAGGTTCCGGAAAAAATGGTGGCTGTGCCGTCATTGCCGGTTAGCCGTATTGAAGCGGACTTGTTGGCGGCCCGTCCCGATATCGCGGCACAAAAAGCCTTGCTTGAAGAGAAATGGCATATCGTCAAATCGACCGAAGCAGAGTTTTACCCGAATATCGAATTAAAAGTTTTGGCAGGTATGACGCACATTGATGCGTTCAATCTGATTCGTGGACGGACATCCGGTATGTTGGGCATCGTTCCAGCTTTGAATCTGCCATTGTTTACTTCCGGTGCGCTGCAGTCTAAATTGGCGGGTAAACGTGCCCAGTATAACGAGCAGGTTGCCGTGTATGACCAAACTGTTTTGAACGCTATGCGTTCGGCGGCAGATGCTGTAGTCGACTATCAAAGCCTGAAAAGTCGACAAGATACTTGGAATAAGATGGTCAATATCGCGGATAAATCTGTGCAAAATGCGAAAGGACGTGTTCGTGCTGGCTTGGATAACGGCTTGACCGCCTTGCAAAAACAAGACGAGGCTGCGCGTACAAAAATGTCGGCGCTTCAATACCATGCAGAATATCTGACAGCTTGGAGTAACCTCAATGCCCAGTTGGGCGGAGGCTTTAAATTAAATAAGAAATAAACGTTTTATTAAAACGTAGGCCGTCTGAAAGTAATTTCAGACGGCCTTTTGCTTACCTTATTTACATTTGCTACCGGAAGAAATTATTGTAATGAATAGAGTGTAACTATAGAATATGACTCTTTAGCGCGTTAAACACGCGTATTGGGGACTGATAGTATAAGTCAGCGCCCAGCAAACAATAATATCGTTATCACATGTGCAGAATTAAAGTTAGGACTTATGGATACTCAATCGGAAAAAAATAATGTCCAAAAAGAACCGGAAGTAGTCGCTTCCGGCGCTAAAACGCATCGCAAACGCAATTTGGTTATCGTTACGCTTCTATTCCTTATTGCGGCAGCAGGAGTTGCTTTGGCGTATTTCCTGTTTTGGCAGCATGAAGAAGAAACGGAAGATGCTTATGTGGCCGGTCATTTGGTGATGATTACGCCGCAGGTAAACGGCACGGTGCGCAAAGTCATGTATGACGATACGGATGTCGTGAAAAAAGGCGATGTTTTGGTGGCTTTGGACGACAGCGATTTTCAGCTGGCATACGATCGTGCGCAAAATGAATTGATTCAGGCTATCCGTCAAAACAAACAGCAAACTGCGGTCAATTCAAAAGCCAAAGCGCAAGTGTTGTTACGCAAAGCCGATTTGGCCCGTGCGCAAGCCGATTTGCGCCGCCGTGAATCTTTGGCGGGTACGGAAGCGGTTTCAGGTGAAGAACTCAGCCATGCCCGCGCCGCTGTGGTTCAGGCTCAGGCTGCATTGAAAGCGGTTGAGGCAGAAGAAGTTTCTGCTCAGGCAGCGTTGGGCAGTAATATTCCTCTGCGCCAACAACCGGCAGTTCAGACGGCCATCAGCCACATCAAAGACGCTTGGTTGAATTTGCAACGTACGCAAATCCGTTCGCCGATCGGCGGCCAAATTGCCAAACGCAATGTCCAAGTCGGCCAACGTATTGTGCAAGGTACGCCGATGATGGCCGTTGTGCCTCTGTCTGAATTGTGGGTGGATGCCAACTTTAAAGAGTCGCAACTGCGCAAAATGAAAATCGGCCAGCCTGTTGAAATGACAGCCGATTTGTACGGCAGCAAAGTGGTTTACCATGGCAAGGTAATGGGCTTGTCGGCCGGTACGGGCAGTGCGTTCTCATTGCTGCCGGCGCAAAATGCAACGGGCAACTGGATTAAAGTCGTACAACGTGTGCCGGTGCGCATCAGTTTGGATGCCAAAGAATTGCAAAAAAATCCGCTCCGTGTCGGTTTGTCGATGACTGTTAAAGTCGATGTTGCCGAGAAGGGCAGCGGTAAAGCCATGACTGCCGAAGCGGAACGGAATACTGCCTTGCCGGAAACGGAAAGTGTGGATTGGAAAGCCGCCGATGCTTCAGTCGATAAAATCTTCGAGCAATACGCAAAATAATCTTTTCAGACGGCCTGAGTCTTTTATTGAAGGCTCAGGCCGTCTGAAATATTGATTCTCTTCAATCGACCGCTTTGGCGGTTGTCTTATAGTTTAAAAATATGAATTATCCGCCGTTACAAGGGTTTAAGCTGGTGTTGGCAACTTTGGCGCTCAGCTTGGCCGTATTTATGGAAGTCTTGGACAGCACCATCGCCAACGTCGCCGTGCCTGTTATTGCAGGGGATTTAGGCGCGGCTACCACGCAGGGGACTTGGGTGATTACCTCATTTGCCGTAGCCAATGCCATTTCCGTCCCTCTGACCGGCTTTTTGGCCAAGCGGTTTGGCGAGGTTAAAATCTTTATTGCTGCCGTGATTGGTTTTGTCGTAACGTCATGGCTGTGCGGTATGGCGCATAATCTTCAAGCCTTGGTTTTTTTCCGGGTATTGCAAGGCTTTATCGCCGGGCCTTTGATTCCCTTGTCCCAAAGTCTTCTGATGGCTTCCTATCCGCCTGAAAAACGAACATTGGCATTGGCTTTGTGGGCGATGACTGTCGTTGTTGCCCCTGTATTGGGACCGATTTTGGGCGGTTGGATCTCGGACAACTGGCATTGGGGATGGATTTTCTTTATCAATATCCCGATCGGGATTTTGTCTGCAACTATTGCTTGGAAGCAGCTTAGACACAGGGAAACTGAAATCGTCAGGGCGCCAATCGATTATGTCGGGCTGGTGTTGATGATTGTCGGTATCGGCGCATTGCAAATGATGCTTGATAGGGGCAAGGAATTAGACTGGTTTGCCTCGGGAGAGATTATCGTTTTGGGCGTTACCGCTTTGGTGTTCCTGACATATTTTATTGTTTGGGAGTTGGGCGAGAAATACCCGATTGTCGATTTGTCATTGTTTAAAAATAGAAACTTCACGATAGGCGTTGTTGCTACATCGTTGGGCTTTATGGTCTATATGGGCACATTGACCCTGCTGCCTTTGGTGTTGCAATCAAATCTTGGTTATACCGCTACTTGGGCAGGTTTGGCTGCTGCGCCGGTGGGTTTTTTGCCGATTATTCTGTCGCCGATTATCGGTAAGTTTGGTAATCGCGTCGATATGCGCCTGTTTGTCAGCGCCAGCTTCTTGGTATTTGCCTATACATTCCATTGGCGAACCGATTTCTATGCCGGTATGGATATGAGCAATGTCGTTTGGCCGCAGTTTTGGCAGGGTTTAGGCGTAGCCATGTTCTTCCTGCCTTTGACCAGTATTACCTTGTCGCATATGAAAGGCAATCAAATTGCCTCGGCCAGTAGCCTGTCTAACTTCTTGCGTGTTTTTATGGGCGGTGTCGGAGTATCTGTTGTCAGCACCATGTGGGAACGACGCGAAGCTTTGCACCATACTCAACTGACCGAACATATTAATTCATTGTCCTCAATCAGCAACCAATCTATTCAAGGCATGATGGCCAATGGTTTAAGCAAGGAGCAGGCTTTGGTGGCGATAAATAGCACCATTTCCCAACAAGGCTTTATTATTGGCTCAAATGAAATTTTCTTGGCAGGCAGTATCATATTCATCAGCATGATCCCCATTATTTGGCTGGCAAGGCCGCCATTTAACGGCTCTAGTGGGGGAGGACATTAAATAAAAGGCCGTCTGAATTTCAGACGGCCTTTTATCTATATATTATTTAAGACTCAATAACAGATCTCTAAATGCATTCGGATCTTTAATAAATGTCATTTCACCTGATTGAGGAAAATGGAAATCCAGTAGGCGGGATACCCAGAAACGGATACATCCGGCTCTTTGTGCAGTAGGGAGATATGCACGTTCTTCATCAGATAAAGGACGCACGCTTTCATAGCCATGGATAAAAGCATCATAAAGAGCAGGGTCTAATTTATTATCGGCTGTCCGCGCCCAGTCGTTAACTGCAATGGCCAAGTCGTACATGAAATTACCATTGCACGCATAATAAAAATCGATAAAGCCGGAAACTTCATCTCCATTAAGCAGTACATTGTCTTTAAATAAATCGGCATGGATAATACCAGAAGGCAAATGTTCTCCAAGATTTTTATCTAAAGCAGTAATTTCAGATTGAAGCAGTTTGGCATCTTCGCTATCTAAAACCGGGAGCAACTGGGTGCAGGCATCATGCCACCAGCCATCATAACGGGGATTTTTCATTTTTAAAGGAAAATCTTGACCGGCTAAATGCATTTTGGCCAACATCGCACCAGTGTGGAAACATTGTGCCTCAGTCGGCCAGCCGGTATCGGAGCCATTCAAACAAGTTACCAAGCAAGCAGGTTTTCCGGCTAACATAGAATGCAGTCCGCCATCTTTACGAGCAATCGGAGCGGCGCAGGCAACGCCATTTTGGCTCAAGTGTTGGTTTAGCTCTAAAAAGAAAGGTAGTTCCTCTGATTTTAAAACCTCAAAAACAGTCAACACATAACGACCGGTTGAGGTAGTCAGAAAATAATTACTGTTAGTAATTCCTTGAGCAATCCCCTGCAAAGAGACAAAATCTCCCAAATCATATTGCAGCAAGAAATCGCGCATTTGAGCGTCGGAAACACTGGTATAGACAGACATAGCAAACTCGAAGCTGAAATAAAATCAAAGAAACATCATACCAAAAAACAAGCGTCAACAATATAAATTAAAGCATAGGTCAAATTCAAAAGGCCGTCTGAAAGAGCATTTCAGACGGCCTTTAGCTTGTATTTTTTTGTATGTATGGATTGTGTAGAAAGGTTGTTGAAGTTTTTTTATAAAATAAAAACCCTGTTAAAACAGGGCGATGGTTAAATTTCTAGAAATAATTTTGCGAAAGGTGTTGACGGGTTTTGTTGGGAGGCGTATAGTTCGGTTCTTCGCTGCTGACGCGGTGAAGAAAACGAAGCAGACAGTATAACACAG